>JBMNPV010000077.1:0-8527 GCA_050943775.1 Oscillospiraceae bacterium
CGCTGATCGCCGCCGCGATGAGGGACCATTCAGGCACCCATTCGCTCGTAAAATAGAGGTCTACAAAATATTCAACGCCCAGCAGCAGCAGTCCGACAAAGCCGATCGCGAGCGAAAGCGTCGTGAGACGGGAGTGCCGCCCGCCGCGCAGCAGAAAGCTCAGCAGAAAAACGAGCGCCACAATGTAAATGAGCAGCGGCTGTGCAAGCCCCTCGTACCAGTCCGCTCCGCCGACGCTGATCGAGATGAGATAGACATACAATCCGATCGCAGCGACATCCGCTGTAAGCTTCAGAAATGTCGGCCAGCGGACAAGCAGCGGCAGCACGAACCAGATCCAGAAAAGCATCGCCGCGCCGATGATATACAATGACCACGCGTCTTTCGGGTTATAGAGCAGATTGAGAAGGCCGCAGCAAATCACGACCGACACCAGCATGGATGTGAGGATCATGGCAAGCGTGCGCCGGGGCGCGCGGTCTACGTCCGGACGTTTTGTTGCAAAATATGGCTCGCCGGGCTGTTCGTTCTCCGGATGCCACGCGGGCGTACCGCAGAGCGGACAGGCAGCGGCGGCGGCGTTTAGCTCCACTCCGCAATTGACGCAATAGGACATATTCGACGCCTCCTTTCAGCGGTTGCTCTCAATTCGGACGGGGATGCCCTGCCGGACCAGAAAACGGAAGAACTCCCGTTCGGTGTCGGTCTGCTTCTGCGTGCCGGCAAAGGTGATCTCCATGGTGTTGCCGTAGCTGATCGCGGCGCAGTGCGGGCGGGGCACAACGGCCTGTCCCAGAATAACTTCCATCGTCTCGATATGGGGTGCCATTTCATCCGGCACCCGGAAAGGGCCGACGTTCGTCAGGGTGCAGGAATAGGGATTGACGGCCTGAATGCGGTAGCTCTTCGCCATCAGCAGCATTTTGAGGGACATCGGTATGACACGCACGAAGGGATTTTGCGTCAAACGGACGTTCTGGGTAATCGTCGAACGCAGTTCCTGCCGGTTGGTGTGCAGCTTCATATAGTTGTGCACCTGCGCAACGATTTCCGGAAAGCTGTACTCCCCCATTTCCGGGTCGATGCCGGGGCTGATCGTGGTAATGAAGTTTCCGAGCGTCTGCGTCGAAAAAAAGGCCCGCAGATTGACGGGGACGGCAAGCGTCACGGGGCGCTGCCGGTAGCTTTTCCGGTTGCGCTGCTGCTCAAGAAGCACCGAAATGAGCACCGCCGCGAGATATTCGGTGATCGACGCGCCGTTTTCCTTTGCAAGCGCGTGAAGCTTGTCCACCGGAAGAAAGCCCATCGTCACATGAAAGGTGTAAAACGGCTCCGGCGTTCCGGTATTCGGAAAGGCGCGGGGCGAAAACGAGATCTTCTTCGCGTGCGTGCCCGCATAGCGCGAATACGCGTCCTCCAGTTCCTCCGGCAGGGGCGGTGCGTCCACATCGAGCACGCCGCCGCCGTTCGGGATCGCATAGCCCAGTTCCCGCAGATAGACCGCAAGCAGTGTGCGAAAAAAGATGATTGCGCCGGTCCCGTCCGACAGGGCGTGGAAAACTTCAATGGAGATCCGTCGGCCATAGTAGTAAAAGCGGACGAGCCAGTGGTTGTCCTCCTCAAATCGGAAGGGCTGGCATGGGTCGGAAACGTCCTCCTTCACGAAAGGGCCGGGCGCCAGGTTCGGCTCAAGGTAATGCCAGAACGCGCCGCGCCGGATCCGCATGGCAAAGCCCGGAAAGCGCGGCATCGTGCGGTCAACAGCGCGCTGAAGCGCCGCCGCGTCGACGGGTTCGGTCATCAGCACCGAGAAGCGAAAGGTGGCCGAGTATTTCTCGCTTTGCAGTGCGGAATACAGGACAGCCGCGCTGTTCATTTTGTACCAGGGGGGCTGCGTTTTTCTCACAGATGACCGTCTCCCTCCGCATATACTGTCCTTGCAGCGTATTTTCTGTCGCCACTATACCACAGGATGCGGAGCCGCGCAAGGCAGGTGCCGAACATATCTTTCCTTTTGTGTCGAAGCGTGATATACTATTAAAATATGGAATAATCCTATCCGTATCGGCAGAGCAAAAGCCCCTATGCCGGCCTTCCGGCCGGAGAAACGGAGACTTATGGAGATTTGGAAAGAGCATCCTCCCTCCGCGCGCGAGGCGGCAGAGCAAAAGCGGCTCGCCCCGCTGATGCGCGCGCTCAAGGCGCTGCACAGCATGACTTCTCCGGGGCAGATGACCCCGGAGGAGCTTGAAAAGCAGCGCCGCAATCAGGAAATTCTCGGCCGTCTGACCGCTCCCGCCGCCGGTATCTCATGGAAAACGTTCTCGCTCGACGGCATGGCCGCGTCGTGGGCGCGGCTCCGGACCGCGCACGGCAGCCGCCATGCCATCCTCTACTGCCACGGCGGCGGTTACACGAGCGGCAACCTCGGCTATTCGCGTGTGCTTGCCGCGAAAATGACCCGCGCGACCGGCTTTGATACACTGAGCTTTGAATACCGTCTCGCCCCGGAGCACCCCTTTCCTGCCGCCGTCGAAGACGCACTTCATGCCTGGGACTATCTCCTCCGGCAGGGCTATGGCGCCGGGGACATCGTCGTTGCCGGTGACTCGGCGGGCGGAAATCTCGCGCTGGTCCTGTGTCACCGTCTGCGTGCGGCTTCGCAGGCGCTGCCCGGCGCGCTCTTTTTGATGTCCCCATGGACAGACATGACTATGAGCGGCGCTTCTTACCGGGAACGCAGTTCGGTCGACCCCATGCTCACGCCCGACTACATCGACGCTGTCCGCGCGGTCTACGCCCCGGACGGAGACTACGCCTCGCCGTTTCTCTCGCCGCTCTTCGGCAGCTTCGACGGTTTTCCACCGACACTCATTCAGGTCGGCGATCACGAGATCCTGTATTCCGACGCGGAATCGCTTGAGCGCAGCATGCGCGTTCAAGGCGTTCCCTGCGCGCTTGAGGTCGCGCGGAACATGTGGCATGTCTATCAGATGTTCCCGATCAAAAAGGCGCAGGAGGCAATGGAGCGTTTCGCACGCTTTCTGCTGGAGCAATGCACCCTTTAAAAATCGGAAAGCCCGCCGGTCAAGCGCCGGCGGGCCGTTTTATGCTTCGCCCAAAAATTCGAGTACCGCGCGGTTAAAGCGCTCCGGGTCCTCCGCCGCAACGGTATGGCCGCCGGGCAGTATGCAAAGGCGCGCATTCGGCAGAGACTCCGCGATGAGGCGCGTGTGGCGCTCGCGAATGACGTCCCGCGTCCCGGCGACGACAAGGCTCGGCATCGTTATTTTTGAAAGCGCCGACGGGTCGATCTGCGGCTCGCGTGCCATCAGGCGCAGCAGCTCCGCCCGGCGTCGGATACGCAGGCTCAGCGGCGAGAGCGGCGTGAGAAAGGCCCACGCGGCGTCGATGCCGAAAAGCGTAAGCGGCTTGAGTCCCGCCGGGAACAAATTTGCGCCGCACAGCACAAGCTTTTCCACCCGCTCCGGCGCGCTAAGGGCAAATGTGAGCGCAATGTTGCCGCCGTCCGAAAAACCGAGAAGATCTGCCTTTTCAATGCCGCGCTCGTCCATGAAGTCTCCGAGGTCCCGCGCAAACTGTCCGATGGTAAACGGCGCGCTCCCGCGCGGAGATCGCCCATGCCCGCGCGTATCCACGGCAATTACGCGGTAAAAAGCCGACAGCGGCCCGATCTGACCGCGAAAATATGTGCTGTCCTCCCCGTTCCCATGTAAAAGGATCAGCGGTGCTCCGCTGCCGTATTCCTCATAATGAAGTGCAATATTCATGCAGTGTCCGCCTTTACGCAGCAATTTAAATGAAAACGGGATGCGCCAGAGCGGCATCCCGTTTCCGTTCTTATCGGCTCCACTTGTCACAAAGCGCGTCGACCTGATCGGCAAATTTGGCGAGTTCCTTGTTGGCCATGCCCTTGCAGCTCTGCGCAACGCGCAGAAGTTTCTCGCAGGAGGCGATAAGACGGGCAAAGACTTTCGCGGCGCGCTCGTCCCCGGGACCCATGCGTCCGGTCCTTTTTTCGACCGGGATCCCCTTTGTCTCGACAAGGCAGGCTCCCGTCGCAAGATCATAGCAGGTGCCGCTGTACGGCACTGCGACATTTACAGGGAAGGTCTCGCGCAGCGTCTGGCCGAAAGCCGTCGCGACCTGATCCTCGCCGTGATTGACGAAGATCATTCCCGGCGTTTTTTCAAAGCCGGCGATCCAGTCGATCAAGCCCTGCTTGTCCGCATGGCCGCTCATATTCGGGAGCTTCGCGATCTCGGCCTCGACCTGGATCGGTTCACCGAAGATTTTGACGTCCTTCGCTCCGTCGAGCAGGCTGCGTCCGAGCGTTCCGACGGACTGATAGCCGCAGAACAAAATCAGACATTCCTTGCGCCAGAGGTTGTGCTTGAGGTGGTGCCGGATGCGGCCCGCTTCGCACATGCCGGAGGCGGAGATGATGACTTTCGGCGTCGAGTCAAAGTTGATCTGCTTGGATTCGTCTGAGGAAACAGAAATTTTCAGATCGGGGAAAACCAGCGGGTTGATGCCCGCCTTGAAGAGCTCGCGCGTTTCCTGATTGAACGCCTCGGGGTTGCTCTGGAGAAAAATCCCCGTGGCTTCGTTTGCGAGCGGAGAGTCGACATAGACCGGGAAGCCTTCGTGCCCTTTGACAAGATGATCGTCTTTGATGCGGCGCAGCAGGCTCAAAATTTCCTGCGTGCGGCCGACCGCAAACGCCGGGATAACAACATTGCCGCCGCGGTCGAAGGTCCGCTGCAGGTGTTCCGCAAGCATCGGTTCGAGGTCAACGGGCGGCTCATGCAGCCGGTCGCCGTAGGTCGATTCGATAACGAGGTAATCCGCTTCGGAAATTTTCTGGGGCGGGTTCAGGAAGGGGCGGTCGAGGTTTCCGACGTCGCCGCTGAAAACGATCTTTTTCGTGACGTCCCCCTCGGTGATCCAAATCTCGATGCAGGACGAGCCGAGCAGATGGCCGATATCGTTGAAGCGGATGGACACGCCCTCCGCGATCTGCTTTTTTTCGCCGTATTTTGTGCCTTGCAGCTTTGCGATGGCACACTGCGCATCCGCGATCGTATAGATCGGTTCGTAAGCCGGCCCGCCGGAGCGCTTGGCCTTGCGGTTGCGCCATTCGGCTTCAAATTCCTGAATGTGCGCCGAGTCGAGCAGCATGATCTCGCACAGGTGCGCAGTCTCCTCTGTTGCATAAATGCGGCCCTTAAAGCCGTTTTTGCACAGCAGCGGCAGATTGCCGGAGTGGTCAATATGCGCATGGGTGACAAGAACGCAGTCGATGTTGCCGGGGTTTACCGGGATCTCCTGATTGACAAAAAGGTCCGGTCCCTGCTCCATACCGCAGTCGACAAGAATATTTGCGCCTGCCGTTTCGATAAGCGTGCAGCTTCCGGTGACCTCGTGTGTCGCGCCAAGAAAGGTTACTTTCATGTTCTGTCCTCCGATCAGAGTTTGCCGAGGCATATTTTGCTGAATTTGTATAGTATTTTATCACGCCGCCCCGCGGATTTGAAGCAGCAATCAAAAATTTCAAAAAAATAAAGATTTCAAATGCCGCCCTGCCGCTTTCCGGGTACTGGATTTTTCCACATGAGCGTGTTATAATTCCTACATAAACGCGTGTTTTCGCCATTTGCATGAAAACCATACAGAAAGGAACCATGCCTCATGTTAGAACTGCAAGATATAAATTTCAGCGCCGGCGGTAAGCACATCCTCAAAGATGTCTCTTACACGCTCGACCCCGGCAAGTTCGTCGCCATCACCGGCCCGAACGGCTCCGGTAAATCCACACTCGCGAAAATCATCATGGGCATCGATAAACCTGACAGTGGCAAGATCATCTTCGATGGAACGGACATCACGGACTGGCCCATCGATGAGCGCGCCCGGGCAGGGATCGCCTTTGCTTTTCAGCAGCCCGTTCGCTTCAAGGGCGTCACGGTCCACGATCTTCTGAATCTCTCTTCCAAAAGCAAGCTCTCCTTCAACGAGGTCTGCGACATTCTCGCGACCGTCGGCCTGTGCGCCAACGGCTACGTTGACCGCGAGGTCAGCGGGGATCTCTCCGGCGGCGAGCTCAAGCGTATAGAGATCGCTTCTGTGCTTCTGCGCCGCGCAAAGCTCACCATCTTCGACGAGCCGGAGGCCGGCATCGACCTGTGGAGCTTCAACAACCTCATCAGCGTATTTAACCAGATGCAGCAGGATATGTCCGGCAGCATCGTCGTCATCTCCCATCAGGAGCGCATCCTCCGCATTGCGGACGAGATCATCCTTCTGACGGACGGTCGCATCGAAAAGGTCGTGTCCAAGGGTCAGCCGCTCGAAGAGCTGCTCACCATGCAGGCCTGCCGCAAGATGTAAGGAGGGAACGAAAATGGCAGATTTTGAACTTGGAACAGTCGATCGGAACCTTTTAAAGGCAGTTTCCGATCTCGATGGCGTCCCGACCGGAGCTTTTTCGCTCCGTAAAAACGGTCAGTCCGTCAAAATTAATGTGACGCCCAACATCAACATTATCCGCAAGGAGGATAAACCCGGCATCAACATCTATGTCCGCGCGGAAACGAGGGGCGAAACGGTCAGCATCCCCGTCGTCATCACCGAAAGCGGCATTGACGACAAGGTCTATAACGATTTCTACATCGGCAAGAACGCGGATGTCATCATCAACGCCGGCTGCGGCATCCACAACGACGGCTGCAACGAGACGCACCACAACGGCATCCATCGCTTCTTCCTTGAAGAGGGCGCAAAGGTCCTCTACCTTGAAAAGCACTATGGCGAGGGCGACGGCGAAGGCAAGCGTATTCTCGACCCGGTCACGGAGGTCCATCTCGGTAAAAACGCTTCCCTTGAGATGCGCACCACACAGATCAAGGGCGTTGACTCCACCATTCGTAAAACAAGCGGCGAGCTCGACAACGGCGCGAGCCTCGTTGTTCTTGAAAAGATCATGACGCACGGCCACCAGACCGCAGAGACCGAGTTCGTCGTAGATCTCAACGGAAAAGGCAGCCGCACGCAGGTGACCTCCCGCTCTGTAGCAACCGAAAATTCGGAGCAGCGCTTTGTCTCTAAGGTCTACGGCAACAACGAGTGCTTCGGCCATGTCGAGTGCGACGCGATCATCAAGGATCACGGCAAAGTCGTTTCCACACCGGAGATCTCCGCCAACTGCGTCGACGCGAACCTCATCCATGAGGCCGCCATCGGCAAGATCGCCGGAGAGCAGATCATCAAGCTCGAAACGCTGGGCCTCACCGAAAAAGAGGCCGAGGCCGCGATTATCGACGGTTTCCTCAAGTAATCGAACATCGGAGTAAACACAAATGACTGTTGAATACGATCCGCGCGGCGTATGCTCCCGCCACATGACCGTTTCGGCGGAGGACGGTATCATCACCGACTTTCAGGTCATCGGCGGATGCGACGGAAATCTGCAGGGGATCTCCCGGCTCGTCGTCGGCATGAAAGTCGAAGACGCCATTGAGCGCCTCCATGGTATCGACTGCGGCGGCAGGGGCACCTCCTGCCCGGACCAGCTTTCGATCGCGCTGCAAAAACTTCTATAAACGCGAACCGCCCCGAAGTCTATCGACTCCGGGGCGGTTTTTACAGGCTCACAGCCAGCTTTCTTCGATTTCGTTTTTCTTCTCGCGGGTCATCAGCATTTTAAGGACTCCCGTGACCGGCGCGCCATTGTAGAGAACGTTGTATGCCGCCTCCATGATCGGCATTTCAACGCCGAATTTCTGCGCCATCGCGTAACCCGCCGCAGCAGCATAGTAGCCCTCGACCACCGCGCCGACCTGTTTCATGGCTTCGTGGACCTCCACGCCCTGTCCGATCAGAATGCCCGCGCGGCGGTTCCGCGAGTGCATCGACGTGCAGGTGACGATGAGGTCGCCCATGCCCGTCAGACCCGCAAAGGTCTCCTTGCGTCCGCCCATTTTTTCGCCGACGCGCGCGATCTCCGTCAGTCCGCGGGTCATCAGCATTGCCTTCGTATTGTCGCCGTAACCCATGCCGTCGCAGCAGCCCGCGCACAGGGCGATCACGTTTTTGAGCGCCGCGCCGAGTTCAACGCCGATGATGTCATCCGAAGCATAGACGCGGAAACGTTCATTCATAAAAGCGTCCTGCACCCACTCGGCGACCTTGAGATCGCTGCAGGCGGAGACCACCGCCGTCGGCACCCGCCTGCCGACCTCCTCCGCATGGGAGGGGCCGGAGAGCGCCGCAACGACGTTTTTCCCGCCCAGCTCCTCCTCGATGACCTGCGTAAGCAGCAGGAAGCTGCCGTTTTCGATGCCCTTTGATACCGAAACAACGACCGTTTCCGCGTCGAGCAGGGGGGCCATTTTTTTTGCTGTTTCGCGCACGGCAAAGCTCGGCGTCGCTAGAACGACCATTTCGGCCCCCCGAACGCAGCCGAGGTCCGTCGTGAGCTTGAGTCCTTCCGGGATTGAGACCCTCT
>JBMNPV010000078.1:0-8351 GCA_050943775.1 Oscillospiraceae bacterium
CGGCTGTCATGCCTGTAGGTGAGGTTGATGCGGCCCGAGCGGCCGATCTGACCGGAGAGATAGTTGAAGCCGTTCATCGCGCCGGCGGAAACGCCGATGGTACATTCCATGTTGATGTCCGACTGCATGAGCCGGTCAAGCACGCCGGAGGTGTAGACGCCGCGAAAGGCGCCGCCCTCCAAAACGATGCACCCGGGCGTCACATTGTCGGAGGCTTTTCCGAGTGGAAGAGCATTGACATTTTTGTAAATGCGCATAGGGACGTTTCTCCTTTATATGGTACGTGAGCGATTCTTCTGGACGCTGTATATGCGTTGAGTATAACACAGAGTCTTCCGGCGAAAAAGCTTTTTCTTCTCTTTTTTTCTTCAAAATGCCTGTGCGGAAGAAGGCGCGGAGCAAAGAAAGTGTTCAATCTTACAAAAAGCGAAAGAGGACTTGACAAAGAGCCGCTCGGAGTTTATATTAAAAACAATCTTTCACCGGCTAAACGGAGAAAGCAAAATTCAATATCCCAATAAAAGCATTGACGGAGACAGTACGTTTCGCCCCGAAAGGCAAAGCGAGCCGGGAATGGTGTGAGCCCGGTACGAGTAGAGCGAAGCGGAACATCCCTCCCGAGCTGCGGACCCAAAGACAGATTCTGTTGAGTAGGCTCCGACGGTATTCCGCCGTAAATGGAAAACGTATGATGGTACGCTACATGGGTGGTATAGCGAACGACTATAAAGGTCTTCGTCCCTTGCGGAACGAAGGCCTTTTTTGTATTTTCCGCAAAATAACGCAATGGAGGAACATCACGATGGCGAATAGCAAAATGACAGAGATCCGCTGGCATGGCCGCGGCGGACAGGGTGCAAAATCCGCCTGCCTGATGCTGGCAGAGGTGGCTGGCCGGCAGGGGAAATTTGTGCAGGGCTTCCCGGAGTACGGTCCGGAACGCATGGGCGCGCCGATTACGGCATATAACCGCATCTGCGCTGAGCGCTGCCCGGTACACTCCAACATTTATGACCCCGATTACGTCGTTGTGCTCGATGAGACGCTGCTCGAGAGCGTCCCTGTGACTGCCGGACTTAAAAAGACCGGCGCGATCATCGTGAACAGCTCCGAGACACCGGCAGAGCTCCGCAAAAAGCTCCCGGGTTATGAAGGCCGCGTCTGCACGCTCGACGCGCGGAAGATCTCCGAAGAGGTCCTGGGCAAAAACTTTCCGAATACGGCGCTGCTTGCGGCAGCCGTGAAAATCAGCGGCGTTTTACCGACGGAGGATTTTTACGCCGACATTGAGGACTCTTTCAAGCATAAGTTTGCCACCAAGCCCCAGGTCATCGCGGGAAACATGGAAATTCTGAAAAGAGCATTTGAGGAGGTGCGCGAGGGATGATTTACGCAAAGGACATTGATCTCGATACGCCGCTGGAGGGTCTGACGCCCGGCGGAGAGATCTACGAGGGCGGCACTGCCGCCTTGGTCAACACGGGCTCCTGGCGCACGAATACGCCGGTTTTCGATGCCGATAAGTGCAAGCACTGCATGCTCTGCGTCCCGTTCTGCCCGGATGTTGCCATTCCGGTCAAGGCTGGCAAGCGGCTCGACTTTGACTTCATGCACTGCAAAGGCTGCGGCATCTGCGCAACGGTCTGCCCGTTTGACGCGATCACAATGAAAAGCGGAGGTGAAGCATAATGAATACCTGTCTTTCCGGCAACGAAGCCGTTGCCTACGCGATGAAGCAGGTCGACCCGGACGTCTTTGGCGCGTTCCCGATCACGCCGTCCACCGACATCCCGGAGTGCTTCTCCCAGTATGTTGCGGACGGCAGCGTTCACACCGAATTTGTCACGGTCGAGAGCGAGCACAGCTCCATGTCCGTGTGTCTCGCGGCGGAAGCCGCCGGCGCGCGCAGCGTGTGCGCCACTTCCTCCTGCGGTCTTGCACTGATGTACGAAATGCTCTACGTCACCGCGTCGTCCCGCCAGCCGGTCGTGCTTGTGTGCGTCAACCGCGCGCTGACCGGCCCCATCAACATCAACAATGACCACTCTGACTCCATGGGCGCAAGGGACTCCGGCTGGATCCAGATCTATGCCGAGACAAATCAGGAGGCCTATGACAACTTCCTCATGGCGCCGCTGATCGGCGAGGACAAGAACGTCCGCCTCCCGGTCATGACCTGCATGGACGGCTTCATCACTTCCCACGCGGTCGAAAACATCGAGCTTCTGGACGACGACGTCGTGAAGAACTTTGTCGGGCAGTATGAGCCGGAAAACTATCTGCTCAAAAAGGAAAATCCGCTCGCCGTCGGCCCCTACGATGTGACGCAATACTACATGGAGCACAAGGTGATGGAGGCCGAGGCCATGCAGGCGGCAAAGACGCGCATCCTCGAGGTCGCCGCCGAATTTGAAAAAATCTCCGGCCGACGCTACGGCCTGCTTGACGCATACCGCATGGACGATGCGGAGCTTGCTATCGTCGTGATCGGTTCGTCCGCCGGTACTGCCCGCGCGGCGGCGGATGCGCTGCGCGAAAAAGGCGTGAAGGCGGGGGTCGTGAAGCTCCGCGTGTTCCGCCCGTTCCCGGCGCAGGAGCTTGCGGAGACGCTCAAAAACACCAAAGCCGTCGCCGTGCTTGACAAGTCCGAGAGCTTCTCCGCCTGCGGCGGACCGGTCTTTGCCGAGACGCGTTCCGCGCTCTACGACCTTGAAAAACGGCCGAAGCTCGTGAATATCGTCTTTGGACTCGGAGGACGCGACTTCCGCATCGAGGACGCGCTAAGCGTATTTGAGAGGCTGCAAACCATCGCTGAGACGGGCGATTCAGGACCCGTGTACAGCCATCTCGGCGTCCGCAGAAAGGGGGAAACGAAATGAGCATGGCACCTTACGATCTCAAGCGAGAGGTAGAAAAACAGCCGAGACTGGTCGGCGGACATCGTCTTTGCGCCGGCTGCGGGGCGGGAATCGTTGTCTCAAACGTTCTGCGAGCGCTTGAACCGGAAGACAGGGCTGTCGTGGTCAACGCGACGAGCTGTCTTGAGGTTTCGACTTTCATGTACCCCTACACGGCCTACACGGACTCCTTCATGCACTCCGCGTTTGAAAACTCCGCGGCGACCTGCTCCGGCGTCGAAGCTGCGTACAACGCCTTGAAACGCCGCGGCAAGCTCGACGAAGATTACAAATTCATCACCTTCGGCGGCGACGGCGGTTCTTATGACATCGGTTTCCAGTCTCTCTCCGGCGCGATGGAGCGCGGACACGACATGGTCTATGTCTGCTACGACAACGAAGCCTATATGAACACCGGCATTCAGCGCTCGTCCTCAACGCCGCGCTTTGCCCGCACGACGACCACCGCTGTCGGCCCGGCTAAGCAGGGCAAGCAGCAGAACAAGAAGGATCTCACGGAAATCATGGTCGCCCACGGCATCCCCTACGCCGCGCAGACCGCTCCCATCGGCAACATGCGCGATCTGTCCCTCAAGGCGCACAAGGCTATCTACACCGAAGGCCCCTGCTTTTTAAACGTCATGTCCCCCTGCCCGCGCGGCTGGGAGTACCCGATGGAAAAACTGCCCGAGCTTGTCAAAGCGGCGGTCGATACCTGTGTCTGGCCGCTTTACGAGGTCGAAAACGGCGTCTGGAGGCTCACGTACACGCCGAAGAAGAAGCTTCCCGTTGAAGAATTCCTGCGTTTGCAGGGCCGCTTCAAGCATATGTTCAAGCCCGGCAACGAGTGGATGATCGAGGAAGCGCAGGCTTGGGTCGACCAAAAGTGGGACCGCCTGCTTGAACGGACCGGCGGATAAAAGTCTTGAGCGCTTTCAAAAAGCGTGGTATCATATTGCCTACAGAAAACGGCAGGGAGGGATTGCCTTGGAATCTACGATTTTTACGAACGACATTATCCTTGCGTGGCTTAAATACTTTGCGCAGAACGTTGATATCGACCTTGCAAAGCTGAAAATTCTTGACATAACCGGGCCGAACAAAAACCTCATTCCCGCGATCACAAGTCACCGCGCGGTACTCGTTTTTACGGACGCGGGACACCCCGATATCTTCTATGATATGTGGAACGCCGAGCTTGGCGATTGCGACATCTGGTATAACGAGGGCAGCGACCCCGAAGGTCCAATCAAGCACGACAAGCTCTCCGACATGATAAACCGCGGCATCAATGCCTC
This sequence comes from Oscillospiraceae bacterium, assembly GCA_050943775.1. Lineage (GTDB taxonomy): Bacteria > Bacillota > Clostridia > Oscillospirales > Oscillospiraceae > UBA2658. Next base: position 4,196 of record JBMNPV010000078.1, read on the forward strand.
GGCTGCCATGCTCATTGAAAACCCGAACGCGAGGACGAGCGTGCACGTCGGCATGGAAAACAGCCGCTTCACCTGCGGCTCCGTGCGCTACTGCTGCCGCGAGGTCCGCGCGGTCATTATGAACAAGCTGGACCTCTCAGACCGCGACAATGTCTGCATCATCTCCGGCGAGAGCATTGCGGTGGAAGCCGCGCTCATTGCCGCCGAGGGCAGCGTTACCGCCGTTGAGTACGACGCGGAGGACCGCGCCACAATGAAAGAAAACGTCGCGCGCTTCGGCCTGCACAATGTCACCATCGCCGAGAGTCTTGAGGACGCGACGCTTGCCGGGAAGCCGGTTCCGGACATTGCGTTCATCGTTGCATCACCGAAGATTGGCGCAGAGATCAAAAAGCTTGCGGCCATGAACCCCAATATGCGCTTTGTGGTCTATACGCTGAATTTTGACCTGCTCAATGCGTTGCCGGCAATTTTTCAGGAAAACGGCATCGTGCGCACCGAGGCCATTCATGTCGAGGTCTCGCGCGTCAACTCAAAGAGTCTCACGGAGCCGTTTCCTGCACCGTGGATCATCTCAGGACAAAGAGTATAAAAAACAGGGCTGCCGGAAGGCGGCCCTGTTTTTGATTCCGGAACGGACTGTATCCAGGTTGTTGACTTTATACTTGTAAAACGCGTGCCTGTTCGGTACAATAGATAAAAATTTCCGAGTTGGGAGGTCACGGCGTTGTCGAAGTCGCTCATTACGAAAAAAGCGCTTGGCGAGGCGATGAAGCAGCTGATGAGCGAGCAGCCATTTGAAAAAATCAGTGTGCGCGATATCTGCGCTGCCTGCGGAATGAATCGCAACAGTTTCTACTACCATTTCCGTGACAAGCAGGACCTCGTTTTTTGGATATTTGATTACGAATTTATACAGAAAGTCAAATCCCGCAGCTATGCTGAGCCTTTTGAGCTCTTTCAAACCATTGCGGAATACTTCAGCGAAAACCGCGCCTACTACATCCACGCCTTTGCGTTCACGGGTCAAAACTGCTTTTCCGACTATTTTTCTGAGGTCTTTACGCAGCTTTGTTTCGCACAAATCGACAAATACTTCGGAGAGGACCCGAATGCTGCGCTTTACGCCCGCTTTACGGCGGACACCCTGCGTATGTCGCTTGTCCGCTGGCTCAACGATGGCGATGCCGTTTCGCCGCAGCTTCTGACACAGATCACGAAGCGCGCCTTTATTGCGCTCTCCGAGCGCGGAGCGCAGCTCTATCCCGATGAGATCGCAGACTGCCGCAAAAGGCGCGAGCAGCGTGACCGCGAGAACCACGAATAAGAAACGGTATGTATGAATAAAAATGGCAAAGCCGACTTTGAATTCGGCCTTGCCATTTTTGTTTTCAGCGATTTGTGACATTCATGCTGTCGATGTCTCCCAGAAGTTCGGAGACAAAGAGAGGCCGCTTCGGCCTGCGCTTTTCCGCAAAGCAGAAGGAATTAACATGCAGGCGGCAGTCGTCCGTGCAGTCCGTTTCCCGAAGCAGAAACAGAAAATTGACTCCCGCCTCATGGACCGCGTCGAGAAAGGCATCACTGATACACTCGTCCGCGTTGCGATCATTGAAACGGTGGTAAGCGCCGGTGAGCATTTTGTGTGTATTGAGCGCAGCGGACCGGCGCGCAAAATCGGGGGAGGAGGCATCGAGCACAAGCATGACGTTATTGCCCCAGACATGGCCAAGCGCCGCGGCATCGTACGTGAAGAGAAAGAAAGCGCGCCGGGGCCAGCGCTTAAACTCGCTGTCGAGAAGTTCGACCGGAGGCTGTACGCTGTCGCAGAACAGAAACACGACGGAGGCTTCATGTGCGTCCCACTGCGTGAGCTGCTGATGGAAAGAGGCGGCATCTGAGATGTCTGATCCGTCCAACGCCAGAACAAGCTTTGTGTCTTTCTTTTTCTCTTTGGCAAAACCATTGTAGCCGAAATTGATGCCAAAATCGGTGATGCGCACTTTCTGCGTGGTCTGGATAAACTCGGCGGCAAGGCGGTAATAGGGGCTGTGATCGTCGTTCAAAATGTCTCGCGCCTGCGTGAAGAAGGTTTTGAGGCTGCCGCTGGAGAAACTGATGCCGTATTCCGCGAGCTTTCGCATGCTTCGCTTTGTGTCTGTTTCGGCGCGGTCCACCCAGCGACCGGCAAAAGCCTTCAAAAGCCTTCTACTGATGTCGTTATACATAGCAAAACCACCATAATTCGTTGTACTGCCAGTTGACAGATATCTTATCACAAGCGCTTGAAAAAAGAAAACAGACAATTTATTTCTACTTGTCAAATAAATAATCAATGCATGCGCAAGTGCTCAAAATTTTCACAAATATTGAAATGTGTCCGATGACAAGCACTAAAAAAATGGCTTATTATCGCAATAAATATAGAAAGAAAGGGCAGTTGGTATGGGCAGAAAAACAAAAGCAAAGAAAAACCTCAGAGAAAAGATCTACACTGCCGGTCTTGGCAGAATGGTCCGCTATATGGATAAAGACCCCGAGAAGAACATTCCTAAGGTCCTCGCATGGATCGAAAAGACCGGCCGCGTGCAGGATCAGGTGGCGGCATGCCGGGAAGCGTTTGAGAACAAGGACAGCAACTGGAACAAGCTGCTGATGAGCTTCTGGACTGACGTGGACGACGGCGAGCGTCTGACCCTTTTTGAAAACTTTATCGTCAATTCCAATATTCTCGGCGGCGAGCGCCGCGACAGAACGCGTGAAAAAGAGGGATGCAACGTCCCCTGGGCGATCCTGATGGACCCGACCTCGGCCTGCAATCTCCACTGCACCGGCTGCTGGGCTGCTGACTATGGCAACAGGCTCAACATGACGCTTGATGAGCTCGACAGCATCATCACGCAGGGCGAAAAAATGGGCATATATATGTACATCTACTCCGGCGGCGAGCCGCTGGTTCGCAAGAAAGACATCATCAAGCTTTGTGAGATGCACCCGGACTGCGAGTTCCTCGCTTTCACGAACGCGACACTCATCGACGAAGCGTTTGCAAACGAGATGCTCCGCGTTCGCAACTTTGTCCCCGCAATCTCGGTCGAGGGCTTCGAGGAAGAAACGGATTTCCGCCGCGGAGCAGGCACTTATCAGAAGGCCGTCAAGGCCATGGAGATCCTAAAGCGCAAGAAACTTGCCTTTGGCATTTCCTGCTGCTATACCAGCAAGAATATCGAAGTCATCGGATCTGAAGCCTACTTTGACAAGATGATCGAGCTCGGCGCCAAGTTCGCGTGGTTCTTTACATATATCCCCATCGGTAAGGACGCGGTGCCGGAACTGATGGCAACGCCGGAGCAGCGCGAGTTCATGTTTCACCAGATTCGCATGTTCCGCGAGACAAAGCCACTGTTTACGATGGATTTCTGGAACGACGGGCAGTATGTCAACGGCTGCATTGCCGGCGGCAAGGATTACTGCCATATCAACGCCAACGGCGACATCGAGCCCTGCGCCTTCATCCACTATTCCGATTCCAACATCCGCGAAAAGACGCTGCTTGAGGCATTCAAGAGCCCGCTGTTTATGGCTTACCACGACAACCAGCCGTTCAACGACAACCTTCTGCGTCCGTGCCCGCTGCTGGATAACCCCGAAAAGCTCAAAATGATGGTTGAGCAGAGCGGCGCGAAGTCCACCGACATGCAGTCTCCCGAAAACGTCAATGACCTCACTGCCAAGACGAAGGAAGCCGCAGAAGCATGGGCGCCCGTGGCCGACAGGCTCTGGAACACCTGCGTCAAGGGCGAAGGCCCCTGCGCAAGCTGCAAGACCCCCTGCGGCGTGGCGAAGAACAAATAAAAAGACAAAAGGGCGCTGCAGGCTTTTTCGGCCCGCAGCGCCCTTTTTAACTTCGTGTTTCCTGCGCGGCCGCAGGCACGTAATGTGTCTTATCCGCCTAAGGTGACGTCACAGTTCTGATACCATCTGAGTGCATCTAAAAAGTGCGACTTTTTAAAATCCGGCCAGTAGTCGTCGATCACATAAAAATCGGAATAGACCGATTGGGCAGGTAAAAATCCGCTCAAACGTCGCCGTCCGCCCCAGCGGATGATCAGGTCGATCCTTGAAATATCGGCGGATCGGAGACATCTGTTTTCCG
>JBMNPV010000079.1:0-8236 GCA_050943775.1 Oscillospiraceae bacterium
CAAAGGATCTCCCCGGTCTGGTAATTTTCGACCAATACCGCGCCGCGGCGGCCGCCGAGCGCGTTGAGCGCCGCAACATTGAGCTTTGCGTCGATGGAAAGCGGAACCTTACCACCGGCGGAATTGAGACTCGCAACACCGTTTATCATGTCGTAGCCTGCAAGCTTGAAATTAAAAGCCGAGAGCGCGCCGGTGCCGATGTTGCCCGCATAATCGCCGACGGCGTGCAGGCAGGCCTTCCGGATCGTCGCATCCTCCGCATAAGAGGCTGCCTGTCCCTTTGCGGCAGTCGCAAGGACGACGCCGCTGCGGTCCGTAACCGTTCCGGTGGCAAGAACGCCCTCGTGAAAGACGCTTTGGTTGGCGCGGAACATCGCCCAGTCGCGTCCGTTTCTGACGAGTCGAACAGTAAAGAGGGTAAGTCCCGCGACCAGTACGGCCGCAATGAGAAGCGCAAAGACGGAACGGTTCCTGATTTTTTTCATATGCCGCGCCCCTTTCTCTCATGCCGGCGGTCAAAGAGGTCCCGATCATCTATTATCCGCTTTCCGCGGTCGTTGAATTCGTTGTAGTCGCGCATCTGAAGCGGGTCTTTGGTGGCAAAGCTCGCGCTCTTGCGGGTGTCGGTGGCCTTGATATAGGCGAGCAGGGCCCAGCAGGAAATGAGGGAGGAGCCGCCCGTCGAAACGAACGGGAAAGTGACGCCTGTAAACGGCAGAATGTCGAGCGAACCGAAGACATTGAGGATGATCTGGACCATCATCATCGAGACTGCGGCACAGCCCGCGATGAGGTAAAAAGACGAACGGCCCTGCGTTGCGTTGTGAACCGTGAACGCGGCCAGCACAATGACCGCCGCGACCGCGCACAGCGCGACGATATAGCCGAGTTCCTCCCCGACCATCGCAAAAACAAGGTCTGCACTGCCGGCAAAAACAGTATGGAGCCAGCCGTTGCCCGCGCCCACGCCGAAAAGGCCGCCGGAAGCGAGTGCGGACATCGCCCGCGTCTGCTGCATACCGGCATCGTTCGGGTCCTCCCACGCGTGGCGCCAGGTCTTGAAGCGTTTGGCAATATAGGGCTTGGCCGTCAGCGCCAGAAGCCCGGCAAGACCCGCGCCCGTGACCGACAAAAGCACCGTGGCGATATTGCCGCTGCGGAGAAAGGCGATGACGAGGAAAGTGGCAAAAAAGACGAGTGCCGTTCCAAAGTCGCCCATCAGCGCAAGTGCGCCGACGCAGACGGCTGAAAACGCCATAAACCAGAACAGGTTTTTCCTACGGTAGAGGTCGTCCATCGTCGCCGCGCCCGCGTAAATATAGATGATCTTTACGAATTCAGAGGGCTGAAAGGAAAAACCGCCAATCGAGATCCAGTTTTTCGCGCCGTTCGTCACCTTGGCGAGAACAATGTTCGCGCCGAGCAGCAAAACGGCGAGTACCGCCGCCGGAACACGCAGGTTTTTGACCCGGTCAAGGTCGCGCAGCCACCAGCCCAGAATGAGAAACAGGATGATGCCCGCGATGAGCAGCAAAATTTGTTTGAGCAGTGCGTCCGGCGTTGCGCTCGCAGCAACAGACAGGCCGATGGTGCTGAGAAAAAAGGCCAGCGCCTCCACCTCAAGTCCCCTGCGGTCAAGCGCCTTCATCACCAAATAATAGGCCCACATAATCAGAAACAGTGCCGTGAACGCAAGCGCCACGGGACCTTTAAACTGCGTTTCGGCGTAGTAGACCTGCTGGAACATCACAAGCAGCAAAAAAATGGAGGTGTAGCGAAACATTGTCCCCGGTGAAACGATGGTCCCCGGCGCGGTCCGGCGTTCGGCAATGATCGCGCGTTCCTGTTCCGTGAGGTTAAAGAAAGTCAGTTCGCATTTGCCGAGCGTGATACTGTCTCCGTCCTCGATTCGCGCACCGGTCTCCGTGATAATCGCACCGTTGACGCAGATCGGCTTGTGGGACATACCGATGTCGTAGGCCGCCCAGTTACCGAACTCGTCGCGGACGAGGACCATCTGCGTCGGCTCAACAGTCGGGCTTTGCACCACAACGTCGCAGGAGTCGGCGCTGCCGACCGTACACTCCCAGCTCCGAAGCGGGACGCGCGAGCCATCCGGTAGGTCGAGATAGCCCCAGACCTCCGGCTCATAGCGCTCACGCAGCATGGACCATGCGCAGCGGGTGAGCACCGCAATTGCCGCGATCGGCAGCATAAAACGCGAGAAATAGACGAGGTAGCCCAAAAACGCCGCAAGCGTTTCGCTCGCCGCCCAGCCCGCGAAAAAGCTGCTGATATTCTGCAAAACGGTCTGCAAGTGCCCGCCTCCCCTCATCTTTAATAAAACGACGCTACCGTCGAATTTACTTCAAAACAACGCGGTTGAAGGCTTTTTTGCCGCGCTTGAGCATGAGCCCCTCTCCGCGGAGAGTGTCTGCGTCAAAGGTTTTTGCAAAGTCCGTTACCTTCTCGCCGCCGGCCTCAACACCGCCCTGCTGCACGGCGCGGCGCGCCTCACTGCGGGACGGGCACAGCCCGCTGAGAACGAGGAGCGAAATGATGTCCGCCTTCCCGTCCGTCAGATCCGACTCCTGAATTTCGGTCGTCGGAATATCCGCACCCTGCGCGCCGCCGCCGAAAAGCGCCTTTGCGCCGGCTTCCGCCTTTTTGGCCTCCTCTTCGCCGTGGACAAGCTTTGTAAGCTCAAAGGCCAGGATCTCCTTGGCCTCGTTGAGTTTTGCGCCCTCCCATTTATCCATCTCGTCAATCTGCTCGAGTGGCAGGAAAGTCAGCATACGCAGGCACTTGAGCACATCCGCATCGCCGACGTTGCGCCAATACTGGTAAAAGTCGTAGGGTGAAGTCTTGTTCGGGTCGAGCCACACGGCTCCGCCGACGGTTTTGCCCATCTTCTTGCCCTCGGAGTTCAAAAGCAGCGTGATGGTCATGGCGTATGCGTCCTTGCCGAGCTTGCGGCGGATGAGTTCGGTGCCGCCGAGCATGTTGGACCACTGGTCGTCCCCGCCAAACTCCATGTTGCAGCCGTAATGCTTGTAGAGGTAGTAGAAGTCGTAGCTCTGCATGATCATGTAGTTAAATTCAAGGAAGCTCAGGCCCTTTTCCATGCGCTGCTTGTAGCACTCGGCGCGGAGCATGTTGTTGACCGAGAAGCAGGGGCCGACCTCGCGGATAAACTCGATATAGTTGAGTTTCATGAGCCAGTCCGCGTTGTTGACCATGATGGCCTTGTCGTCGCCAAATTCAATGAAACGCTCCATCTGCTTTTTGAAGCATGCGCAGTTGTGTTCAATGGTTTCGGGCGTCATCATTTTGCGCATGTCTGTACGGCCCGACGGGTCGCCGATCATTCCTGTACCGCCGCCGATGAGGACGACGGGGCGATTGCCTGCCATTTGCAGACGCTTCATCAGACACAGGGCCATGAAGTGGCCGACGTGAAGGCTGTCCGCCGTCGGGTCAAAACCAATATAAAAGGTCGCCTTGCCCTCGTTCACAAGCTTTGAAACCTCTTCCTCATTCGTGACCTGGGCAACAAGTCCGCGCGCCTGTAATTCTTCATAAACTGTCATTTTCGTTCATCCCTTCGCTTATTTGAGTTTCTTTTTGAAATCCTCTGCGGCATCGAGCTGTTCCTCCGCCGAGAGGAGCGTGTTTTCCGTGATATGATCGCCGCCGTGCAGACGCGCGAGCTCCCGTGCTCTTCCCTCGTGGTCGAGCCGCCTGACGCTCGTATAGGTCCGGCCGTCCCGCTCGGCTTTCTCGATCAGGAAATGCGTGTCCGCCATCGCCGCGATCTGCGGCAGGTGCGTGACGCAGAGGACCTGCTTCGTACGCGAGAGCTCTGCGAGCTTTTCGCCGACGCGCTGCGCCGCGACGCCCGAAACGCCGGTGTCGATCTCGTCAAAGACCAGCGTTTCGATGCCGTCCTTTTCGGAGAAAACGTTTTTCATTGCGAGCATGATGCGCGCAAGCTCGCCACCGGAGGCGATCTTGCTGATTGGGCCGGACTTTTCGCCCTTGTTCGCGGACATCCGGAAGCAGACTTCGTCCGCTCCCGTCTGGTCAAATCCTGTATCGCCCGCGATTGGAGTTATGTCAACTACGAACCGTACCGATGGCATGGACAGGGCCTTGAGTTCATTTTCGATGCGCGTTTGCAGCTCATCCGCCGCTTTACGGCGCTGGGCGCTGAGCTTTGCGGCTGCCGACTGCGTTTCTTTGATCTGCGCGGCAAGCTCTTTTTCGAGTTTTTCAAGCCGGTCGCCCGCATATTCGAGTTCGCCTAAGCGCTCGCTTGCCTTGTCGAGCTTTTCAAGAAGCTCTGTGTCCGTTGTGCAGCCGTAGCGTTTCTCGAGCCGTCGGAGCGTCGCGAGCCGGCTCTCCAGGCGGTCATACTCCTCCGGCGAGAAGTCGAGTCCGTCCAGAAAGTCGTGGATGGTCTCCGACGCGTCCCGCAGAGAAAAAGCCGCGTCCCGTATGGTCTGCGGCACCGGGGAGAGTTCCTCGGCATATCTCGCCGCGCGCTCAGCCTGCGCCGCCGCGCTCTCTGCAAGGGAGACGGCGCTCTCCTCGCCGTCATAGAGTGCGTCGTAGGCTGCGCGCAGGGATTCGGTAAGCTTTTCGGCGTTTCGCAGAAGCTCCCTCCGGACGGAAAGCTGATCTTCCTCTCCGGGCTTCAGATCGGCAGCCTCCAGCTCCGCAATGGTCGCGCGCAAATCATCCGCAAGGCGCTCCTTCTCCGCCTCATCCATCGAAAGGCGCTTTTGTTCCTTTCGGATCGCGGCGTACTTCGCATAGGCCTCCCGGAAATCCGCAAGCGCGGCAGGGTCTGTGCCAAAGGCGTCGAGGTATTCGCGGTGGCGTGACTCGTCCATGAGCTGGCGGCCGTCATTTTGCCCGTGTATGTCCAAGAGCAGACCCGAAAGATCGCGTAGCTGCGCCGCCGTGACCGGTTCGCCGCAGACGCGGCAGGAGGACTTACCTTCCTCCGTGACGCGGCGCTGCAAAATGAGTTCTCCGTCGCAGTCGATCTCATTTTCCGCCAGCCATTTCTCGCCGCGCCCACTCTCAAAGGTCGCCGTGGCAACGGCCTTTTCCGCCCCCGTCCGAACCAGTTCGCGCGAGGCGCGTGCGCCCATGACGGCATAGAGCGCGTCGATGATGATGGATTTGCCCGCGCCCGTTTCACCCGTCAGGACGTTGAGGCCGGGCGTGAAGCTCACATCCGCCCGCTCGATCACAGCGATATTTTCAATGTGGAGGTCCTGAAGCATACTCTCGTCCTCCTTTTTCGATTATTCAGAGCAGCTTTTCAAGCTCGTTTTCAAAGCGCTCCGCTGCAAGCGTATCCTTCATGGCAAGAAAAGCGGTGTCGTCTCCCGCGAGGGTCCCGACAAGACCGTCGATATCCATGCCGTCGAGCGCGGCGCAGGCCGCCGGGGCAAGGCCCGGCAGCGTTTTGATGACGATGAGGTTCTGCGCAGTCGCGTAGGTTGTCACACACTCGCGAAAGATTTTTTTCAAGCGAAGATCAAAGTCTGTAAATTCTTCGCGCGAAGCGGCAACATAGCGGTATTTTCCCTCGCTCGTGAGCTCCTTTACAAGCCGAAGCTCCTTGATATCGCGCGAGAGGGTCGCCTGTGTGCTGTGGATGCCGCATGCGGCTAGCTCGTCGATGAGCTGTCCCTGCGTTTCCACATCCTTCGCTGCAATGATCTCCAGTATTTTCCCCTGTCTTGCGGATTTCATAGTCTTGCAATCAATCCTTTCCGCTTTTGATCGGGCGCCGCTGACCGTTCCGGCCGATGAGCGCTCCGCTTTGGTTCGATCAAATTTTTTCTCCCAGCTTTTCAAACGCGATGTCGTAAAAGCTCTTACTGGAGACATGCGCCATCACGGCGCGGTTATCGGATTTCTGCACGCGCAGCTCATCCCCCGACTGGACCGGGATCAGTTCGCCGCCATCAACGGAAAGCCAGATGGGCCGCTTGCCGCGTCCGTCCGCCGTGACGGTCACAAGCCGGTCGGGTGCAAGGATAAAGGGCCGCGCGGAAATATCATGCGCACAGATCGGCGTGACGAGAATATTCTCCGCCGTCGGCTCCACGAGAGAGCCGCCCGCCGAAAGTGAATAGGCTGTCGAGCCCGTCGGTGTTGCAAGAATAATGCCGTCGCCCTTGTATTCAATGATTTTTGAGCCATCCCCGTAGGCGCAGATCTGAATGGTCGCGGCGGTACCACACACGACCGCTTCGTTGAGCGCCGTGTCCGAATAGACGCTCTCGCCGTCCCGGTAGAGCGCAACGTCGAGCATCATGCGTGAGACCGGCGTATATTCGCCGCGCGCCGCCTGAAGCATGAGCTCCGTGTCCTCCGGCGTCAGCTCCGCAAGAAAACCCTTGTGTCCAAGATTGACGCCTAAGATCGGCACCGGCGCGCGCATAACGGCGCGAGCCGTACGTAGGATGGTCCCGTCTCCGCCAAAACAGAGAATGAGCCGCGCATCTGCCGCGGCCTCGTCGAGCGGGGCCGTCTTGAGCCATTGCGGCAGTTCCTCCTCGCGCTCCGTCGGGCAGACGCAGACGCGAAAACCCGCCTTTTCCATCAGCTCGTAAATACGCGCGGTGTTTTCAAAGTTGCTGTCGCGCTTCGGGTTTGCGCGCAGGATAATGCATCCGCTGTCCGTCATGGCCTGTCCTCCTCTATGCGCCGAACGCAGCGTGCGATGCGTCAACGACGCTCTGCGGGTCGAGCGCGGGCGCATCGTATTGACCCTTGCGCAGCAGCGCGAGGTATTCGATGTTGCCCTCCGGCCCCCGGATGGGTGAAAAGTCGAGTCCAAGCGCGGTATAGCCCGCGCCCGCTGCAAAATCGAGGACATCACGGACGACCTCGACATGCGTTTCCTTTTCGCGGACGACCCCTTTCTTGCCGACCTTTTCCTTTCCGGCCTCGAACTGGGGCTTGATGAGGCAAACGACCCAGCCGCCGTCCGGCAGCAGTTCCCGCACGACCGGCAGAACGAGCTTAACAGAGATGAACGACAGGTCCATCACCGCGAGCTGCGGCGTTTCATCGAGCATATCCGGCGTCACATGCCGGATGTTCGTCCGCTCCATGACAACGACGCGTTCGTCCGAGCGGATGCTCCACGCAAGCTGCCCGTAGCCGACGTCGATCGCATAGACCTTGCGCGCGCCGTTTTTCAAAAGCACATCCGTGAAGCCGCCGGTGGAGGCGCCGCAGTCGGCGCAGACCAAGCCCGTCGGGTCCAGCGAAAAGACCTTGAGCGCTTTTTCAAGCTTCAGGCCGCCGCGGCTGACATAGGGGATGGCCTCCCCTTTCACTTCGATCTGTGCGTCCTCCGCAATGGGCGTTCCGGGCTTGTCGCAGCGCTGACCGTTTACGAACACGAGCCCCGCCATGACTGCGGTCTTCGCGCGCTCGCGCGATTCCGTAAGTCCCCGGTCAAAAACGAGCTGGTCAAGTCTGACTTTTTTCACCGTGCATCCACCTCGCCTCCGTCCAAATCGAGCATTCGCTTTGCGGCTGCAACGATTCCCTCTCGGTCGATCCCCTTGAGCCGCATAAGCTCCGGCACACTGCCGTGCGTCACGATGCCGGTCCCGAGATCGAGCGTTTCGGCGGCGCGGAGCAAAACGCCCTCGCGCGCGCAGGCGGCGAGCAGGCGGCTGCCGACACTTCCGGCGGCGCAGACATCCTCGGAGACAAGCAGCCGGCCGGTCTTTCGCAAAGAGGTCAAAACGCTCTCCGTGTCAAGCGGATTGATAAAATTGAGCTTTATGAGCTCGGCCGAAACGCCGAGCAATTCGAGAATATCCGCCGCGGCAAGCGCTTCGTTGATCATCGTGCCGTAGGCCACAATGGTGAGGTCGCCGCCCCGGCGCAAAACGCTCGCCGGACTCGTGCCACAGCTGAGCTTATAGTTACCCTCTCCGCCGCGCGGATAGCGCACGGCAACAGGGCCTTCGATGCGGTAGCAGGCAAGCTCCAGCATCTCCCGCAGCTCCGCAAAGCTCGCGGGACAGAGCACCGCCATATGCGGCACGCTGCAAAGATAGGCAGGGTCAAAGACGCCATGATGCGTTTCTCCATCCCGGCCGACGAGTCCCGCGCGGTCGATCGCAAAGACAACATGCTGGTCTGAGAGGGAAACGTCGTGGATCAGCATATCGTAGCTCCGCTGCAAGAAGCT
>JBMNPV010000080.1:0-8046 GCA_050943775.1 Oscillospiraceae bacterium
TCCGCGTTTCCGCAGGTGATGCGCGTCATGTTGTTATCATCGGACACGATGGTGACGATGTCCTCGGGAAGCGAGCGGACAATATTATCGAACAGGCGCGCCGTAAGTACGACGCTGCCGGGCTCGGTGACATCCGCCGGAAAACTGGTATAGATACCCTTTACAAGGTCGTAGCCCGTTATTTTGACGCCGTTGGCGGCTTCGATCAGCAGACCCTCAAGAGAGGGATTTGGGCTTTTGGACGCAGCTGCGCGCGAGGCGGTTGCAACGGCCGCCTGGAGCAGATATTTTTCGCAGGTAAATTTCATGAGGTCTCCTCCGTTCCTGCCTTTTTTCTGGCTCTATCTAGAAAGAGAAAGACAGATAGAGAGAATATAAGGTAGTAGAATTAGTAGTAGAAGAAAAAGATGTTGAAAAGCAGGTAAAATGCCCGCAGACAGTGGAAAAACGATGTTGATAAAAATGTTGAAAAGTGAAAAGTTTAAAACAAGGAAAAATAAGTAAAAGAAAAAGTAAGAGTTTTGCACAGCCGAGTTTTCAAAAAGCAACAGGGAAATGTGCAAAACAAAAGAGCGGTTATGTAACGCGAAAATGTTGGTTACTGCCCGTGTGTCGAGTTGATATTGCTTGTGATGTCCCGGACCGTTGCACTTACCGAGGGGTCGCGGCTGATGAGGTCTTCCACCTTTCGGATGGATTGCAGGACTGTGGTATGGTTTCGGTCTTCATACTGCTCGCCGATGTCCTTGAGGGACAGATTTGTGAGACTCCGCATCAGGTACATGGAGATCTGCCGGGCCATCGCGGTGTTTTTTGTGCGGCGCTGACCGCGCAGATCGTCCGGCTCAAGGGAATAGTAGCGGGCTGTCTCCTCGATGATGATGTCCGGCGTCGGAACAAATTCTCCGACGCGGATGACGTCCTTGATTGCGCGCTTTGCGGAATTGATGTTGATCTCGTCATCCATGATCGAGTTGTAAGCAGTCAGTCTTTTTACCACGCCCTCTATCTGGCGGATATTGGATTTGATCGTATCCGCGATATAGTTGACGACGTCGTCCGGAAGGACCATGCCGAGCTGTGCGGCCTTGTTGCGGATGATCGCCATGCGGGTCTCCATATCCGGCGGTTGGATATCGGCCATAAGACCGCCCTCAAAGCGCGTCCGCAGTCGGTCCTCAAGCTTGACCATTTCCATCGGCGGCCGGTCGGAAGTGATGACGATCTGCTTGCCGGCTTCGTAGAGGTTGTTGAAAGTGTGGAAGAATTCTTCCTGCACGCCGATCTTACCGGCTATGAACTGAATATCGTCTACGAGCAGCAGGTCCACATGGCGGTATTTGTTGCGGAACTCTTCCTGCGTGTTGTCTTTGATGGACTGCACCATCTGGTTTGTAAAGTCGTCTCCCTTGACGTAAGCGATCTTCGCGTTCGGATTCGTTTCGTGGATGCGCTGGCCGATGGAAAGAAGCAGGTGCGTTTTGCCGAGGCCGGAGTTGCCGTAAATGAAGAGGGGGTTATAGACTTCGCCCGGCTTGTCCGCCACGGCGATCGCCGCCGCATGTGCAAACTTGTTGGAGTTGCCGACGATGAACTTGTCGAAGGTGTATCCTGCGACTTCCGGAAGGGAATCATCTTTTTCGGAAGTCTTTTCATAGTCGTCCAGTTCGTCCTCCGCCAGCACGAGCAGGTCGAAGGGACAGGAAAAAAGGTCCGCCAGCGCCGCCGTGATCGGCGCCGCATAACGCTGTGAGATGATGTTTCGCTTAAAATCCGTCGGGGTATAGAGAACGAGGCGGGTGTCGGAGAGCTCTACCGGACGGCAATCCGAAAACCAGGTGTTGATGGAGGTTGCCGTGAGCTCACCCGAGAGAATGTCCAGAATGCTGTTCCAGACGTCGTTGACTGAATTCATCGATATCTGTACTCCTTTTGCTGTAGGCTCAAAAAATCGCGCCGTGTCTTTGAAAGCAAGCTTGCGTCAAGACATAGTGGAACTTAAATAGTATAGCAAAAAATGCTGAAAATTTCAACTATAATAATATAATAAAGTATCTGTCCATTTCGTCGTTTTGCGCTTGCTTTTGACAGTTTAAGAGCGTACGATAGGAGAAAACCCGCACACAGACGGAAATTTGAAAGGAAAGAGTATGCGGACCTTAGCAAAGGCAATCTTTAACGACAGAAACTTGAACCTCCTCCCATCTTGCGTGGAAGGGGGCACTTTGCCTGCCCTTGTAATCGGGCCGGGCAGCACGGGGCGGGCAAATCTTGCCGCCGCCCTGCGTCTTGAAACCGGACGACCTGTTTTTGTGATCTGTGCGGATGAGACAGCGGCGGAAAACTTTCGCCGCGACCTCACTGCCTTTCTCGAAGAGCCCTGTGAGACTCTATTTTCGCGCGACATGAACTTTTACGGCGCCGAAGGAGCTTCCCGTGCCGATGAACAAAAGCGCATACGGACGCTCTGTGCGCTTGTAAAAGGACAATGTCCCGTTGTGGTCTGCTCTGTGACAGGACTTTTACAGCGGACGATGCCGCCGGAGAAGCTCGCAGAGGCCTCCATCACTATTGAGGACGGGGCAAGCTGCCCGCCGGAGAAAATCGAACAGGCGCTGCTGTTCTGCGGCTATGAGCGAACATATCAGGTGGAAGGCCCCGGCCAGTTTTCCCGGCGCGGCGGCATCCTTGACTTTTTTTCACCCGCTTATGAAAATCCGGTGCGCTGCGAATTCTGGGGAGACGAAGTCGATTCCATGGGCTTTTTCGACACCGACAGCCAGCGGAGGACCGAGCCGCTGAGTCGTTGCGAGATTCTCCCCTCAAGAGAGATTCTACCCGCAATGGGCGAAGGAGAGACATTTTTAGACCGGCTGCACGCGCTCGAAAAGCAGGTATCCCGACATGGAAATGAAAAACTTGCCGAAACCATCCGAGCCGATGCGGAGGCTTATGCGCAGACAGGCGATCTTCGTGCGGCTGACCGCTGGGCGGACCTGATCTATCCAAGGTTTTATACGGCGCTTGACTTTATTCCGGAGGACGCGCTCGTTTTTCTAGACAGACCCGGACGAATCAGCGAAAACGCGGCGGCATTTTTCAAGCAGCATGCTGCCGACCTTGAAATTCTGATGGAGAGCGGCATGATCTATGGCAAGAACGCCCGCTACTTTCTGCCGTGGGAGATGGCGAGCGCGCGTCTGGAGAAGCTCGCGCTGATCATGGGAGACAATTTTACGTCCGGCCGCTATCCGGTCGAACCCAAGAGCGTGATCAACGCGCTTTCAAAGCAGCTCCCGTCCTACGGCGGCAGTGCCGAGACCGCCATAGACGACGTCAGACATTACATAAATGAAAAATACAGCGTCGTCGTGCTGGCCGCGGATGACCGGCGGGCGGAGCTGCTCAGTCAGACGTTTATCGGCAAGGGCGTCAAAATAGCGCTCGACAAGGAACTGCGCCGCCTCCCCTCTCCGGGAAGCTGCGCCGTTGCCGTCGGGTCGCTGACAACGGGCTATGAATTGCCGGATGCGAAGCTTGCCGTTTTGACGGACAATCAGATCGTCCAGCCGGCGGGTCTGCATAAGGCAAAAAAGAAAAAGGCCCTCAAGGACAGAAAGGGCATCGAAAGCTACGCCGATCTCTCGGTCGGCGACCTTGTGGTTCACGAATACCACGGCATCGGCCGCTTTGCAGGCATCTTCAAAATGCCGGTTGACGGCATCGAAAAGGACTATATCAAGATCTGCTATGCCGGGTCGGATGTGCTCTACGTGCCCGCGACGCAGCTCGATCTGGTTTCCAAATACATTGGCGCGGGCGAGGATACACCAGTCAAGCTCTCCAAAATGGGAGGGGCGGAGTGGACAAAGACCAAAGCCCGTGCCAAGACCGCAACAAAGAAGCTGGCGAAGGAACTGGTTCAGCTCTACGCGGAGCGGCAGCGTCTGCGCGGCCACGCCTTTGCACCGGACTCTCCCTGGCAGATAGAATTTGAAGAAAAGTTCGGCTATCAGGAGACCGAGGATCAGCTGCGCAGTATTGCGGAAATCAAAAGGGACATGGAAAAGGAGCAGCCGATGGACCGGCTGCTCTGCGGCGACGTCGGTTACGGCAAGACCGAGGTCGCGCTGCGCGCCATTATGAAATGCATCCTCGACGGCAAACAGGCGGCCTTTTTGGTGCCGACAACGGTTCTTGCCCAGCAGCACTATCAGACCGCGATGCAGCGCTTTTTTGGATTTCCGGTGAGCATCCATCTTCTCAACCGCTATCGCACGCCCGCACAGGTCCGCGAAACGCTTGCCGCGATGCGCGACGGCAGTGCGGACCTTGTCATCGGGACGCACCGCTTACTGCAAAAAGATATCGAGTTCAAAAATCTAGGCCTTGTCGTGATCGACGAGGAGCAGCGTTTCGGCGTTGCACACAAAGAAAAGCTCAAGGAAATGTGCAGGCAGGTAGACAGTCTCACTCTCTCGGCCACGCCCATCCCGCGCACGCTCAATATGGCCTTCTCGGGGCTGTGCGATATGTCGACCATTGAAGAGCCGCCGCAGGATCGGCTGCCCGTTCAGACCTATGTGATGGAGCACGACTGGGGCGTTATCGCCGACGCGATCCGACGCGAGATCCTGCGCGGCGGACAGGTCTACTATCTTCACAACCGTGTCGAAAGCATCGAGCGCACGGCTGCCAAGATCAAAAAACTGCTCGACGACGAGGTGACCGTGGCCGTGGCTCACGGACAGATGGACGAAGAAACGCTCTCAAACGCGATGGAAAGTGTTGTCACGGGAGAAACGCAGGTCCTCGTCTGCACCACCATTATCGAAACGGGTATCGACATTCCAAACGTCAATACCCTGATCATTGAGGATGCCGACCGGCTCGGCCTTGCGCAGCTTCACCAGCTTCGCGGCCGCGTTGGGCGCTCGTCCCGCCGCGCCAGCGCCTATCTGACTTACCGCCGCGACAAGATCCTTACCGAGGTCGCGGAAAAACGGCTCTCTGCGATCCGTGAGTTTGCAGAGTTCAATTCCGGCTTCAAAATTGCGATGCGCGACCTTGAAATTCGCGGCGCGGGCAGTCTGCTCGGCGCTGAACAAAGCGGCCACCTTATCGACGTAGGATACGATATGTATCTAAAGTTGCTTGAGGAGGCAGTATTGGAGGAGAAAGGCGAAAAACCGAAGCCCCATACCTCGTGCAGCGCAGACCTCTCCGTTTCGGCAAATATTCCGGAGAGCTACGTACAGAGTCCCGAGCAGCGCATGGATCTCTACCGCCGCATGGCCCTTGTCCGAACAGAGAGCGAGGCGGACGATCTGATGGACGAGATCATCGACCGCTTCGGCGATCCCCCGTCGAGTGTTTCGGCTCTGCTGCAGGTTGCGCTGCTGCGCGGAGAGGCGGAGACCGCCGGCATCACGGACATCTCGCAAAAAGGCGGCATGCTGCGCTTCACGCTCGGAGAATTCGATATGGAAAAAGTGTCCGCGATGTACGCACAACCGGAATACAAGGGCCGTCTCAAAGTCGAAGCGGGCAAAAAGCCCTGTGTGAGTCTCAATCTGCGCAGCGGAAAGCGCGTTGTCGAAACGGCGCGAAAGTTCGTTTCGGATTACCGGGCCCTGATGACGCCTGCGGACGCGTGATTTTACAATTTCGACTTGTTCTGACAGAGCTGTCGTGCTATCATAAAAAAGTTCTGTGCGATGCGCAAAATTGCCGGAAGGCGGGCTATACATATTATTAAGGAGAAAACCATGAAAAAGAAAGTGATTTCGCTTATCCTTGCGGCAAGTCTTTGCTGCGGTTTACTTGCCGGCTGTCAGAGCAGTCAGCTTCGCTCCTATAAAGAGGAGCAGACAGGAGAAAGTGCCCAGACATCAACTGCCGCGGCAGTGACTGATTATAGCGACTGCGCCGCATATTATGATGCCGACGAAGTCATGCTCACCATCGATGGGATAGACGTAAGCTGGGAGGAACTGTTTTACTGGTATGTCTATGATGTAAGCGGGCTTGAGCAGTATTTTGGAAAAATAACGGATTGGAAGGCCGAGTGCGCGGCCGACGAGACAAAGACCAACGAAGAATACGTTATGGGGACTGCCCTCGATACGATCACGCACTATTGTGCGGTTGAGGCAGAAGCCAAAGAAAAGGGCGTCGCCCTCACAGAGGAGGACAAAGAGATCCTCCAGGCTAACTGGAAGCAAAATGTCCAGAACTATGGCAACGGCGATGAAGAGGCCTTTATTGAATATCTTAAAAAAGCGTATCTTTCAAAAGAACTCTACGACCGTATCAACGAGGTAAGTCTCTTGCATAACCGCCTGCTCGAAACCATGTACGGCGCAGACGGCGAAAAACTGACGCAGGAGCAGGTTTTGAATGAAGCAAAAAAGCTGGATTATGTCCGTGCGAAGAACCTCCTCATCACAAATAAGGATGACGCAGGCGATACTCTGACCGGCGATGCGCTCAACGAAAAGAAGGCGCTTGCCGATAAGCTTGCTGCGGAACTTCAAGGGATCACGGACCCCAGCGCACTGCAAAAGCGCTTTGACGAGCTGGTCGCACAGTATGGCGGAGACGGCGGGACGGCATATTATCCGGACGGCTATACCTTTATACCCGGAGAAGGGACCATGGATGCAGACTTTGAGTCCGCTGTGACCGCATTGGGAGAAAATCAGGTCTCGGGCGTAGTGGAGACCCATTACGGTTACCATATTATATTGCGTCTGCCGCTGAGCACAGAAGCCACTGTCGAGATCGGAAGCGATAACAGCGCCAAGAAACTCTCTTATTATGTGGCGCAGTCTCTGTTCGACGAGGAAACTGAAACCTGGGCAAAAAACGCGAAGGTCGATTATTCGAAGACCTATAAGAAAATGAAGCTCTCTAAGGTCTTTAAGAAAGCTAAAACCGCAGGCAGCGACACGGAAACGCCTGCTGCTGCGAGCGAGACCTTACCGGAAGCGTCCGCTCAGACGAATAAATAAGACCGAATATTGAAAAGGGCCGGCTGCATGATCTCTTGCAGCCGGCCCTTTTATACCAAGATGGTGAGGAAAAACGAAGGAAAATCACAATATTTTGGGGTCACTTTTTGCAAGTAAAAAAAAGCAAAAAAATGCGCAAAAAAGAGCGGTAAAATGCTTGACAAGAGGAAAAAGGGGTGTTATTATAAACAAGCTTTCGCGAGCGGCGAGAACGAAAAGCGCACGGGAGTGCGGAAAAAGTTCTTGACAAGCGCCGCGAAAAGTGCTAAAATTCAAAACCGCGCCTCACCAGTGCGGCAAGAGCAAAGCACGAGCGAGTGCAAAAAAGTTCTTGACAAACGGGAGCTGAAATGTTATGATAAAGCTCCGCGAGTGAGAGCGGGCCGGTCATCGGACCGGGCGTGTACCTTGTAAATTAAACAATGTATGACAAAATCATAAACCATGATTTTGACAGCTTATGCAAATAAGCACCTGAGATAATGAGGGCTTTTACGTCAAGGAAAGACGAAAAAATTCTTTAAAGACGAGCAAAGCGATTGACTCGTAAAATGATTTTAACTGCGAAAGCAGCTAAGATACGATTTTATAGAGAGTTTGATCCTGGCTCAGGATGAACGCTGGCGGCGTGCTTAACACATGCAAGTCGAACGAAGCTCCTTTGCTTGAGATTTCGGTCAAGAGGAAAGGATGACTTAGTGGCGGACGGGTGAGTAATGCGTGAGCAACCTGCCCTTCAGAGGGGGACAACAGTTGGAAACGACTGCTAATACCGCATAATGTATTCGGGAGGCATCTTCTGAATACCAAAGATTTATCGCTGAAGGATGGGCTCACGTCTGATTAGCTAGTTGGTAGGGTAACGGCCTACCAAGGCGACGATCAGTAGCCGGACTGAGAGGTTGGCCGGCCACATTGGGACTGAGATACGGCCCAGACTCCTACGGGAGGCAGCAGTGGGGAATATTGGGCAATGGGCGCAAGCCTGACCCAGCAACGCCGCGTGAAGGAAGAAGGCTTTCGGGTTGTAAAC
>JBMNPV010000081.1:0-7809 GCA_050943775.1 Oscillospiraceae bacterium
CTGACGAAGGAGGAGAAGCTTCAGCTCTCCGTCTTCTGCTACGGCGGGATCGCCGTGGATATCGACTGGATCAACCAAAAGATAGACTACACCCGCGAGGAGATTGCCGAACAGATCTACCTCGCCATGCCCGCAACGCTGCGGGGGGAGTGGTGCAATCTTGATTCTTAAATACAGCGTATGATGCAGCGAGGGGCGCGCCGCGAACGCGGCACGCCCCTCGCTGCAATGCGGCTCTGGCGGAAAGCGGAGTGCTTTCAAGAAAGGAGAAGGACCCATCCGGAGACAGGCCCTTCAGCATTATTCCTCATACATGGAAACTTCGGAATGGACGTGATATTCTTTGCAGGTGGGAGCGAACTTTTGAAAAGTCTCCGTGGCGGAATGTGCGGTCAAATCATCCATTGTCTCCCACTTTTCAAGCAGGAACATACTTTTGGGGTCATCTGGATTGATGTAAAAATCATAGCAGATGTTGCCATGATCGGCGCGGGATGCCGCCACAATCCCGGCGTCCTTGAGCGCCTGATAGAAGTCCTTCATGTCCGTTTGTCTGCTGACAAAGGTGCAGTTGCAGATAACCATTGGTAATTCCTCCGTTATGTGCCGCTATGCGGCATTATTGTGTTCATGATAGCACCAAAAAGATTTGCTTGCAAGCATTCTGCGCACAATTCCTCCTGGAATACGGTTTCCCAAAAGGGGGAAGGCCCGGTGCGGAAGTGTGACTGCGGGCTGGAGCTTGCACATGCCGCTTGCACAAACTGCCGCGCGCTGGAAAATACAGCACGGGAGAACACAAGGCAAGCGGCCCTTGCGTTTTGAAGGTGCATGCTATAGGGCGTTAGCAGAAAAGAGGAGGCACAGCCTCTGTGCCTCCTCTTTACAGAAAAGAAACTTATTTTTCCATGTCATCACGAATCGGGAACTTGTACTGTCTGAACGGTACGCAGGTGGCCGGCTGTCTGGGCTCGGGCTGCTTGCCGTCGAACATGTCATAATCTTTGAAGTCGAAGTCCTCGATCAGCGGGGTGGTCAGAATCTGATCTTTCAGCCACTGACGATAGTCGGGATGTGCGATCTTGATGATGGCCTTGATGCGCTCCTGGTACGTTTTCAGGTACACATCCGCAACGCCCCACTCGGTAACGAGGAACATGACATAGTTCTTGAGCATGGAAACAATGCTGCCCTCGGGGAGCCAGGGAACGACATTGGAATGGCGCTCACCCTTCTGATCCTTATAGGTGGAACGCAGGCAGATGAAGCTGCGGCCGCCCTTGCAGCGCTGCGTGCCGTAGATGTAAGCCATAGAGCCGCCCATTCCGGTGTAAGGACGGAGACCTTGCGCCTCGGAGCAGCACTGGCCAAGCAGGTCTACCATGAAGGTCGAGTTGATGGCGACCATGTTTTCCTGCTCCATAATGCCCAGCGGGTCTATGCAGAGCGTTCGCGGATAGAGACGGACGTTCTTGTCGGTCGTCGCGAGCCATTTGAAGGTCTCTTCACTGCAGCCGCCGGGGCTGGAGGCATAGAGCGCGGTGACTTTGCCGGACTCTACCATCGGGACCATGTTGTCGCACAACACTTCAGAGAAGATCTCAAAGTGGCCGTCGAATTTGTCCAGAGCCTTGATAATGACTTCGCCCAGTCCGCCGTAGCCGATCTGGATCTTATCACCATTTTTCAGGTATGGGATAATGAAGGAACCAATTTTCTCGTCGACAGGGGTTGGAGGGGGAGAAGGAATGACCAGCATTTCGGTGTCCAGTTCCACGATGTAGTCAAAATCCGTGACGTGGACATTGATCTCTTCCTCTGGACCGGGTGCCGGATAAACACCGGTTTTATCGATAAATGCAATTTTCTTCTTCATTCGAGGGTCGCGGGAAGTCGTGTTGTTCGTGCACATGCCATAGCAGCCGCAGTTGCACCAGCCATTTTCATCAGGCGGGCAGTATGTAAGGGCTGAAGCGTTGACGCCGTTTTCCCACATGCCGTACTCATACTGATCGTAGCCGCATCCAAGAAATTCTATCGTATGTTCGTCGATGCCCATGCGCTCAATGGGGAGCTGATAGATGCTGTAGAGATGGAAATGCTCCCTGGAATCATGATCGAAGACCATGTTTGCCGGGCCGCTCATAACATTGTACCAGAATCCCAGATTCTTAAACTTATCCTTTTTCTCATAGATCTTGTCAAGGAAGGTTATCGGAATCATGGTCGCCTGCCCAAGAAACACGACGTCGCCGTCTTCGAGCTTGTCGACGGCTTCGTCAATCGTGATCAGGTGGTCTTTGTAGTATTGCTGCCAGTCACAGTTGAGATTTCTCTTTGCCATACGTAAAACTCCTTCTCATAATCTTACTGATTGGATAGCAGCGCTCGAAGCGCTCTTGAACCGATCTATTTGCGCTAGTTTGCTCTAGCTAAACTATTATGAGTTTATATCATTTTGTAGATAATTGCAATCAATTTGTTTACTGTAGCAAATATTTGTACATTCTCTCTATAAATTTAAATTTAAATTCGTCAAGTTTTCTTTTCCAGAAATCTTCAGGGAAACATCCTG
Source organism: Oscillospiraceae bacterium (assembly GCA_050943775.1). Taxonomy (GTDB): domain Bacteria; phylum Bacillota; class Clostridia; order Oscillospirales; family Oscillospiraceae; genus UBA2658. The sequence goes on from JBMNPV010000081.1 coordinate 2,576, forward strand.
ACATCTGCCACGGCGATCCGGTGCACAGAGTGCTGTTTCAGGTGCTGCGTTTGCCGAAAGGGAAAAGGCAAACGGCACGTCCAGTGTTTGGACGCGCCGCCTTGCTTTGCGTTATTTAGGAAACAAATTATTTCATGAACTGATCGATTGCCCGGTTGAGCTTTTCAATTTCGTTCTGGTCATTGTTGCGTATGGCTTCGGTGATGCATTCGGTGATATGGTCCTCCAGGAGGATCTTGCCGGCATTATTGATTGCCGAGCGTACTGCGGCAAGCTGCACCAAAACTTCCGCGCAGTCGCGGTCGTCGTCAATCATGCGAATGACTGAGCTTAGGTGTCCGTTTGCTTTGGCAAGCCGGTCGTGGACGGCCTTCTTGTTTTTGTGGATATGCGGATGCGTGCCGTCATGACCGTGGGGCATTCCGGCGTCATGCACATGCGGCGCGCCTTCCTCGCGGACGCGTACAATGGCTTCGTCGCGTTGATGCATGAGTTCATCGCCGTGTACGTGCGCATACACCGTTCCGTCGTCGTGGACGTGGACGTGATAGCCCAGATCGTCATGTCCCGTTTTCTCCGACATCGCGGACACTCCTTTTTACTTTGTTTTCTTGCGCTTTAGCTCTTAGAACTCAGGAACTAGCTTCTTGATGATCTTTGCAACAGCCGTCGGGCAGGGGCTGTCCATCGGCAGGTCAAAGAGCGATCTGTCTTCGCGGTCGAACTTGTTGACCTCGGGATCCTCCGGCAGTTCGCCAAAGACTTCGAGGCCAGTCTTCTTCAGGAGGTCCTCCTTCGGAACGTCTGCGCGGACACGGTTGAGGATCAGTCCGGACATGCCGACACTGATGTTGTTTTCGCCGGCGTTGGCGACGTCGATAATGCCCTTTGCGGTCTGGAGGCTGCGGGCGGACATATCTGCCATGACGAGCAGGCAGTCGACGCTCTTCATAACGCGGCGGTTCAGCTGCTCAGGACCGGCTTCGCCGTCAACGATGACATAGTCATAATCCTCAGCCAGGGTGTCAATGCCGAAGCGGAGCAGTTCGTTGCAGGCGCAGAAGCAGCCGGGCTCTTCAGGACGGCCCATGGTGAGCATATCGAAGCCGTCGCCATGCGAGAGGATCGAACGCATGAGGTCCTTTGTGGGGCCGTTGTTGAGCTCGTTGCGGGCCTGCTGGATGCCGAGCAGTTCACTGCGAAGCTGGCTGACCGTTTTAACAACAGGCAGCCCGGTCGTGTAGCAAAGGCTCATTGCGGAGTCCGCATCAATGGCGAGAACGCGGCCGGGGAAGCGCTGGGAGAGCAGACGAATGAGAAGGGTCGATACAACGGTCTTGCCGGTACCGCCTTTGCCTGTTACAGCAATCGATTTGATTTTATCCATTTTCTGTACCTCGCTTTCCTATATGAATAGAGTGGTTTTATTGCCTAACCATGACCGCAGCGCAGGCTGCGGCCATGGTATAAGCTTTTTTACTTGTCTTTTCTGAAGTTTTCAGCGCCGACAACGGATTCCATGTACTCACCGATCTGAGCACGCAGTTCGTCGTTGGACTTGTAGCGCGGGTCGATGGCATCGACGTCGACATACAGGGTCGGAATACCGAACTTCTCCTGGATGTAGTCGGTGACGATCTTGCCGGAAGCCCAGGTGTGCTTGCAGCCGACGTGGCCCATGAAGATGGACACGTTGACGCTGTATTCTTCGTACATCTTGTCGATGACCTTGAGCCAGTACTCGGTCGGGCCGGTCGCGCCGTGGATCATCGGGGTGAGGAGCATCATTTCTGCGGTCTGTTTCTTGACTCTCTCCCAGTTGTCCAGGTCGTCGAAGATGATGCCGTCCTGATAGCCGAAGCCGTCCATGACGGTGATGGCGCCGTAGGTCTTTTCCATCCAGTCCATGATGCCGGTGTTGGACCAGAGCATGTTCTGCATGAGGCAGACGCGATAGCGCTCTTCGGGGCAGCGGGTAGCGGTCATGCCCATATCGGCGAGCATGTTGCCCATTTCGAGCTGTGTCTCGAGCATCGTGGTAACAGCCTCAGTGCCGGCGAGCGGAGCGATGATCTCGTTGAGAACGAGCATGCGGCCCGGGAGGACGCAGGGCTTTTTCTTACGCAGCTCTGCGATCTTCATGAGGGCGGTGTAAGCCTTGTTGGACTCTTCGCAGATGGCTTTGAACTTCTCGTAGCGCTCTGCATCCCACTTGAGGCCGGTGAGGTTTTCCATCCAGGGAATGAAAGCCTGGATCTGGTCTGCGACATACTGATAGCCCTTTTCGTCATGACGGAACGGGCAGTCAAAGGTGAAGCAGGGGCAGTTGTAGAGGCGCTCCATCATGGGGTAAGCAATACGAGCGGAGTCGCAGGGGACGGTTGCGTGAACGAAAGCGTCGAGTTCAACGCCGAGCTCATACTTGAGGGCGACGCCGAGCTGTACCTTGTCGATGGCGCACATGCTGGTCGGAGCATACTTCTCGGTCTCGTCGATGTAACGGGAGCAGAGGTCTTCCATCGAAGCGATACGGGTCGGAATGGTATCGAAGAAGAACGGCACGCAATCGAATGCACGCATGATGGTCACAGGGACAGGGCCGCCGAAGCCGATGAGCTTCTTGCCGTTCTTGTGCGCATCGCGGACTTCTTCCCAGCAGAACTTCTGGATGTCAACGGTCCACATAATCTCCGGCATGTTCTTGGAGAGCATGTGCTGATAGATGCTGTCGACCTGCTGGCAGGTCAGATCAATCATGTTGACCGGCTTTGTCGGGTCAAAATTCTGTTTCTTTTCAGGCATTATATGTTCCTCCTTCTTCTCTCTTATTTCTCAATCATTTCGACGAAAGCTTCTGCGCGGATCGCGAGCTGTCCGGCGTTGGACATCTGCTCTTCACGCTGGAGCTGAAGCATCGGAACACCGATCTCCTTGAGAGCCGGCTCGAGGTAATAGGCCTCGCCGCCCCAGCACTCGCAGTTCTGCATCTTTTCGTAGATGATGCCCTGCACATTGTACTTCTTGCAGGCCTCGGTGATTTCGTTGTGGAGTGCGGGACGGTTGTCCAGCATACGCGGGCAGGTGTTGCGCTCGAGGTAGTAACGAGCCAGAGAGCCGATAACATCCTTGTCGTCGAGCGTGATCTTATCGCCGAAGGAGCGGGTGCCGAAGCAGAGTGCATCAGCAACGACCAGGCCGCCCTTTTCCTCGATGACCTTGACATAGTCCGGGTTGTCGAGAGCGGAGCCGATGATCATAAGACGTGCGCGAGCCTTGATGGGTTCCTTCTTGGCGGCGTCCGCAAGATATTCCTTCATGGCGGCTATGTACTCGTCCGCATCCATGTCGCAGTAGGCGAGCATGACGGAGAGCGCGTCGCTGCCGGAGACCTTGCCCTGATTGCGCAGCTCGTTGAGCTGTGCGATGAGCTCGCGGACCTGGTTGGTCTTGGCGACGGCAGCCTTGATGCCCTCGTCGGTGACCGGATGGCCGGAGAACTTGCCGAGAGCTTCGGCCATTTCCTGGCATTCCGTCTTGAAGTAGTCGATGGTCATGTCGTTGCAGATACGGGGAGCGCCGACCTGATGGGTGAACTGTTCCTTGCCGTTCTTCTTGGCGATGTGCTGCCAGTTGTCGAGGATACGGGTAGCCATCATGCAGCCGTCGGACTGCACAAGTCCGTCGAGCTGATAGGTGCCATTCATCAGGTACTCGAGGATGCTGCGGGCATAGGAGCAGCTGAAGCTGGACATCCATGCTTCTGCGTCACTGCTGTCAACGCAGCCGGTTGCACGAAGACGGACAGGCATGATGTCTGCCGCCATGATGAGCTCCACCGGTACGTGGCAGCAAACATAGCCTACCGCCTTTTTGCCAGACTTTTTCCAAGCATCAGAAGATGCCGTGGAAATGTTGTTTTCGAATAATTTTTCGTAACTCATGTGTCTCCTCCTTCATATTCTTCGGGAAAAAAATAATTTCAGCTCGACGGGCGCCGGTCGCGATCCATTTTGTTATAGACCGGCTCCCGCGAGTAAAATTCGATTATTTTTCTCTTACCAAGAGAAGCTGATTGCGCCTGCTGGGCAGGCCTTGACGCAAAGCTCATTGTGCCCGTCTGCCTTGCAGAGGGCGCAGTTTGTCAGAAGTGTGTTGCGGCAGTCTTCCTTGATCAGCACGACTTCGTCGTCAAAATCGTCCAGTTCGGTGACGAAGAGTTTTTCCGGACAGGCCGGGATGCAGCCCTTATCCTTGCACTCCGCGCATTTCGATGTGTCGATTTTTATGTAGTAGTGACCAGAGCCGTCTTCGTATCCATAGTTTGCTAACACGACACAAGCCTCCTTCATTATATTTTTTGAGCTTCAGCGGAAATGATTATGCCTGAGCCTCTTTTGCGCGCTTTTTCTCAACGAGTTCCTTACCAATGAGTGCTGCACCGAGAGCGCCGGCGAGCTGCGTGTCGATGCTCGGCTCGAGGGCCTTGACGCCCATGATCTTCTCGATACGCTTGGTGACGCCTTTGTTCTTGGCGATACCGCCGGTGATGGCGAAATCGGGCTCCATGCCGTTGCGCTCCAGCAGACGGCAGACGCGCAGTGCCATAGCGTGGCAGTAAGCGGCGAGGACCTTTTCCTTCGTCCAACCGGTACGCATGAGCTTCGTAGCCTCGGACTTTGCGAAAATAACGCAGGTGGAGGAAACCGGATCCGGCTCTTCGTCAACGTTGAAGGACATGTCGCCGATGTCCTCAACGGAAACGCCGAGGAGCTGCGCGATAACTTCCATGCCGCGGCCGGTGCCGGCTGCGCACTTATCGTTCATCATAAAGGAAGTGACGTTACCCTTTTCATCGCAGTGGATGGCCTTGCAGTCCTGGCCGCCCATGTCAAGGATCGTGCGGACCGTCGGTCCATAGATGTAGTTACCGCCGCGGGCATGGCAGGTGATCTCGGTGATGTTCTTGTTGGAGAATGGAACGTTGACACGACCATAACCAGTACCTATTGTATAGTCAAGATCTTCAAGTGTCAATCCCGTATCTTTCATCGCCCAGTTAATTGCATTGATCGCGGAGTCCGGGCTGTTGTTTCCGGTACGCATATTGGCATAAGCATAGAGCTTGCCATCCGCAAGAATAACGGCCTGTGTGCTGGTAGAACCAATGTCGACGCCGGCGGTGATCAGGCTGCCGTGCCAATCCGGGATGTCCGGGTTCTTCCAGTTGGATTCTG
>JBMNPV010000082.1:0-7799 GCA_050943775.1 Oscillospiraceae bacterium
ACGGGGAGCGTGGATTGAAATCGTTTGGTCTGCTGTACCATCACAAAGGTAATCACAAGTCGCTCCCCACACGGGGAGCGTGGATTGAAATCGATGATTGCTGACAAGGACGCTCCCGCAAACAAGGTCGCTCCCCACACGGGGAGCGTGGATTGAAATTTTGACGCATTGGAAGAAAGCAAGGTGATTAAATGGTCGCTCCCCACACGGGGAGCGTGGATTGAAATTGTTCGGCTGGTATAACAGCAGAGGGTATCGACGGTCGCTCCCCACACGGGGAGCGTGGATTGAAATGGCTGCAAGGGTAGCGGCGTTAAGCGGTGGTACGCGTCGCTCCCCACACGGGGAGCGTGGATTGAAATATTGAGATTGCACCATGTTTATATTATCCACTCATGGTCGCTCCCCACACGGGGAGCGTGGATTGAAATAGTTTTTTGCCCCGCACCAGTTATCCACACATAGTCGCTCCCCACACGGGGAGCGTGGATTGAAATACGTCTCTTACGTTGACCTTGCGATCCATGCCGGTCGCTCCCCACACGGGGAGCGTGGATTGACAAGCTGCTGGCGCAAGCTGCATACTGCCGACACTTCGCTTTCGATGTTGTTCTTGGTGTTGCAAAGCTGCAGCATTCTACCGCCGAGCTTTTGCGGTGGCGAGAGGAGAACGAAAAGGGCTGTAGCATTGACGGACGCATTGCAATGGAAAAAGTTGGCGGTATAATTGTAACAGATAGTTTCAGATATGCTGTTTATTGGTATGAACTCAACGGCAAACAATACAAGATGTAGCTCAAGGGGTGAAAGAGATTGGCACTGATCGGTAAACTCAAATATGTCGGTCCAACATTTAGCTTTGGCCTGACTGGCGGAAAAGTGTATGACTGCACTGAAATCGATGCGTGCGGTTGGCTCCGTATTATCGATGACGATTCCTGGGGAGAAGATAAGGACGGCTATCTCTATTTACCCACTTCACCGGGGCCCATTGATGACCAGACTATCAGGGGCCGGTGGGTGATTGTTGAGGATTTTTCAAACGGAGAGCTTCGCAAACTGATACCCGCATAATCTCAATTCAATAGTTTAGGCACGATGCGTTTGCACCGTGCCTTTTCTATACCCAAAATTGACCGGAATGTCGAAAAACTTTCAAGCCGGAGCGGAAAGGGATCGAGATACCAAAATTTGCGCATGCGTACATACGCAGAAAGGACTGGTATCTACTATCATCAGCTTGTTCACCTCATGTGGTTTAGTGTTAATCGAAAGGCTCTGTTTGCTCATGCAAAACTTGTGTGTGCAGATGTATGAGGAATTTTTACCGAAAAAGAGAAGAATAGCACTTAGAAAACCCAAAAGAGCTAACTGACTTAACAAAATCAGTTAGCTCTTATTCTTGTAATAATGAAAATATGTTGCCAAAGATGGCTCTAAACCCTGCTTTTCCGTGTCAAGATACGGCTTTTTTCATTTGAGGTTTCATTCCCACTCCACCGTTGCAGGCGGCTTGCCGGAGACGTCGTAGACCACGCGGCCGGCGCCGGGAACTTCATTGGAGATGCGGGTCGAGATGCGAGAGAGAAGCGCGTGACTCAAGTGACTGTATTCTGCCGTCATAAAATCCGTCGTTTCGACTGCGCGGATCGCAATGACCTCGTCGTAACGCCGCTCGTCTCCGGCGACGCCTACCGAACGGACGCCCGGCAGCACCGCAAAATACTGGCTCGGCGGGTTTTTCAGTTTACCGATCTCTTCACAGACGATCGCATCCGCCTCGCGAAGGATCGCGAGTTTTTCCTCTGTCACCTCGCCGAGCACGCGTACTGCGAGACCCGGTCCCGGGAAGGGCTGACGCTCGACAAGCTGCGTCGGCAGGCCGAGCTTGCGCCCAAGCGCGCGGACCTCGTCTTTGAAGAGACCCCGCAGCGGCTCGATGAGGCCGTCAAAGCCGATGTCTTTCGGCAGACCGCCGACATTGTGGTGGCTCTTAATTGTGGCTGTGCTGCCGCCGCCGGACTCAACAATGTCCGGATAGATCGTGCCCTGTGCCAAAAACGGGATCTTGCCGAGCTTTGCCGACTGTTCCTGAAAGACGGCTACAAACTCCGCACCGATGATCTTGCGCTTTTTTTCGGGGTCCGAAACGCCCTGCAGCTTCGCCAAAAAGCGTTCCCCTGCGTTAACGCGGATGAGATCGAGCTGACGGCCGGCGAATGCGGCTTCGACCTGATCGCCCTCGTTTTTACGCATGAGACCGTGGTCCACAAAAACGCAGGTCAGCTTTCCCGGGATCGCACGCTCGATGAGCGCCGCGCAGACCGAGGAGTCCACGCCGCCGGAGAGCGCCAGCAGGACCTTTTTGTCGCCGACCTTCTCGCGGATGTCCGCAACCGCCCAGTCGAGGTAATCGTCGATGTTATAGTCGCCGCTGGCGTGACAGACGCCATAGAGAAAATTCCGGAGGATGTCCGTTCCGTGCTCCGTGTGGCGCACCTCGGGGTGGAACTGGACACAGTAGAGCTTTTTCTCCTCGCAGACAGCGGCGGCAAGCTTGCAGCGTGCGGTGGATGCCTTGCAGACAAAGCCTTCCGGCAGTTCAGTGACCCTGTCACCGTGGCTCATGAGCGTCATGCCCGTTTCCGGGATACCGTCAAAGAGCGCACAGTCCGGCGTAATGCGGGTGCGTATGCGTCCGTATTCCCCACCGCCGGCGGAAGGACCGACCTTGCCGCCCAGCGTGTTGGTCATGAGCTGCATGCCGTAGCAGATGCCGAGCACGGGAATGCCGAGTTCGAAAATTTTCGGGTCGCACCGGGGCGCGTCCGGCGCATAGACGCTCCGGGGACCACCGGTCAGGATCAGACCAATGGGGGCAAGAGCCTGTATCTCTTCCGCCGACATGCTGCCCGCTCGAATTTCCGAATAGACCGAGAGCTGGCGCACGCGGGAGGCGATGAGTTCCTTATACTGTCCGCCAAAGTCGAGGACGAGAACGAGCTGATTTTTCATAAGCAGTTAACCTCACGCAAAAAAATATATTGTGATTATACTATATTATTTATCGAATGGAAAGGCGGCATTTGAATTTTTCCGCGCGTTGCAGCATCCGCAAATTGGATAACCTAAATAAAATTATAGCAAGAAAAGGCGGTTAATGAGACAATTTGGCTAAGACGCTACTTTTTAAAAGGAATATTCAGCGAAAATTGCAATTGCTAGAAACGTCTAAAAATGCTAACATGATATATCGAAATGTGGGCGTTACAATTCGAGGAGAGACTATGGCTAACGATTTTGAAGAGCTTTATCGCTGTCTCCGCCTTGCGCATTACAGGAACTTTTTTGCTGCGATCCGTCAGAAACCCGGTAGTCTGACCTCCAGCGAAGCGTTCTCTGCCGAAACGATTTATCTTTTGCAGGGACCGACAATCGGCGAATTTGCGGACTTCCTCGGTATTTCGCAGCCGAATGCCTCCTATAAGGCAAACGCACTGGCGGCCAAGGGCTATATCGTCAAAGAACCCTGTCAGACGGACCGACGGGAATGCCGTCTGCTGGTGACGCCGCGCTTTCTTGAGAACTACGATATGCAGGTGCCCAGTTTTGAAGAGATGACCGCAGATCTTTCTGAGGAAGAGAAAGCAGTCCTGCGAAAGGCGATCGTGCACATTATCCGGAAACTCGCCGTTTCATCGCAGACGGACCGTAGCGCGGCCTCCCTGCAGACCGAGAAGTCAAACTGATACGATCAAATAAATGACATAGAGCAGGTCGCGCTGTCCGGAAGGGCAGCGCGGCCTGCTCTATGCTCTGATATCCGCTTCGACTGCTGCAAAAAAGCAAAGAGCGTTCGCGGGGCGATGACGATCTGTTCACCGCGCCGTCCGGCGCTTACGGCGATCGTGTCCCAGAGTGCCGCTGTTTTGTCCATCTTAACACGGTCGGGGGCGCTTGTCTATGACTTTAGTCGCCATCGTCCAGATCGACAGGCGTGCCTTCCAGTTCCGCATAGGCGGCTCGTTCGTGGTCGTTTTCGGGAGGGGACGGGATAAGCCCCGTCATACCGTCAACGGATGCCACAGATTTGAAATCGTAAAACTGGTAATAGATATCGGCCCGCTTTTTCGGCGCATGCTTCTTTTCGTTCATGTGAAAGCCTCCTCCGCTTTTTGCTTAGCTTGTGCAAGCCTGTGCAAAAAATGCGTAGTAAGACAAGAGACGCTTGCATATTTCCAGTAATTCGTGTAACATTTGGATTAGTCGAAAATTTCACTGCATCGATAAACCGCAACAGCAATGGAGGTCGAAACATGAAAGTTTTACTCATAAATGGCAGCCCCCACGCGAAAGGCTGCACCTATACGGCGCTGATGGAGGCAGGCGGGGCGCTCGAAAAAAACGGCATAGAGACCGAGTTGTTTCAGCTTGGTACCGGAGCTGTGCACGGCTGCATTGCCTGCGGCAAATGCAGGGAGCGCGGAACCTGCGTTTTTGAGGACGACGCTTTGGCAAAGCTCTATCCGCTGGTCGAAGAAGCGAACGGCTATATCGTGGGTTCTCCGGTATACTATTCCGGACCGAACGGCGCACTGTGCGCGGTACTCGACAGACTGTTCTATTCCCACGGGCAGTATCTGAGCGGGAAACCGGCGGCCGCCGTCCTCTCCTGCCGCAGAGGCGGGGCCACGGCAAGCTTTGACCGGCTCAACAAATATTTCTCCATCAATCAGATGCCAATTGTAACATCGCAATACTGGAATGCCGTCCACGGCTCCTCTCCCGAGGATGTTCGTCAGGATCTCGAGGGAATGCAGATCATGCGCACGCTTGGAAACAACATGGCATATCTGCTCAAAACGCTTGCGGGGTCGGATGTTCCGAAGCCGGAGCGCGAGCCGGGGATCCAGACGAACTTTATCCGCTGACCGGAATCCCAAAAGGATGGATGCCGCCTGCAATAAAGAGGCGGTACTCCGCGTTGACTTGACAGGGGGGGCGAGGGAGCTGCTATTTGCCATTCAAACCGATTTTGCTGTGGAAAAAAACAGCAGACTGGAGGCGTTCATCGCAGATATTGCGGCGGGCGACAGGGCGGCGGTCGGAGCACTCTATGAGGAAACAAAGACTGCGGTGTATGGCTTTGCGCTCTCCATCGTAAAAAACGCCGACGATGCGCAGGATGTTTTACAGGACACCTATGTCCGCGTCTGGTCTGCCGCCAACGCCTATAACCCGATGGGAAAGCCCATGGCGTGGATCCTTACGATCACAAAAAATCTTTCGATGACGGTTCTGCGCGAGCGCGTGAGAATGTCGGATGTTCCGGAGGAACTCTGGCACTCTGCCGCGGCGGAGAACCCCTATGAGAGCACGGAACAGAGACTTGTCCTTGACGCAGCAATGCGCGTCCTATCTGATGAGGAGCGCCGGATCGTCATCCTGCACGCAGTCTCCGGACTGAAACACGCCGAGATCGCAAAACTTTTGGAGCTGCCGCTCCCGACTGTTCTCTCAAAGTACAGCAGAGCCAGAAAGAAGCTTGAAAAAACGCTGAAGGAGGAAAACGGCAGTGCGAACGAAAAAGATAGAGAAAAAGCTCGCAGATGAGATCGCGTCCGAAACGCCGGATGTGCTCTCGAGTATCCTTGCACGCTGTACGCCCGAGGAACAGGAAAAGATCACGCCGGTCGCCGACGCAAAGCCGACGAGCCGAAAATGGCTCAAGGCCATGTATGCAACGGCTGCGATGCTCGTGCTGTTTATCGGCGGCTACCTCGGGATCGGTCAGTACCGGCAGGCGTGGGCTGCCGAATATTCGGTGACGCTCGAAGCCGGAGCAGGCGTACGGCTCGATGTCAGTAAAACCGGAAAAGTGGTCTCTGCCGCCGGTCTGGACGCGAAGGGAGAGGCCGCGGTAAATGCCGCGCAGAGTGAAGAAAAGCTTCGCGGAAAGCAGCTCGACGCGGCTGTGAAGGCGGTCGTTTCTGCGATGGCGGCAGACGGCACGATCTCCGGGCAGGGCGCGGTGCTGGTGACCGTTACAGGACCGGATGCGGACAAAAACGCCGCAACGAAAGAAGCAGTGACGAAGATCGTCACGGACACACTCAAGCGCAGCGGCATAAACGCTTCGGTGCTGGGACAGATCGCTGCCCGGAGCGAGGAACTCACGGCGCTCGCGGAGAAATACGGCGTATCGGAGGGGCGCGCAGCGCTCATCGAACAGATCGCTGAAAATGAGCCGGGTCTTACGGAGAGAGAGATTGCAAAACTCGAGCTCGGCGCGCTGGCGGTGCTCACGGAAAACCTCGGGGCGGAAGCGTCGGCCTCGGTCCGTGCCGGCGACGCGGCCGCGTCCGGCTATGTCAGCGCGGATGCGGCGGCAAAGCGTGCCTGCGCAAAGGCGGAAGCCTCTCTCGGAAGCGCGGCGGTGACGAAGGTCAATGCCGAGGTGAAAGATGGAAACCTTGTTTATGAGGTCCAGGTCCAAACGCCCGCTGGCAGCGCTGCCTGCCGGGTGGACGCAAAGACGGGAGAGATACTCAACTGGGTCTCCGATATTGCAGCAGCCGTCACAGGTGGCAGCGGCACCGGCTCCGCTGCGGGCACCTCCGGCGGGACCGGCGGCGACAGCTCTGCGGATAGTTCCGGTGCTGCCGCGGCAACAGCTCCGCCACAGTCCACGGCGGGCGTTTCGGCAAACGTCGGCATAGAGCTTCCGATAGACGGCCAGATGCTGATCGACAAGCTTCAAAGCGGCGTTCACAGCGCGGTCGACAGGGTCAGACAGGGCCTTGAAAGTAAACGGAACTGATAGCAAAATCCCCGGAGAAGCCGCTTCTCCGGGGATTTTTTCAGACGGCTCAGGTCTCGCCCTGCCCGTCGATCAGCGCGAGCTTTTCGGCCCGGGAGAGCTTCTTGATTGCGGCCTCGCGGGACAGCGCGGCAGAGCGGCTCTCGCACGGCGCGCGGTAGACCACGGTCACGGGTGTGCGGGAACGGGTGTATTTTGCACCGTGTCCGGCGTTGTGCGCCTGTGTGCGCCGGTCCACATCTGTTGAGACGCCTGTGTAAAGCGTGTCGTCTGCGCAGCGCACGATATATACAAACCAGCCCATGCTGCTTTTCCTCCCGATTGAGCCTTTGCCCCACTATACCACCTTGCTGCCGCCAAGGCTAGCGCCGTTTTTAACACGCGCGGCGGAGCGATCAGACTAGCCAATAACACAAACCAAAGCATGTTTTTTTGTGTAGTATTTTTACAATAAAACACTTGAAATGACCAAAAAAACTGGTATAGTTAAAAATGTCACAGAGACTGACAGAAAAATAACGGAGGCATCTATGTCACTCGAAGAACTGCGCGAACAAAATAAAAAACTCACGATCGAAAAAGCTCTGGAGCTCTTTATAAAAAATGGCGTTGATCAGACCACTGTAAAAGACATTGCGACGGCGGCGGGATTGACAGAACGTTCCGTATACCGCTACTTTAGCAGTAAGGCGGATCTTGTGTTGGCAACCGCGTTCCTGTTTTGGGAAAGGATATCCGCGCGGGTGGAAAAGCTCGTCAGCGAAAAGGGCTATCAGGGCATGTCCGGTATCGAGCAGGTCGACATTATGCTGCGTTTTTACGCCGGGCTCTATATGGAAAACCCGGATTCCGTCCGCTTTATTCTCAACTGCGAAACGGCGCTTTACAATGCCGGGATCTATGCGGATATTCAGAAGCGCCCGCCGGGACGTTTTGAGGACTCGAACAGTCCCATGGTCCGTGCGATCATGGCCGGACT
>JBMNPV010000083.1:0-7736 GCA_050943775.1 Oscillospiraceae bacterium
GACACCCCGATCATCAAGGGCTCCGCTCTGAAGGTCCTCGAGTCCGACTCCACCGATCCGCACGCTCCTGAGTATGCCTGCATCTGGGAGCTCATGGACGCTGTTGATACCTGGATCAAGACTCCGGATCGTAAAGCTGACCAGCCGTTCCTTATGCCGATCGAAGACGTCTTCACCATCACCGGCCGCGGCACTGTTACCACCGGTCGTGTTGAGCGTGGCCGTGTCAAGGTTGGCGACAAGGTCGAGATCGTTGGCCTCAAAGAGACCAAGGATACCGTCGTTACCGGCACCGAAATGTTCCACAAGACCCTCGAATTCGCAGAAGCCGGCGATAACGTTGGTACGCTTCTCCGTGGTATCACGAAGACCGAAGTCGAGCGTGGACAGGTTCTTGCAGCTCCCGGCTCCATTCACCCCCACACCAAGTTCAAGGGCCAGGTTTACGTTCTGACCAAAGAAGAAGGCGGCCGTCATACTCCGTTCTTCAACAACTATCGTCCGCAGTTCTATTTCCGTACCACGGACGTTACCGGCGTTATCACTCTGCCGGAAGGCACGGAAATGTGCATGCCCGGCGATAACATCGACATGGACGTTGAACTGATCATGCCGATCGCTATCGAGCCCGGCCTTCGCTTCGCTATCCGCGAAGGTGGCCGTACGGTTGGCTCCGGCGTCGTCGTCGAAGTCGAGCAAAAGTAAAAAACGCAAAAAATCCCCGCCGTACGGCGGGGATTTTTTTATGTCTGCGGGCGGCGCTTGAGACTGTGCATAAAGCCGTTTAGCGCAAGGGAATGGATGTCTCCGCCGATCAGATGATTCTCTGCGATGTACAATTCCGCGACGACCGGGCCTTCGTAACCGTCATAGTTTTTCACACGGTAGGCATAGATGAGCACTTTTTCACCCCGATGTTCTGAGAGATTGTAACCCTGCTCGATCTGAAGCTCGTTGAATTTCTTATATACATCCGAAAATTCCAATGGAATTGTCACTTCGCTGATACATACCGGCTCCGGGTCGACATCCCAACCGAGCTCTGCGAGGAACTTTACACGCTCCTCGTTCGTCTTAAGTTCCGGCCCTCTGCCGCCGTCAGCGATGGCGATGATCAGCGCACAGAGGATGAGTGCCGCGCCGAAAATGACAAGCAGCGCCTGCCGGCGGCTCCACGTACGACTTTTTGTTTTCATGAAAACCTCCCGAATACCGGACGCGAGGACGCCGGCTGTCTGGTGGAACAATACTGGGAAACTGTTCATTTTCCGGTGTATTTGTGTTAAAATACTGCCGTTATTACGCTTTGAGGAGGGCTTATGCCACAATTACGATTGGATAAAATACTCTGCGACGCCGGATTGGCGACACGCAGCGAGGCACGGCGCATGATCGCGGACGGCCGCACTAGCGTCAACGGAGTGGTCGTGAAAACGGCAGATGCAAAATTTGACCCGGAGCTTGCCGATGTTCGGCTTGACGGTGTGCCGGTGTGTGCACATGCACTGCGTTATTTCATGCTCAATAAGCCTGCCGGTGTACTGTCCGCGACCGAGGACCCGGCGCAGAAGACCGTTCTGGATCTGCTCCCGCCGGAGCTTCGCCGCCTTGGTCTGTTCCCGGTCGGCCGGCTAGACAAGGATACGACCGGACTGCTGATCCTCACGAATGACGGCGCGCTCTGCCATGAGGCGACGTCGCCGAAGCACCATGTCGCTAAAGTCTATGCCTTCACTGCGGACAGTATGCTTGGGCCGGCCGATGCGGATGCGCTCGCGGCGGGCATCGTTTTGCGAGACGGTACGGCCTGTTTACCCGCCCGGCTCACGCTTGACCCCGAAGACCCGTCGCGCGGGACGCTCACGATTTCGGAAGGGAAATATCATCAGGTCAAACGTATGCTCGCGGCGCGCGGCGCGCACGTGCTGACGCTCAAGCGCATTTCCATGGGGGGACTGGAACTGGACCCGAAGCTCGGCCCCGGCGAATGGCGTGAGCTGAGTTCTGCGGAAAAAGACCTGCTGATTAAGAAAGTAGTAACAGAATAGTAACAATATATGATGAAAATTTACAAGCGTTGTGCGGCAGTTTCGTAGAGTAATGACATATACAAGCGCCGCACGGAAATGGTATAATACGAAAATATGAAAGTCCAGCATCAGGAGGAACACTATGGCCAGCGTGAAATTGGAGGGCGTTTCAAAAGTATATCCGGGCAATGTTACCGCTGTCTCCGACTTCAATATGGAGATCGCGGACAAGGAGTTTGTCATCCTTGTCGGACCCTCCGGCTGCGGAAAGTCCACTACTCTGCGTATGATCGCGGGACTGGAGGACATTACAGCCGGAAACCTCTATATCGACGGGATGCGGATGAACGACGTCCCGCCCAAGGATCGAGACATTGCGATGGTTTTCCAGAACTATGCCCTCTATCCTCACATGACCGTTTTTGACAATATGGCATTTAGCCTCAAGGTTCGCAAGACGCCCCGCGACGAGATCCGGCGGCGCGTCACCGAAGCGGCCCGTATCCTTGAAATTGAGGATTTGCTGCAGCGCAAGCCCGCCGCGCTCTCCGGCGGTCAGCGGCAGCGCGTTGCACTCGGACGCGCCATTGTCCGCAATCCGAAAGTCTTTCTGTTGGACGAACCCCTCTCGAATCTGGACGCCAAACTTCGTACCACAATGCGTGCGGAGCTCACAAAGCTTCACCGGGAACTGCAAACGACCTTTATCTATGTTACGCACGATCAGACCGAGGCCATGACGATGGGAACGCGCATCGTCGTTATGAAAAACGGCTTCGTTCAGCAGATCGCACCGCCGCAGACGCTTTTTGACCACCCCTGCAACCTTTTTGTGGCCACGTTTATCGGCACGCCGCAGATGAATATTGCGGAAGCAAGGCTCGAGGGCGGGCCGGACGGAGCATACCTGTGTTTTGGCGAGGGCGGTGCGGAGGCAAAGCTTTTGCTGCCGGAGGAAAAAGCGAAGCAGTCCGCGCTTGCGCCGTACTTCGGAAAGCCTGTCTTTTTTGGGCTTCGGCCGAACGACATACACGCGGAGCCGGACTACATCGCGCAGCACCCGGAGCAGCTTATGGAAGTGAAAGTATCGTTTGTCGAGCGCCTCGGCGCAGAGAGCAACATCTTCTGCACCGCTGCAGGCGTCGAATTTTCCGCCGTCGCGGATTCCAAGCATCTCGTTACGGGCGGCTCGGATGCACGGCTTGCATTTGACGGCGCGGCGGTCCACATTTTCGACCCGGAAACGGAAAACACGATCACCGACTGACGATTTGTAAGCTTCTGTGCAGGATGCACAAGAAAAATGGACCCCTTGTGCTCCTGCAGTTCTCCGAAAAGCAGCACAAATTATGAAAAATCACTATTTTGAAAGCTCCTAATCCAGTAAAACGGAGAATAAAAGGATTTGAGTTTAAAATTTACTACAAAAAATCCTGAGAAATCTATTGAAAAAAGCAATAAATAGGGGTATGATTAGTATCGGCTATTTTCATTGCTTTTTTTATTTAGGAGGAGCAATCATGTCAAGTAGGATTTTTCAAAGCGTCATTGTCCAGATGAAAGAGGCCACGGACAGATGTCTCGGAGTGGTGGACGCAGAGGGCTTTGTCGTAGCCTGCAGTGAGCTTTCCCTGATCGGGACCAAGCTTGAAAATCTGCAGGGCCTCGTCGGCGGTGAGATCCCCGATCAGCTCTTCACGACCGGCACACGGACATACAAGATCCTCGGCGGCCCGAATTCTCGCTTCGATTACGCGGTTTTTGTCGAAGGCAGAGACGTTACCGCCCGCAGCATCTGCATCATGGCCGCCGTTGCCTTCAATGAGGCAAAGGTGAATTACGACGAAAAGTACAACAAGGTCACTTTCGTCAAGAACATCATCTCGGACAATATCCTGCCCGGAGATGTCTATGTCCGCGCGAAGGAACTCAACTTCGTGACAGATATCCCGCGCGCCGTCATCCTCATCCGCCAGCTTGAAAAATCCGATATCGCGACATTCGAGCTCGTGCAGAGTATGTTCCCGGACAAGCAGAAGGATTTCGTCCTGAGTATGAGTGAGACGGATATCGTCCTCATTAAGGAGGTCGAGATTGGGACGGAATCGAAGGATATCTGCGAGCTGGCCGAAAAGATCAGCGCGACGATATCATCTGAGCTCCTCGTCAAGACCGTTATCGGCATCGGTACCATCGCGCAGCACCTGCGCGAGCTGGCCGACCGCTATAAGGAAGCCCAGACCGCGATCGAGGTCGGCAAGGTCTTTGACACCGAAAAAGCCGTTATCCACTACGAAAACCTCGGCATCGGCCGCATCATCTATCAGCTGCCGACGACGCTGTGTGAGATGTTCCTCAGCGAGGTTTTTAAGAAAAACCCGATCGAATCTCTCGATCAGGAGACACTCTACACGATCAACAAGTTCTTTGAGAACAACCTTAACGTTTCGGAGACATCCAGAAAACTCTTTGTCCACCGGAACACCCTCGTCTACCGTCTTGAGAAGATCAAGAAGCTGACCGGCCTGGATCTGCGTGAGTTCGACCATGCGATCGTCTTTAAGGTTGCGCTGATGGTCAAGAAATACCTCGACTCTCAGCAGCAGACGCCGAAGGCCCTTCCATAAGCAGACGGGAGTACATCCTTTCCGAACATTCAGGAGGAAAACGCATGGTTTTACTGAACAATGTCTCGATGGTTTACGGCAACACCGGCACACGCGCGGCGAACGGCCTAAACCTCGAGATCGGGGAAGGCGAGTTTGTCTTTCTCGTCGGCCCTTCAGGCAGCGGCAAGACGACGATTATCAAGCTCCTCACGGGCGAGGTCAAGGCCACCGAGGGAGAAATATTCGTCAATAACTTCAATCTGCGGACGATCAAGCCCCGTCAGCTGCCGATGCTTCGGCGCACACTCGGCGTCATCTTTCAGGACTTCCGCCTGATCGACGACAAAACGGTCTACGAAAACGTGGCCTTCGCGATGCGCGTTGTCGGCGCAAGCAATCGGGAAATTGCAAAGCGCGTTCCCTATGTCCTTCAGCTCGTAGGACTTGAGGGTCGGGAAAACCGCCTGCCGCAGGAGCTTTCCGGCGGCGAGCAGCAACGCGTTGCGATCGCACGCGCACTGGTCAACAGCCCCAGCCTGATCATTGCGGACGAGCCGACCGGCAACCTTGACCCCGTCAAGAGCCTTGAGCTCATGCTGCTCCTTGAAAAAATCAACGAACTGGGAACTACGGTCCTCGTCGTTACGCACGAAAAGGAACTCGTCAACTCCTTCTCGAAGCGTGTCGTCGCAATTGACAAGGGCTCAATCGTCAGTGACGGAATGGATGGGTATTACAGCTATGAGATTCATGAATAAAATTGGGTACCTCTTTCACGAGGGCTTTACCAGCATCGGCAAGCACGGGTTCATGTCCTTTGCTTCCGTAACGATCATTGTCGCCTGTCTGATCATCATGGGCAGTTTTTCCCTGCTCGCTGTCAATGTGGACGAAATGATCCACAAGCTTGAAACGCAGAATGAAATGCTTGCTTTTGTCGACGAGGACTACACCGAAACGCAGGCCAAGGCCATCCAGCCGAAGCTCGAAGCGGTCAACAATGTCAGCAGAGTCGAATATATTTCCCGCAGCCAGGCAATGGAGAACTTCAAAAAGAGCTATAGCAACAGTTCTCTTTTTGAGGGCATCGATTCTAGCACGTTCCGCAGCCGCTATGTCATCTATCTCGACGACATCGCTCTCATGCAGGAAACGCAGACGCAGATCGAAAAGGTCGTCGGCATTGATGACGTCAACGCGCCGATCGAGATCTCAAAGGGAATGGTGACTTTCCGCAACGTGGTCGCCGCCGTTTCAATCATCCTCATCGTTATTCTGTTTATCGTCGCGATCTTTATTATGTCGAACACCATCAAGCTCACGACTTTCGGTCGGCGCGAGGAGATCGCCATTATGAAAATGGTCGGCGCGACAAACAGCTTTATCCGCACGCCCTTTGTTGTTGAGGGCCTGGTCCTTGGCGTGCTCGGCGCGGCCATCGCCTTTGGCCTCCAATGGGGCATCTATTTACTCATCACTGAAAAGGTGATGAGCAGCATCGCCGGAAGCTTCATCAACGTCATCGCAGTTATGCCGTTTACGGACCTTGCGCTGGACGTCGGTATCGTATTCCTCGGCGTGGGCGTAGTCGTCGGTGCATTTGGCGGCGCGATCGCCATCCGCAACTACTTGAAGGTTTGATTTCCGCCGCCAGAGGCACGGTTCACCCGAAGCGGGCGCAGCCCGCTCCGACGAAGGAGGTAACATACAGGCAATGCGAAATAAAAAGTTCATTTCAGTCGTATGCATCATCCTCGCCGTTATTTTTGCGGCGACATTGATCCTCGGCGCGATCAGCAGTGCGTGGGCGGTGTCCCAGTCCGACATTGACGCGCTGAAAAATAAGCAGGCTGCCATCGTACAGCAGAAGACCGCGATCCAGACGCAGATCGAGAACGCAAAGGGGCAGGTCCGCGATGCGGAGGCCCAGAAAGCCGAGCTGGACAAGAAAAACCAGCTTGCGCAGCAAGAGATCGACAACATCAACGAGCAGATCGCGCTCTACGATCAACTGATCGCGGAGAAGGCGGAGGAACTCAAGAAAGCGCAGGCCGCCGAGGACAAACAAAGGGAAGCCCTCGAAAAGCGGATGCGTGCGATGGAGGAGACACCGAGCCTTACATATGTCGCGATCCTCTTCCAGTCGTCCGATTTTTCGGATCTGCTTTCAAAAATCAATGACATCTCGGCCATTATGACGAGCGATAAAGAACTTGAGGATAAGTACACCGCTGCGCGTAAGGAAGTTGAAACGGTCAAGAACGAGTACGAGCAGACGCAGAATGCGCAAAAGCAGACAAAGGTGGAACTGGACGCCAAGAAGGCCGACCTTGAAGCACAAATCGCGCAGGCAAACCAGGTTATCGCCGATCTGGAGAGCAACATTGAAGCCTACAAGCAGCAGTACGAGGCCGAAGAAGCCCGTGAGGCTGCTATCCGCAGCCAGATCGACAAACAGGTTGCCGAGTTTGAAGCGCAGCAGAAGGCTGCCGCCCAGAACGGAACCGGGACCATCACGAACGGTACCGGCCAGTTTACATGGCCTGTGCCTGCAAGCAGGACGATCTCCTCGTCCTTTGGTTACCGCGTACACCCGATTTTCGGGACGACGAAGTACCACTCCGGAATTGACATTTCCGCGTCCTCCGGCTCAACGATCGTTGCGGCAGACTCCGGAACGGTCCTTACCGCGACTTACAGTTCCTCTTACGGCAACTATGTCGTGATCGGTCACGGCAACGGTACATCGACGCTCTATGCCCACATGAGCAAGCTTGGCTGCTCGGCGGGTCAGACGGTCACTAAGGGTTCGACCATTGGTTATGTCGGTTCTACCGGTTGGTCTACCGGCCCGCACTGCCACTTTGAGATCCGCATCAATGGCAGTCTAGTCAATCCGGCGTCCTACTTCTAAAATCGATCTCAAAAAGATTTGGCCGGGCAGAGTAATCTGCCCGGCTAATTTGAGCCTTTGCAACATATGCTATGCGGGAGACGGATGTGCGCTGCACTGGCCGTCGAGGGAGGGAACCCGGTGAAAAGATCGTTCAGTTTTGCAAACCTCATCGTTGCCTGTGCAGCAGGCGCGGCGATCGGC
>JBMNPV010000084.1:0-7707 GCA_050943775.1 Oscillospiraceae bacterium
CCCGAAGCTTACGGAGCGGCTTCTTTCCGCGCTTCGCTTTGAAAATAAGGGTATCTTGCTCGATACGGGCCACCTTATGAACACAAATACCGCCCTTCGCTCTCAACGGGAAGGGGCGAACTACCTTTTAAAAATGCTGGAGGCGCATGGCAGCCTTTCAAAAAGCATCAAGGCTGTCCATCTGCATCAGTCGCTTTCGGGAGAATATGTCCGTGTACATACGGGAATGCTTCCAGAGCTTCTCGCGCCGGACTATATAACGCGCTTTGGCGAAAGCTACGGCCACATTTTGCAGATCGACAGGCATATGGCATGGACAGATCCCTGTGTGCGCGAGCTTGTGGAGCGCATAGCACCCGACTTTTTGACGCACGAGCTTTCGTCCCGCACCCGTACGGCACGGGAAAGGGACGTTACGATTCAGCGCGCCGCGCTTTACGGCGTGGAAAACCAAAGGAGTTAACATGGAAGCGGACATCGAACGCATTCTTCGGAATATCAGACCTCTTGACCGCGCCGCCATGGACGCAGCGGCGAAATATCAGGCAAGACTTGCAAAACCGCCGGGCAGTCTCGGAAAGCTTGAGGATATTTCCATCCGGCTCGCGGGCATATCGGGCCAACTACATAACGAAATCAAGCACAGTCGCATCCTCGTTTTCTGCGCGGACAACGGCGTCGTGGAAGAGGGCGTTTCCTGCGCACCGCAGACCGTCACCGCCGCGCAGGCCGTCAACATGACAAAGGGATTGACCGGCATGTCTGCTATGGCGCGGCATTTCGGCTGTGGACTTGTCGTTGTGGATGTCGGCATTGCAACGCCTTACGAGTGTGCTGCGGTCCGTAATTGTAATATCGCAAAGGGCACGAAAAACTTTGCCAGACAGCCCGCCATGACCAGAGCGGAAACAGTCAGAGCCATTTTGATCGGAGCCGGATTTGCGTCCGAAGCGGTGCGGGATGGCATCGACATTATCGGCATTGGCGAAATGGGTATCGGCAACACGACGACTTCCTCCGCTGTTCTCGCGGCGCTCACTGGTCTGCCGATCGAAGCCGTCACGGGCCGCGGCGGAGGCATCACAGACGAAGGGTTTCAAAAGAAAAAAGAGGTCATCGAAAACGCGCTCAAACTCCATCAGCCGGATGCAGGAGACCCCATCGATGTGCTTTCCAAGGTCGGAGGGTTTGATCTGGCCGCCATGTGTGGCGCCTTCCTCGGCGCTGCAGCCTGCCGCATGCCGGTCGTAACGGACGGATTCATTTCCATCGTCGCGGCTTTGTGCGCAGCCCGGCTGTGTCCGAACGCCGCGGGGTATTTTTTCCCGTCGCACTGCTCCTACGAAATCGGTTACAGCGCCGCGGCAAAGGAGCTGGGCTTTGAACCGTGGCTAGACCTCGGAATGCGTCTCGGAGAGGGGAGCGGCTGCCCGCTCGCATTTGAGGTCATTTCTGCCGCCTGCGCGGTTATGAACGGCATGGCGACCTTTGAAACCGCATCAATCAACGATGGTTACCTGGACGAAATTCGGAAAAAGGACAGCTTCAGCGTATGACTATTTTTATTTCCGGCGGCTGCAAGAACGGCAAGTCCTCACTTGCGCAAAATGTTGCCATAGCCCTTTCAAAAGACAGCCGCCGCTACTATGTAGCGACGATGATTCCCAGCGACGAGGAGGACGAGACACGCATTTCCCGGCATCTTGAAAACCGCGCGGACCTCGGCTTTGAGACCATCGAGCGCGGCAGAGACATCCTCGGTTGTCTTGAAGGGGCGGACGAAACAGCCTGCTTTCTTGTTGACAGCGTGACAGCGCTTCTCGCAAACGAAATGTTCCGGGAGGGCGAAATGGTTGAGACGGCGCCGGTGCGCGTTGCCCAGGGCTTGCTTATGCTTGCGGATCGGGTGAAAAACGCTGTTTTCGTGAGCGATTATATCTATTCAGACGCGGCGCGCTTTGACGAGAGCACTGAGACCTATCGCCGGGGACTTGCCTTTGTAGACCGGGCTTTGGCGGGACGCTGTGACACCGTTGTGGAGCTTTGCGCTGGTGATTATATCCTGCACAAAGGAGTGCTGCCGCTTTGAAAAAATTCATAACTTCGTTTTTTATGGCATGGGGCATGTTTTTTGCGGTGCCCTGTCCCTTGCGCATCTGGGACGAAAAACTGCGCGGCGCGATGCTTCTGTGCCTTCCGCTCATAGGGGCGCTGACGGGCGGCCTGTGGGTGCTTCTGGCTTACCTTCTGGGTCTTGCCTCCTGTCCGGCACTTGTTGCGGCAGCGTTTCTGACACTGCTCCCGGGTGCGTTGACGGGTTTTATCCATATGGACGGCTTCATGGACTGCTGCGACGCGATTCTCTCCCGGCGCGACCTCGAAGGGCGTCGGCGCATTTTGAAGGATCCGCACAGCGGCAGCTTTGCGGTTATCAGTCTGGGCGCTGTGTTTCTGCTTGAATTTTCATTTTTTTCCTCCGCAAGTCTGCGTGGACGGATTTGGGCGCTTCTTTTTCTCCCGATTGTTTCGCGGCTTTGCTCCGTGCTTGCTATCTGCCGGTGTGAGCCGATGCCGGGAAGCAGCTATGCCGGAACCTTCCGGGGACTTATAAAACCGCAGTACGGACATCTGGCGCTTTGTCTGCTGCTTTTGGCCTGCGTATTGCCGATTTTTCTGTTTGGCCCTCCCGGGCTGAGTGCGGCGGCAGTGGCGGCGGGCTCGCTTTTCGCCATTTGGGATGGCCGGCGGCAGCTCGGCGGCATGTCGGGCGACATTTCCGGCTTTGGAATCGTCTGCGGCGAGCTGTGTGGAATCGCAGTTTTGACGCTAGCCTGAAAGGGGATCATCACATGGAACTTATCATCGGCGGCGCGTATCAGGGAAAGCTTGCTTACGCCCGCAGCGCATACGGCCTTTCCGACGCGGATATCTTCGTTTGCACGCAGAACGGCAAGATCGACTTTTCCAAACGCTGCATCTGCGGGCTCGAGGAGTATATTCTCGCCTGCGTCAAAAATGATACAAAACCGCAGCGCGCCTTCCGCGATGATGCAATCATCATCTGCCGCGACATCTCCTGCGGTGTCGTGCCGGTAGACGCAGTTCTCCGCAAATGGCGCGAGGAGACAGGTCGCTATCTGAACAGTCTTTCGGCTGAGGCGACGCACGTTGTCCGTCTTTTTTGCGGGCTTCCGCAGGTGCTCAAATGAAGCGGGCCTATCTTATCCGCCACGGGACGACGGAAGCGAACGAGAAATGGCTTTACTGCGGCGCAACGGATCTCCCGCTGTCTGAGGCTGGCCGCGCCGCGCTGGCAAAACTGCGCGCGACGATGCGCTATCCCGACATCTCCGGTTTGCGCATCTATACAAGCGGTATGACGAGAACGGAAGAAACGCTTTTCCTTCTCTTCGGGGAGACGCCGCATGAGCCGGTTCCGTCGCTTCGGGAAATGGACTTCGGCGCTTTTGAAATGCGATCCTACAGTGAACTGAAGAATGAGCCTTCCTATCTCGACTGGATCACTGGCGACAACGAAAGAAATCCCTGTCCCGGCGGCGAAAGTGGGGAAGATATGAAAAGGCGCGTTCTGGCTGGATTTGAACGGCTGCTCGCGCAGAACGGCGACTTTCTCATCGTTGCGCATGGCGGCCCGATTGCCGCTGTAATGGCGCAGCTTTTCCCCGATGCGGGGAGAAGCAGATACGAATGGCAGCCGGCGGGCGGAACAGGCTACAGAATTGAATTTGAGGGTGGCCGGGCCCTACGCTGGTCCCCCATTCCAGAACCCGGCGAAACCTCAAACGAAAGGTGAAAGAGCATTGCAGACTTCATCTGTTTTTTCTATCGAACATCTATGCTTCAGGTACCCGGAACGGACGGAAAAGGCGCTGGATGATGTGAGCTTTTCCATTCCGCACGGACAGTTTGTGACGCTCTGCGGCCCCTCCGGCTGCGGCAAGACGACGCTTCTGCGACAGCTCAAGACGGTTCTTGCGCCGCATGGGACAAGAACCGGCAATATCCTTTTTGAGGAGACGCCGCTGGACGAAGTCAGTCGGCGTGAGCAGAGCGCGCGCATCGGCTTTGTGCAGCAGAGCCCGGAAAACCAGATCGTCGCAGACAAGGTTTGGCATGAGCTTGCCTTCGGACTTGAGAGCCTCGGCTGCGACACGCCGACGATCCGTGGCCGCGTTGCAGAAATGGCTAACTTTTTCGGCATCCAGAACTGGTTTTATAAAAATGTGACCGAGCTGTCAGGCGGGCAGAAGCAGCTTTTGAACCTCGCTTCTGTCATGACCATGCAGCCGGATGTCCTCGTTCTGGACGAGCCGACAAGCCAGCTCGATCCCATTGCGGCAAGCGACTTTCTTGCGACTGTCGGCAAAATAAACCGTGAGCTTGGAACAACTGTTATCCTCACAGAACACCGCTTGGAGGAGGTACTCCCGCTTTCTGACCGGATCCTCGTTTTGGACGGCGGGCGGCTTCTTTTTGACGGCGCGCCCGGCGAAGTCGGCGAAAAGCTCCGAGCGGCGGGCAGCGGCATGTTTCTGGCAATGCCCGCGCCGATGCGCATCTGGGCTGCGGTGCCGAACGAGCTTCCCTGTCCGCTCACGGTGCGGGACGGGCGCAACTGGCTTTCGTCCTTCGCGGAAACAAGCCCGCTGCGGACCGTTCCCATCAAGGCTGCGGAAGAGACTGTCGAACCGGTTGTTCTAAAACTCGATGAGCTGTGGTTCAAGTATGAAAAGGATGCGCCGGATGTGATCCGCGGCCTTTCACTCACAGTCCATCGGGGCGAATTCGTGGTCCTTCTCGGGGGAAACGGCGCGGGCAAGACAACGGCGCTGTCCCTTATGGCGGGCCTGTACCGCCCATATCGCGGCAAGGTGAGCGTTACCGGCCGCGTTGCCGCGCTTCCGCAAAACCCGCAGGCGATCTTCGTGAAAAAGACCTTGCGGGAAGATCTTCAGGAGATTTTGAACGACAAGCGCTTTTCGCGGGAGGAAAGGGACGCGAAAACCGCGCACGTTGTGACGCTCTGCCAGTTGGAGGGCCTTCTCGACTGCCACCCCTATGACCTCTCCGGCGGCGAACAACAGCGTGCGGCGCTTGCAAAGGTCCTTCTGACAGATCCGGACATTCTTCTTCTGGACGAGCCCACAAAGGGGCTTGACGCGGAGTTTAAGCAGGTGTTCGCAGTCATTCTGAAAACGCTTCTGCGGCGTGGTGTGACCATTGTCATGGTGAGCCATGACCTTGAGTTCTGCGCGGAATATGCGGGCCGCTGTGCTCTGCTTTTTGACGGCAGCGTCGTAACGGAGGGCACACCCCAGACCTTTTTCTCCGGGAACAGCTTTTACACGACCGCTCCGAACCGCATGGCGCGCCAGCTTCTGCCGCAGGCGGTTACGGTTTCGGATGTCATCGCGGCATGCAGGGGAGAGGTCCCGCCTGCGCCGGTGCTCCCTGTTGACGACGCTCCGTTTCCACCCCCGCCCGAGGAGGAAACTGCGCTGCCGGAAAAGCTGCCGCTCTGGCGAAAAATGCTTGCCGTTATCTCCGGCTGCGTCGCGCTTTTGTGCTTTCTGCATGCGATGGGTTGGGTCCATTTTTCCTTTCTGGAGACAAGCTCCTATACCATCTATGTCGTTTTGATCGGTGCGCTGATGGCGCTTGCCATAATGACCGGCAGCCGGTCGGAGACACCGATTGAAAATGCGCAGGTCGCGCGGGACCGGCGAAAGCTCCCGAAGCGTACCATCGCTGCGGCGGTTATGATTTTGTTGTGTATCCCGGTGACCATATTTATTGGCGTTTTTTATTTGGAAGATCACAAGTATTACTTTATTTCGCTTCTCGTGATGCTTGAATCGATGCTGCCTTTTTTCCTCATTTTTGAAGGGAGAAAACCAAAGGCGCGCGAGCTTGTAGTCGTTGCGGTGCTCTGTGCGCTAGGCGTTGCAGGCCGGGTCGTTTTTGTGCCGTTGCCGCAGTTTAAGCCCGCTATGGCCATTACCATTATCTCCGGTGTCGCCTTCGGCGGCGAAACGGGCTTTCTTGTCGGCGCAATGACCATGCTCATTTCCAACATGCTTTTCACGCAGGGGCCGTGGACGCCCTGGCAGATGTTCGCAATGGGCATCGTCGGGTTTCTCGCGGGCGTGCTGTTTCGGAAGGGGCTTCTGCGCCGGACGCGGCTGTCGCTTTCGATTTTCGGTGCGCTTAGCGCCGTCATCATCTACGGTGGTATCATGAACCCTGCTTCGGCCATTATGTTTCAGAATGAATTAAACTGGAAGATCATTCTCACTTATTATGTGACCGGTTTTCCCCTCGATCTGGTTCAGTCGGCGGCGACCGCATTCTTCCTGTGGTTTCTCTCCCGTCCGATACTGGGAAAGCTCGACCGCATAAAGGTGAAATACGGTCTCGTCGAACATGAGGACACCGGGGCCTGACTGTTTGCAAAGGAGACATATACGATGGACGGCCTGAACGAATATATACATACAGCACTTGAGCTGGGTTTTACCGCCGCTGCCCCGTTCGACACTTCCCGGCTTATCTGCCGGCCCGATATTCGGATGCTTTATGCCCCAGACAAATGTACAAGCTATGGTACAAACTGGATCTGTCCGCCGGGCAGCGGCGAACTGCCGGATCGTGCGGCATGGCTCGCAAAATACAGCCGAGGCCTGCTTGTGCAGAGCAAAACTGAAAAAATCGATACAAACGATTTTCAGCTCCTGAAAAAACTTGCCGCCACACATAATCAGCGGCTTTTGCGTCTCAACGAGATTATTTCAGAAAAATATCCAGATGCGTTTTTGCTCTCTACCGGCGGTTGCGAACTGTGCGAAAAATGCACTTATCCAGACAAGCCCTGCCGCAAGCCGGCGCTTTTGCGCGGCTCGCTTTCCGCCCATGGCATCGACGTCAGCGACCTGTGCGCTTGCGCCGGAATGGAGTTCTCTTTCACACCGGGGATTCTGTGTTATGTGGCCTGTATCCTTGTTTGAGCAAACGGAATTTCACTTTGCGCACAGATTAGGCCGCGGCAGTTCCGATGCGCTTCTGAGAGCGTAACGAAAATCGAGACCAGCGCAAACAAAAACGTCGTGCAGCTTTCGTAGGCTGCACGGCGTTTTTTTATTCTTGAGGTGACTCGGAGCTTTGCACCATCTCGTCCGAGCGCTGTTTTTTCTTATCAGCTCATTTTAGAATTGATTTTTGCGGTGGTAGGGCCAGCAAATCAGATACGCTACGACCGCAATCACAATTATTATAGCCAAGATAATACCAGTTGTCGGGGGACTGGGCACATCTACGAAAAAGTTCGTTTCGGCAATGCCGTCGGTATAGTCAGCTGTCAGCATGTATTCCTCTTTCGCTAAGGTATCCAGGTATATTACTGTGTCCGTGCCATCTGCCTCTGCGGTGTAGTATGCGGGATCAAACTGCGTGCCGTTTACCCGAAGGCCCGTGAAATCGGCGTAGTTCCCGTCCGTCTTGAACCTGAACTCGGTCTGGGTGCCGTCATAGGTCTGACCCATGCCCTCAATAAAGTTGTAGATCAACGGAAGGACAGCGACGGTTATTATGGTCTCACTGTTCAGAGCGGGGTCCTCGACTGTGGTTGCGATTACCCTCACTTCTCCGCTCCCCACACTAAGCGCGGTAACTGCACCCGTCTCGGGGTCG
>JBMNPV010000085.1:0-7577 GCA_050943775.1 Oscillospiraceae bacterium
CCGCGTAACGCGCAACGATGGGCGGGATCTCAGCGGCGGCCTTTTCAAAGAGCGCGGCCCTCTCGGCAGCCGTCGGGGTCGGATGCGCCGCCAGACGAGCCTGCGCCTGCGCGCTCTTTTCCGCCGTCCAATCCGCGTGGGCCGCCACAAAGCGCTCGATCTCCCGGCTCGGACAGCGCAGCGGCGCGCGGACGGTCAGCGAACCGTCCCGCTCGACCTGCAGGGCAAGCGTCCGCCGCCGGGAGCGGACGAGCGTGTACTTCCGCTTTTCCATACCCTTAAAACAGGCCGGAGATCATACCGTTTTCGTCAACGTCGATATTCTCCGCCGCGGGGATCTTCGGCAGGCCCGGCATCGTGAGGATGTCGCCCGTGTAGGCAACAATAAATCCCGCGCCCGCGCAGACGCGGAGCCTGCGCACCGTGACCGTGAAGTTCTCCGGCGCGCCGCGTTTTTTCGGGTCGTCCGAAAAGCTGTACTGCGTCTTTGCCATGCAGATGGGCAGATCGTCAAATCCAAGCTCCGCCAGACGCGCGGCCTGCTTTTGGGCCGCCGGCAGAAATTCCACGCCGTCCGCACGGTAGACTTTTTGACAAATGTTCGTGATCTTCTGCGCGATGCTCTCGTCGAGCGCATAGGAAAAGCGCGGAGCGGCCGGCTTTTCACAGAGCTTTACGACCTCCTCGGCAAGCGCTTTTCCGCCCTCGCCGCCCTTTTCCCAGACTTCGGAGAGCACGACGCTGACGCCGAGTTTCCGGCACTCGCTTTCCACAAGCGCAAGCTCGGCCTCCGTGTCCGTTGGGAAACGGTTGAGCGCGACGACGCAGGGCAGGGAGAACAGCGCCGTGAGGTTCTCCACATGGCGGAGCAGATTCGGAAGGCCCGCTTTGAGCGCGTTTAGGTCCTCTTTGCCCAGATCCGCCTTCTGCGCGCCGCCGTGGTGCTTGAGTGCGCGGACGGTCGCGACAACAACGGCCGCCGAGGGCGTGAGGCTTGCCGCACGGCACTTGATATCCAGAAACTTTTCTGCGCCGAGGTCCGCGCCGAAGCCGGCCTCCGTGACAACGTAGTCGCCGAGCTTCAGCGCCATTTTCGTCGCGAGCACGGAGTTGCAGCCGTGCGCGATATTGGCAAACGGCCCGCCGTGGACCAGCGCGGGCGTGTGCTCGAGCGTCTGCACAAGGTTCGGCTTGAGCGCATCCTTTAAAAGCGCCGCCATTGCACCGGCGGCCCGCAGATCGCCCGCCGTGACCGGGCGGTCATCAAAAGTGTAGGCGACGATCATGCGCGCAAGGCGCTGCTTCATGTCCGTGATCGAGGTCGAAAGGCAGAGCACCGCCATGACCTCGGAGGCAACGGTAATTTCAAACCCGTCCTCGCGCGGACAGCCGTTTTTCTCCCCGCCGAGACCGGAGACGATATTGCGGAGCTGTCGGTCGTTCATATCGACGGCGCGCTTCCAGACGATTTTTTTCGGGTCGATGCCGAGGACGTTCCCCTGCTGGATGTGGTTATCGAGCATTGCGGCGAGAAGGTTTGTCGCCGCGCCGACGGCATGGAAGTCTCCGGTGAAGTGGAGATTCAGCTCCTCCATCGGAACGACCTGTGCGTAGCCGCCGCCGGCGGCGCCGCCTTTCATGCCGAACACCGGCCCGAGCGATGGCTCGCGCAGCGCCACGCAGGATCTTTTCCCAATGCGGCGCAGGCCGTCCGCCAGTCCGACGGTCGTCGTGGTCTTCCCCTCGCCCGCCGGGGTCGGCGTGATGGCGGTCACAAGGATAAGCTTTCCGTCCGGCCGGTCCTCATTTAAAAACGGCAGCGTAATTTTGGCTTTCGTTGTTCCGTACGCTTCGAGATAGCGCCCGTCTATGCCGCACTCGTCCGCGAGCTGTGCGATGGGCAGGGGCTTTGCCTCCTGCGCGATCTGGATGTCTGTTTTGTATGCCATGGGCTAATTTCCTTTCTCTCTTCTATATGAATATAAAGCATAGTGGATTTTGTGCAAAAAAGCAAGAAGCGAAGCACTTTTGCTTGCGTTTTTCTTTAGCGAAGTATAAAATAATACATTGTAGTAAAGTATAGGCTCCGCAGGAGCCAAGGAGGGAATCTCATGGGAGAAAACAAAGAACCCGCGCTCTCAAAGCGGCAGAGCCGCTGGATGGCCATTAAATTCGTGCTGTTTTCCATCTCTGCGGGCGTCATCGAAGCCGGTTCCTATTATATTTTAAACGAATTTACGCATATCGACCAGTACACGAATCTCGATGAGGTCTTTGGCAACGAGTACGGCCTGACCTACTTCATCGCCCTCGTCCTGTCCGTCCTCTGGAACTTCACACTCAACCGGAAATTTACTTTCAAATCCGCCGCGAATGTACCGGTCGCAATGCTCAAAGTCTTCGGTTACTACTGCGTGTTTGCGCCGCTCTCCATCTGGTGGACCGTTTCGCTGACGAACGGCGGCTGGAACAAATACATCGTTTTGCTCCTCACCATGCTCATAAATCTCTGCACGGAGTATCTCTTCACGCGCTATGTCGTCTATCGCCACCAGATCTACACCAGCAAAGACGGTCAGCGTGAACTCGAAAGCTGGCAGGTCGGAAAATAAACCGTACAAAGGACGGTCCTCATGGAACTCAACCGCAGAAACACAAAAAAGATTCTTTTTATCGTGTGCTTTTCAATCACTTTCTGCCTGTTTTTAATGCACATCGGGGACGTCTGGGGCGTTATCGTAAAACTCTTTAACGTCCTGCTGCCCGTTATCATCGGCTTTTGCTTCGCTTTCATCGTGGACCCGGTCGTCGGCTTTTTTGAGCGGCGGGTCTTTTTTGCCCTGCCGAAACGCTATCCGGTGCACGGACGAGGCGTTTCGCGCGGCCTGTCCATTCTGCTGACGCTGCTGCTTGCCGCAGGTCTCATTGCGCTTTTCTTCCACATCGTCATACCGGAGGTGGAGGACGCCATTGCGGTCATCTCCAACACCCTGCCAAGCTCCACGGCAAACTTCGTTGCGAACCTCAACACGGCGCTCGCAGAGCACCACATCAATTACCAGATCCCAAGCGAAAAGCTCTCAGACTGGAACACGCTGCTGACCTCGGCGGCGGACTGGCTGCAAAAAGCGCTGGGCTTCGGCTCGGTCGATTCCCTGCTCGCCACCGCAAAAACCGTGCTCTCCCGTTTTGTCACCGGCCTGTTCGGGATCATCCTCTCAATCTATACGCTGGCGCAGAAGGAGCGGCTTGACCGCGCGCTCGCCCGCTTTATCCGCGCCTATCACAGCGAAAAACGCGCGGAGCACATTTTCCGCATCAACGCCCTCGTTCGCACCTCCTTCCGCAACTTCATCACGGGGCAGGTGCTTGACGCGCTCATTATGGCGGCGCTGTGCTTCGTCGGCATGAAAATTTTCCGCTTCCCCTATGCGGGCGCGGTCTGCGCAGTCGTCGGCGTCATGGTGCTTGTGCCGCAGCTAGGTTCCTGGATTGCGGGGACCATCGGCGCACTGCTGTCTTTGACGCAGAGTTTCACCAAGGCGCTTCTTTTCGTCGTGTTCTATGAAACACTCGTTCAGATCAAAATCAACCTTATCAGTCCGAAGGTCGTCGGCAAGGTCACGGGCCTGCCGGGCTTTCTTGTGCTCATATCCGTCATTGTCGGCGGCAACATCGCAGGCGTCGTCGGTATGCTGATCGCCGTGCCGATCTGCTCGATCATCGATGTGCTTTTGCGTGAAGACATGGCCCACCGGTTGGAACGGAAAAACGCAAAGCCTGCCGTTCCTTCCCAGACCGAGGAAAGCGAGCTCCACGCCGCCCCCTGACGGAACGCGGACAGACGAAGACCGTTTCCGGTCAAAGACCGGAGGCGGTCTTTTTGCGGCTGTTTTCAAACGCCTCCGCCGCTAAGCGTATCCCTCCCGGGGGCTTGACTTTTCCGCTCCGCGTAATAGAATAGTTAAATTACGATAGGCTGTCGCCGGGAGGGCCACATGAGCAGAAAAAAATTCAAAAAACTTACACATTATTATGCACCGCACAAAAAACTCTTCTGGGCGGACATATTTTTCGCCGTGCTGGGCGCTGCCATTGCCGTGGCAATTCCCCTGTTCGTGCGCCACCTCGCAAACGACGTCGTAAGCTGGTCGAGCGCGCAGGCGCTGCCCATCATCGCAAAAATCGCGGCACTGCTCTTCGGAATGCTGTTTCTGGAGATGTACTGCAATTACTTTGTGACCTATTACGGCCACCTGATGGGCGCAAAGATCGAGTATCGGATGCGCAACGAGCTCTTCACGCACTACCAGCGGCTCTCGTTTAGCTTTTACGATGACCAGAAGGTCGGCGCGCTGATGTCCCGCGTCACAAACGACCTGTTCGATATCAGCGAAATGCTCCACCACGGGCCGGAAGAACTGACGATCGCGACCATCAAGCTGATCGGCTCTTTTGTTGTGCTGCTCGTCATCAACTGGCAGCTCGCGCTTGTGGCTTTCGTTCCGGTCCCGTTTATGATCTGGTTCGCCGTTGTCTACAACCGCAAAATGAAAACGGCGTTTCGCATGAACCGCGCCCGCATCGCGGACATAAACGCAACAATGGAGGACAGTCTCTCCGGCATCCGCGTTGTCAAGTCCTTTGCAAATGAGGATGTCGAGATCCACAAATTCCGCGAGGGCAACCGCAATTTTGTCAAGTCCAAGCTCAGCAGTTATTATTATATGTCGACCTATAACACGGTCCTCTCCGCGATGACGACGTTCATCACCATCACGGTCGCCTGCGGCGGTGCGGCAATGGCCGTAACGGGGCATGTCCGGGCGCAGGAGCTGCTGGTGTTCCTGCTCTATGTCGGCAACTTCACGGAACCGATCCGCAAGCTTGTCTTCATCACGGAAACCTTCCAAAACGGTTTTTCCGGCTACGACCGTTTTCAGGAAATGCTCGCGGTCGCCCCCGAAATTTCGGACGCGCCGGACGCAAAAGCGCTCCGGTCCGTGCGCGGCGAGATCACGTTTCGGGACGTCTCTTTCCATTACGATACGGGCGAGCCGGTGCTTGAGCACATAAATCTCGACATCCCAGCAGGCGACTATGTCGCGCTGGTCGGTCCGTCCGGCGTCGGCAAGACGACGCTGTGCAGCCTCATTCCGCGCTTTTACGACGTATCGGGCGGCGCGGTGCTCATCGACGGGCAGGACGTCCGCGGGCTCACGCAAAAATCTCTGCGCGAGAACGTCGGCCTTGTGCAGCAGGACGTCTATCTCTTTGCCGACACCGTTATGAACAATATCCGCTACGGTCGGCCGGACGCCACGGACGAGGAAGTCATTGCGGCCGCGAAGCTCGCCGACGCGCATGATTTCATTTCCGCGCTGCCGAACGGCTACGATACCGACATTGGCCAGCGGGGCCTGAAACTCTCCGGCGGACAGAAACAGCGTTTGTCCATCGCCCGGGTATTCCTCAAAAATCCGCCCGTTCTGATTTTTGACGAGGCCACGAGCGCGCTCGACAATGAAAGCGAGCGTGTCGTGCAGGATTCTCTTGAAAGCCTTGCGAAAGGGCGCACGACGATCGTCATCGCACACCGCCTCTCCACCATTCAGAACGCCGGACGCATCCTTGTTCTGACGGCGGACGGCATCGCTGAAGAAGGCTCGCACCGGGAGCTGATGGAAAAGGGCGGTGTTTACGCCTCCCTATATCACGCGGCAGCTCTTTGAAAAAGCAGAGACCGGGAAACGGCATCCCCTGTGGGGATGCCGTTTCCCGGTGTTTTTTTGGTTGGAGTGGAGTATATGTGGAGGACGAAGTCCGCGCTTTGCCGCCGCGCCGGAAAGGTGACCAGGCCTTTCTGAAAACGCACAAGACGCCCGGCCTCGTTCATTCCTGCTTTTTGCAGGACTCTAAACACGCCTAAGCGTTTGCCGGCTAAGCAAAGCTTCTCTCTGTTTCAATTATACTACCGGCCATGCTATTTGAATACGGACAATTCTGCGTCAATGCCAAAAAAGCGAACGCAAACCCCTATTTGCCTAATTGAGCTGCTCCTCGCAGCTCCGCCGCAGAACGTCATAGATGCTGCCATTGAGCAAGCGGCCCATCATGTCGACGAACTTGCGCGGCTCCTGCTTCATCCCGTCGCGGATCCAGTCGATAAACGCCCCGACAAACGCGTGGGAATAGAAGTCCGCGATGAAGAGTTTATCCTCTTCCGGGACGTATTTTCCCTCCGTAACGTTGTCTGAAAACGTTAGCAACAGACCGTGTGCCGTTTTAAAGAGGTATGCCTTGATCGTCTCCAGACTGATGGAATTGAAAACATTGTGGATCACCATGGAGTGTGCCCGCAGATAGGTCATGGACTGTACGCAGCCGTCCTGCCAGTGGCCGTGGACGGGGTTCTGCTCAATGACTTTCGCGGCTTCGCTTCGGAAAATATCGTCTGCAAGATCATAAATGTCCTTGTAGTAATAGTAAAATGTGTTTCGATTGATCCCGCAGGCCTCGACGATGTTCTTCACTGTGATCTTCGACAAGGGCTTCTGTTCGAGCAGGCTCAGAAATGTTGAGATGATCTCTTTCTTGGTAAAGCTGGACAAAACTTTGCAACCACCTTTCCGTAAGACCCTGACGCGCTGGAAACAATATAGATCGCGCGCCTATGGCCTTATCATAACACGTTGCCGTGTCAAAAAGCAACAAAAGAGTGGTCCGCTTTGCCAGAGCGAAGATACAATCTGCCGGAAAAAAGGCAGCGCATTCTGCCTGCTAAGCGTTTTCTTCGGGTGTCGGCGCTTGTCTGCGACGGGAGAGCGCCTTTTTTGCTGACAGTGTCAGAAAGACAAGGAGGGGAAGTACGACCTCAACAAGGGGGGCATAGCGATAATAATACTTGAGCGCCGAGACCATTTGCATCGTACTGTCATAAATCGTCTGCGAGAGGGCAACGGTCCCGGCAGAAACCGCGGCAGAGATCAGCAGCCATTTGCACTGCCAGCCCGTTAAATGCACGAAGCCACGGGAGGCGACATAGAGACAGATCATCGACTTCAAGAGTCCGAAGATCATGAAGTTTCCGGAGACAAGGACTTCAAAGCGGGAAAGGAATTTGCCCAGATCCACGACGCTGATACTCTCATAAGAGGGGAAATACATCGACTTGGCAAGGAAATCACCCAGCACCGCCGTGTTGCCGACGACAAGCATCGTGAGGATCGTCCCGGCCGGAATGATCCCCCACAGATAGAGCTTTTTGCGAGAGACGCTGCTGTCCGCGTCACAAAAGATGGCGAGGAACAGAGCGCTCTCGGCAAAGGGAAAAACGAAAGACGTATATCCGGCTTGCAGAAGCGTCTTTGTGTCGTGCTCCAAAAAGGGCTTTAGATTGTCAAAGTTCATGAACTTCACGGAAAGGGCAAAGAGAACGAAGATGACGAGGGTCCCGAGCGGCGCGATAAACGAGGCGTTGCGGGCCGGAACGGAAATGCCTTTCCGTATGCCGTACCAGCCAAGAAGCCCCATACAGACAGCGATGACCGGCTGCGGCGTTTCGGGCAGAGAGAGCA
>JBMNPV010000086.1:0-7523 GCA_050943775.1 Oscillospiraceae bacterium
CGTGCTGAGCCTTTCGGAGTTTGACCGCACACTGGATGCACTGGGGCTCAACGATATTCGCGACAGCTCAAAATATTTTATTTCGTTCACAAAGCAGCTGTTTAACCAGGCGGTCCTCAAAAATCTGCCGCGGGATAAGTTCGTGATACAGATTCGAGCCACGCGGAATGCTCCGCGCGAACAACTCTTGCTTTATCGCCAACTGCACGAGCATGGATATTCCCTCGCGCTTGTGAATCTGGATGGGGAGAATCTCGACCGGGAACTTCTGGGCCTTGTTGATTTCTGCCGATTTAATCCCGCGACCATCGGACCTGCCGAGCAGGCGCGGATCATTGCTGCCTATCCGGATAAGACCTATATTGCAACGGACGTTTCTTCAGCGGAGGAACTCGCTTCGGCACAGAAGCGGGGATTTCTACTCTTTCAGGGCTATTACTTCAACAAGGAAGTCATTGTCAAGAAGGAGAAGGATATTGAGCCGCTGAAAGTCAATTATTTCAGACTCCTGCAGCTGACGAGTACGGATGACTATGTGGATTTCAACGAAATTGCCTCGGTCATCTCGTCGGATGTCGCGCTCTCCTACAAGCTGCTGCGGCTTTTGAACTCGGCTTCGGTCGGTCTGCGGACGCGTGTCTCCTCGATCTTTATGGCGGTGACGCTGCTGGGTGAAGAGAATCTTAAAAAATGGATCTCTGTGCTGGCCTTGCGTGGCGTGGCGGACGAAAAGCCCATTGAGCTGGTACGCCTGTCCCTGATCCGAGCGCATTTTGGAGAGCAGCTTGCGTCCTGCTTCCAGCCGCTGAAAGACGCGCGGCATGTTTTTATGACGGGACTGCTGTCCCTGCTGCACATTGCGCTTGACAAATCGCAGGAGGAGCTGCTTGCGGAAATTCCTGTGGCGGATGAGATCCGCGCCTCCCTGCTGGGCGATGACGGGCCGTACTCCGAGCTGCTGCAGTTCTTCCAGAACTATGAGTATGCAAATTGGGACGAGATCACAAAGTTCTCCCGCAAATACGGCATCAGAGGAGAGATCATCAATGAAGCGTACCTCAACTCCGTAAAATGGAGCAACGCTTTGATCGATGCGTCGACCTGAATATTTGGAAAAAGCACACGGCGCGCGCTGCAGACAGCCCGCGCCCGAACTTTTCAAGAAAAGAGGAAAAAATGATGAACAAAAAAACAATCATCCTTCTGTGCGTGTGCGCCGCCGCTGTTATTGTGCTGCTGGCCTTTCTGCTAGGCAGAAAACCGGCTGCTCCGGCGCAGAACACGCCCTCGCCCAGTGCGACACAGAGCAGCACGGACACCGAATCCCCCGCAGCGTCTGCCTCGGCAGAAGCCGCGGCACAGCCGCGGGCGCTCAGCGATGACGAGCTCAAGCGTTTTGCCGATCAGCTCAACGCGGCGGACAATTACGGCTTTCTGCTCTCCGAGTACAGCGATGTGCGGGATGCCGATCTCACGCAGATCTTCTATAGCGGCGCGGGCATCGCACCGGCAGCCGACGCGCAAGCCATTCTGGACGCTCGCAGGGCCGCACTTGGCGACGCGGCGCCGGACACCGCCGGCCTCGTCCTGAAAACCTCGCAAATCGACGAATTCCTCAAGTCGAAGACCGGTTACACGCTAAAGGAAATGCATTCAAAGCTCGACTGGGACTACGACCCGGGGAACGACGCCTATCTGCGCTTTTATGGGGACACAAACCAGATCCATGTCCTTTCTGCATCCGGCAAAGCGCTGGGCGGCGACAGATACAAGATTACCTGCACCTATGACGGACCTTTCTACATCCCCGACGTCGGTTTGGTAAGCGGCTGCATTACGACGTTCTCCTGCAAGGATGGGAAGATCACGTTCCTCTCAAATACCTTTGTTCAATAAGACGGCAAAACCGCGCACAGAAAAAGCGGGCCTCTGGAAAACTTTCCGGAGGCCCGCTTTTTCTGTGTAAACCCGATGCACGGCGGGCCGTCCGCCGCATACTATGGTGTGAACACGGAAGGATGTGGTCGAAATGAAATTCCTGATCATCGGCGGCGATTTGCGTTTTGCCTATCTCGCGGCACTGCTGCGCCGGGAGGGACACGACGTTTGCTGCTTCGCGCTGGACGAAGCACCGGCGGAGCTCACGGAAAGCTGCGCGCTTTCGCCCTGCGTAATGGGCGACGCGGACTGTGTGATCCTGCCGCTGCCGGTGCTCGGTGTCGGCGGAAGACTCAACGCGCCGCTAAGCGCTTTTTCCTATGATATTGAACCGATACTGGCGGCTCTGCCAAAGACGGCGCTCGTCTGCGGGGGTCTGCCGAACGAACGGGTGCTGCGGGCCGCGCGGGAACAGGGCCTGGAATTCACAGATTATTATAAGCGCGAGGAACTGGTCGCACTCAACGCGCTGGCGACGGCGGAGGGAGCAATCGACGTGCTGCTGAGAGCCTCGCCGCTCACGCTTTGGGACAGTCGTGTTCTGATCGCGGGTTACGGCCGGATCGGAAAGCTGCTCGCGACACGCCTGCGCGCACTCGGCGCGCACGTGACGGTTTCGGCGCGAAACGACGGCGACAAGGCGTACATCCGCGCAAACGGTTTTCAAGCGCTCGACACGCGTACGCTCGGCAAAGAGTTATCCGACTTTGACACGATCGTAAACACCGTACCGGCGCGCATTTTCTCGGAGGAACGGCTCGCACAGATCCGACCGGACACGGTGTGCCTTGATCTGGCGTCGCGCCCCGGCGGATTTGATCTGGAGGCGGCAAAGAGACTGGACCGGAATGTGATCTGGGCGCTGGGACTGCCGGCGGAGACAGCTCCCGCGACAGCCGGACGCATTATCGGAGAGACCGTTTTGAACATCCTGCGCGAAAAACGCGCGGGTTAACGGGAGGGATAGAATGGCAAAGACAAAGCTGGGGCTAGCGATATGCGGCTCATTTTGTACCTTTTCAAAAATCATGCCCATTGCGGAGCAGCTTGCGGAGGACTGCGAGCTCACCGCGATCATGTCTGAAAACGCGGCGGGAACGGATACCCGCTTTGGCTGCGCCGAGAACGCAAAGGAGCGTCTGCGGGAAATCACAGGCAAAGACGTCATCTGCACGATTCCGGAAGCGGAGCCGATCGGACCAAAGCAGCTTTTCGATGTGCTGGCGGTCGCGCCCTGCACGGGCAACACGCTTGCAAAGCTTGCCGGCGGCATCGCGGACAGCACGGTGACCATGGCCTGCAAGGCGCATTTGCGCAACGGCCGCCCGGTCGTTATCGCTGTTTCGACGAACGACGCGCTGGGGGCGAATGCAAAGAATATCGGCGAGCTGCTCAACCGGAAAAACATTTTCTTCGTGCCCTTCCGGCAGGATGATCCGCAGGGGAAACCGAACTCGATGATCTCGGATCTCTCTCTGCTGGGGGACACGATCGCGGCGGCGCGCGAGGGACGGCAGCTGCAGCCGGTGATCCTCGGACCACGGGAATGAACGGAGCGATGACCCAAGAGAAACGCTGCGCGCATAAAAGGCGTCGCTTTTGTGGAAAGTCTTTGCGGTGGAGGCAAAAAAGCAGGGGGCTTTCGCCCCCTGTAAATTTATTTTGCGTGCCATTTCCACTTGATGATCTCCGGCATATCCACCCCGTAAGTGCTGATATACTGCTTGTGATCAACGAGCTTGTCCTTCATTTTCTGAATGAGGAACGCGCCGCGATTGCCGAGCTGCGGCAGCCGGTAGACCACGTCCATCACGAGATGGAAGCGGTCGATGTCGTTTTGAACGCGCATATCGAACGGCGTTGTGATCGTGCCCTCCTCCTTGTAGCCGCGGACATGCAGGTTGCGGTTGTGGCGGCGGTAGGTCAGCTCATGGACAAGCGTCGGATAGCCGTGGAATGCAAAGACGATGGGCTTGTCCTTTGTGAAGAGCATGTCGTAGTCCATGTCGGTCAGGCCGTGCGGATGTTCGCTGCGCGGCTGGAGGCGCATGAGATCGACAACGTTGATGACGCGGATCTTGATCTCCGGCAGCTCCTCGCGGAGAATCGTGACCGCCGCGAGGGTCTCCAGCGTCGGCGTGTCGCCGCAGCAGGCCATGACAACGTCCGGCTCCTCTCCCTGATCGCTTGAGGCCCACTCCCAGATGCCGATGCCCTGCGTGCAGTGCCGGATGGCCTGCTCCATCGTGAGCCACTGCGGACGCGGGTGCTTCGAGGAGACAATGACGTTGACAAAGTTGCGGCTGCGGATGCAGTGGTCAAAGGTCGACAGAAGGCAGTTTGCGTCGGGCGGGAGATAGATGCGGATGACGTCGGCCTTTTTATTGGCGACATGGTCGAGAAAGCCCGGGTCCTGATGCGTGAATCCGTTGTGGTCCTGCTGCCAGACGTTTGAGGAGAGGATATAGTTGAGTGAGGCGATGTCCTGCCGCCACGGGAGCTGACGGCAGACCTTGAGCCATTTCGCGTGCTGGGCGAACATCGAATCGACAATACGGATAAACGCCTCATAGCTGTTGAAAAATCCGTGGCGGCCGGTGAGCAGATAGCCTTCGAGCCAGCCCTCGCACAGATGTTCTGAGAGCATGGAATCCATGACGCGGCCTGTCGCGGAGAGGTATTCGTCGTCGTCGAGCCGCTCGCCGTTGAAGCCACGGCTCGTTTCCTCAAAGACTCTGCCGAGCCGGTTCGACATCGTCTCGTCCGGGCCGAAAACGCGGAAATTCTGCGCATCACGGTTGAGCTTGAAGATGTCGCGTACAAAGCCGCCGAGCTCGACCATGTCCTGCGCCTCGATCGCGCCCGGCGCGGGAACTTCCACGCCATAATCGCGGAAATCGGGCATGCGCAGGTCGCGCAGAAGAAGACCGCCGTTGGCGTGCGGGTTCGCGCCCATGCGTCGCGTGCCCTTTGGAGCAAAATCACGCAGGATCTTTTCGGGACGGCCCTCGGCGTCGAAAAGTTCTTCCGGACGGTAACTGCGGAGCCATGCCTCCAAAATGGGCAGGTGCGACGGGTCCTCCATCGTCATCGGGACCTGATGGGCGCGGAAGGTGCTTTCGATCGGCCTTCCGTCGACCGTCTTTGGGCCGGTCCAGCCCTTTGGAGTGCGCAGGATGATCATCGGCCACTTGACGCGCTCATAATTGCATTCGGCGCGCGCCTTTTTGCGGATCGAGAGAATTTCGGAGATGACCCGGTCGAGCGTTTCGGCCATCAGCCGGTGCATGGTCATGGGGTCGTCGCCCTCGACGAAATACGGTTTCCAACCGCAGCCCTCGAAGAACGATTTGAGTTCCTCGTGAGAAATGCGGGAAAAGACGGTCGGGTTGCTGATCTTGTAGCCGTTGAGGTGCAAGATCGGGAGCACGGTGCCGTCCATGACGGGATTGATGAACTTATTGGAGTGCCATGCGGTCGCGAGCGGGCCGGTCTCGGCTTCGCCGTCGCCGACAACGCAGGCGGCGATGAGGTCCGGGTTATCGAACACCGCGCCAAAGGCGTGCGCGAGGGAGTAACCGAGCTCGCCGCCCTCGTTGATGGAGCCGGGGACCTCCGGCGCGACGTGGCTCGATGTGCCGCCGGGGAAAGAGAACTGGCGGACGAATTTCCGCAGGCCTTCGTAGTCCTGACTGACGTTCGGATAGACTTCGCTGTAACTGCCGTCGAGCCAGTCCTGTGCGAGCATGGCGTTTCCGCCGTGGCCGGGGCCGGAAATGTAGATCATATCAAGCTCATATTTGTTGATGACGCGATTGAGATGTGTGTAAATAAAATTCTGTCCGGGTACGGTGCCCCAGTGGCCGACGATCTTCTTTTTGATGTCCTCCTCCGTCAGCGGCTGACGCAAAAGCGGATTGTCCAAAAGGTAGAGTTCACACGCGGCAAGGTAATTGGAGGCCCGCCACCAGGCGTCCAGCGCTTCGAGCTGTTCGGGCGTTACGCCCGCCTTTTTGCCGATCATATTCATCATGGTGCTCCCTTCTGTTTAAAAGTTTGACTTACTGCACTGGCGGGGACATGCTTTTGGCTGTCCGTACCGGAAATAGCTTTCCCGTCACTCCCGCTTATATCACACATCACCGGAAATGAAAATAATTTTTCTTTCTTTTCATGTTTTTTATCTCTTTGTCGGTGAAAGACTATAGCGGAATGAAAGCAGAAAGGGCGGCGATGAAATGAAACCGGGAAAGACCGCGAAAAAATTTGAGCCGGACGAAACGGGTGCCATAAATTATGGCGGCGCGGTGCTCACATCCTCGCTTGAAGAGAATGTGGCGCTGATCAAACAAATTTTCGCCCGGGACGCGACGGTCATTGAAAGACGCGTCGAAAACCGCCTTCGTCCGAAGGCGCGCTGCTGTCTGTTTTTTATCGACGGTATGGCGAACAACCAGATCATCGACGAATATATCGTAAAGCCCATCGTAGATTCGACGACGCTCGGGCTGAAAGATAATCCCATAGAAGCGCTCTCGCGGGACGTGCTGGTTGCAAACGATGTCCGGCGTGTGCGGGCTGTGGAGGAGCTTGTAAAGAGCTT
The DNA here is from genome assembly GCA_050943775.1 of Oscillospiraceae bacterium. GTDB lineage: Bacteria > Bacillota > Clostridia > Oscillospirales > Oscillospiraceae > UBA2658. The sequence goes on from JBMNPV010000086.1 coordinate 6,542, forward strand.
GATCGCGGGCGACACCCTCGTTTTTGCCGAGGGGAGCAGCGAGGGTCTGGTGGTAAGCACCAAGGGTTATGAGACTCGCGCCGTTACCGAGCCGGACAGCGAAAAGGCCCTGCGCGGTCCGCGAGAGGGCTTTACGGAATCGATCCTTGTAAACCTGTCGCTTCTGCGCCGCAAGCTGCGGACGCCGGACCTCAAGATGGAATTTAAAACGATCGGGACCCGTTCAAACACGCGCGTCTGTATCTGTTATTTAGAGAGTCTGACGGACCCGGCGCTGTTGGAGGAGCTGGAACGCCGTCTGGATCAGATCGAGATCGATGGCATTCTGGATTCAAACTATATTTCGGAGCTTATCAAGGACGCGCCCGCCTCGCCCTTTAAGACCATCGGCAGTACCGAGCGGCCGGACGTCGTTGCAGGAAAGCTGCTGGAGGGTCGAATCGCACTGATCCTCGACGGCACGCCCATGGCGCTGACACTGCCCTATCTTTTCATCGAGACCTTTCAGGCAAACGACGACTACTATCTCAACTGCTATTTTGCCTCGATCAGCCGCATCCTGCGCATTTTCGGCTTTCTGATGACCGTGAGCATTCCTGCCGTTTACATCGCGTTTGTGACTTTCCACCGCGAGATGATCCCGACGGACCTCGCCTTAAGCGTTATGGAGGCGCGGCAGGGCGTGCCGTTTCCGACGGCGCTGGAGTGCTTTCTCATGCTGATCATCTTTGAGATCATCCGCGAAACGGGCGTCCGAATGCCCTCAAACATCGGACAGGCGCTCTCCATCGTCGGCGCGCTCGTTGTCGGGCAGGCCGCGGTGGAGGCAAAGCTCGTAAGCGCGCCCATGGTCATCGTCGTCGCCACCACGGCGATCACAGGACTGATAAACCCCAAGGTGAAAGGAGCGGCCATTCTTTTCCGCTTCATTGCCCTGTTTGCAGCGTCGTTTCTGGGCCTTTTCGGCTACGCTTTCGCGATG
>JBMNPV010000087.1:0-7130 GCA_050943775.1 Oscillospiraceae bacterium
CCGGCGTGAATCATCAGGTCCTTACCATGACGGAGGATCTGCTGCAGCTCTTCCGCTCTCTGACACAGAGCATCGAAAACGTCCGGGGTGAAGCCAACGCCATCAATGACATCGGCATAGAGAACTCAGAGAATATCAAGCGGGTCAGCGAGGACCTCGTGGAGCTGCGAACGCTCAATCAGAGCATCGTTTCGGTGGTGGAGGATATCAATCACGCGACCGAAAATTATGAGAAGATGACGCAGAGAGTGCAGAATATCGCCGACAGCATCAACCTTCTGTCCATCAACGCTTCGGTCGAGGCGGCGCGGGCGGGGGAGGCCGGAAAGGGCTTTGCCGTTGTCGCGGGCAGCATTCGGGATCTGTCGGATACGTCGCTCGCTTCGGTGAAAGAGGCTGAGATGAACGCCGATAAGGTCGCGGCCGCGATCGAACACATTAACACGACGGTGGAACAGTTTCTTGCAGAGACGAGCCACTTGATTAAAGTCGTCGATGCCGCCGGTAACAGCGTTCGCTCCGCCGCGGATAAGACCGATTCCATCATTGCCTCGGTAAACGAGGTCAACGCCATGGCGGAGCGCGTTTATGTCATGCTTGAGCAGACGGAAAACGTGCTTCAGACCTGAATATACCATCCATATTTTCGCAAAAAGCTCCCCTGTTCACGTGTTTACAGGAGAGCTTTTTTGCGCCGCTGTCTGCCGGAAGAAAAGCTTGACAGCGCTATCCCTCCAAAATGTCTGACGGCTGAGCTTTGGCCGCGGCACTCATGGACCGCACATAAGCGCCAATCTCGGGCGCGGCGTTTTTGCCGTACTGCGCCGCAAGCCGCACTATGGCGGAGCCGACGATGACCCCGTCCGAAACCGCCGCCATAGCAGCCGCCTGCTCCGGCGCTGCGATTCCAAAGCCCACGGCGCAGGGGATGTCCGTGTTCTCGCGCACCTGCCGCACAATGGCGGCGACGTCAGTCGATATTTCGCCGCGCACGCCGGTGACGCCGAGAGACGAGACGATGTACAAAAAGCCCTCCGCCTGCCGCGCGATGCGCGCGACGCGCTCGTTTGAGGTCGGCGCGACCATGGAAATGAAGTCTAGCCCCCGGCTTCGAAACGCAGGCGCGAACGCCGACTTTTCCTCAAACGGAACATCCGGCAAAATGAGGCCGTCCACGCCGACCGCGGCACAGCGCGCTGCAAAGCGTTCGATGCCATAGGAGTAGACGACATTTGCGTAGGTCATAAAAACCAGCGGCACGGTGATATCCGGTTGGAGCGTACGCACAAAATCGAATATCGCATCGGTCGTGATGCCGGCTTCAAGTGCGCGGCGGTCTGCCTCCAGAATGACCGGCCCCTCGGCGGTGGGGTCCGAAAACGGGATGCCCAGTTCGATGAGGTCGGCCCCGTTTTCCTGCATCGCGCGGACGATTTTCCCCGTTGTCTCCAAATCGGGGTCGCCGCAGGTGATAAACGGGATGAACGCTTTGCCGTGTGCGAAGGCTTCCTTGATTTTGCTCATTCGCGGATATCCTCCCCTCTGTAACGTGCGATCGCCGCGCAGTCCTTGTCGCCGCGGCCCGAAACGGTCACGACGATACATTTGTCTTTGGCCATCTTAGGGGCCAATGCCATCGCTGCCGCGATCGCGTGCGCCGATTCGATGGCCGGAATGATGCCCTCGGTCCGCGAGAGGTATTCAAAGGCGTTGACCGCCTCGTCGTCCGTCACGGCGACGTACTCGGCCCGTCCGATGTCGTGCAGCCATGCGTGCTCCGGTCCAACGCCGGGGTAGTCAAGACCTGCGGAGATCGAATAGACCGGCGCGATCTGCCCGTACCCGTCCTGGCAGAAAACGGACTTCATGCCGTGGAAAATCCCGGTCCTGCCGGTCGTGAGCGTTGCGGCAGTGAAGGGCGTATCCGCACCCCGGCCTGCGGCCTCGCATCCGATGAGGCGGACAGAAGGTGTGTCTATGAAATGGTAAAACGAACCGATCGCGTTTGACCCGCCGCCGACGCAGGCGAGCACCGCGTCGGGCAGGCGGCCCTCCTTTTCAAAAAGCTGCTGCCGGATTTCCTCTGATATGACGCTCTGGAAGTCGCGCACGATGGTCGGAAAGGGGTGCGGCCCCATCACGGAGCCGAGACAGTAGTGCGTATCCGCAATGCGGGCCGTCCACTCGCGCATCGCCTGCGAAACGGCGTCCTTGAGCGTCGCGGTGCCGGTCGTGACCGGGACGACCTCGGCCCCGAGCAGCTTCATTTTGTACACGTTAAGCGCCTGCCGCTTCGTGTCCTCCTCGCCCATAAAGACGGTGCAGTCCATCCCCATGAGCGCGGCGGCGGTCGCGGTCGCAACGCCGTGCTGTCCCGCGCCGGTCTCCGCGATGAGACGGGTCTTGCCCATCTTTTTTGCGAGCAGCGCCTGCCCGAGAACATTGTTGATTTTGTGCGCGCCGGTGTGGTTGAGGTCCTCGCGCTTGATGTAGATTTTTGCGCCGCCGAGCGCCTTTGTCATCTTGCACGCGTAATAAAGTCGGCTGGGCCGCCCGGCGTAGTCGTTCAAAAGGACGGTCAGCTCCGTCTGAAAATCGAGGTCGTTTTTGTAATAGTTATAGGCCGTCTCGAGCTCGAGAACCGCGTTCATCAGCGTTTCGGGGATATACTGTCCACCGTATTCCCCGAAGCGCCCGTTCGGTTTTGTCATGTCTGTGCCTCCCTGTCCGCTTTTCGCACCGCCGCCACAAAGGCGGCCATTTTTGTTTTGTCCTTTGCGCCGTCCGTCTCTATGCCGGAGCTGACGTCCACGCCCGAGGGGTGCAGGGCAGAGACCGCCGCACCGACATTTTCCGGGGTCAGCCCGCCCGCGAGAAAGTACGGCCTTTGAAAGTTCCGCAGAAGCGTCCAGTCAAAGCGCACGCCCGTGCCGCAGCCGCCGTCGAGCAGTAAAAGCTCTGCCGTCGAAGCCTCCGCCCGTGCAAGGTCGGCAGGGCCCTCTATCCGAAACGCCTGTATGAGCGGCTTTTGCGTCCGCTCGCGGAGAAGCGCAAGATAGGCTTCGTTCTCGCGCCCGTGGAGCTGGGCGAGGTCGAGCGTGCCGTCATTTAAGAGCGCCGCGACCGTTTCGACCGGCGCATCCACGAAAACGCCGACGACTTTTATTTCCGGCGAAAGCGCCGTCCGCAGAGCCCGCACCGTCTCGGGCGGTACGGAGCGCCGCCGTGTCTCGTCGAGCACGAAACCGACGAAATCGGGCCGCAGGACATTTACCGCCGCAATGTCCGCGCGCGTGCGCACGCCGCAGAGCTTGATGCTCGTCACAGCGCACCTCGCAGTTCCCACAGCTTCGCCGCCTTGTCCGGCGCGCACACCATCGCCTCGCCCACCAGCACCGCGTCCGCGCCACAAGCCCGGAGCGCCGCGACATCGGCAGCGGTACGGATGCCGCTCTCGGCAACGAAAATCGTCTCCGCCGGGGCAAGGGCGCACAGGCGGCGGCTGTTGCCGAGGTCCACGCTGAAGTCCTTCAAGTCCCGGTTGTTGACGCCGATCACCCGCGCTCCGGCGCGCACGGCGGTCTGGAGCTCGGCTTCGTCGTGCGCTTCAACGAGGGCCGAAAGGCCCAGCTCGTCGCAGATCTTGATATATCTCCGCAGACGCTCCTCATCGAGCAGCGTGCAGATGAGCAGCACCGCCGCCGCGCCGAGCGTTTTGGACTCATACAGCATGTATTCCTCCACCACGAAGTCCTTTCGGAGACACGGAAGCGCGACCGCCTCCGAAATTTCACGCAGGCACTCGTCACGGCCGAGAAACCATTTCGGCTCCGTCAGAACCGATACCGCCGCCGCGCCGGCGGCCTCGTACTCCCGCGCGAGGGCGACATACGGAAAGTCCGGTGCAAGGAGTCCCCGCGAGGGCGAGGCCCGTTTGCACTCGCAGATGAACGCAAGCTTCGGGCCGCGCAAGGCCTTCTCAAACGGGAAACCCGTTTCACCCCCCATCGCCAGCGCGCGCTCGCGGATGCGCTCCGTCGGCTCTGCGCGCTTTTTCTCCTCGACCCGTTCGCGCGCGTGGGCGGCGAGCTTTTGCAGAATGTTCTCCTCCATGTCGCTCACCGTTTGGACGCATCGATGAAAGCGTCGAGCGTTTCCATAGCCCTGCCGCAGTCGATCAGCTCCGCCGCAAGACGGACGCCATCGCCGATGCTCTCTGCCTTTTCCGCAACGTAGAGCGCCGCGCCCGCGTTGAGCAGGACCGCCGTCCGGCGTGCGCCCTGCTCCCCGCTGAGCACCGCACGGACGATGGTCGCGTTCTCGGAGGGGATGCCGCCGCGCACTTCGTCCTTTCTGCCGCGGGTGAGACCGAAGTCCTCCGGCGTGATGACGCTCGTGCGGTAAAAGCCGTCGCGCAGCTCGCAGACAGTGCTTGGGGCGCTCGCGGAAATTTCGTCCATGCCGTCCTGCCCGTAGACGACGAGTGCGCGCCGCACACCGAGGGCGGCAAGCACTTTCGCAAGCGGCTCCGCGAGCGTGCCGTCATAGACGCCGAGAAGCATCAGCGTCGGGCTTGCCGGGTTCGTGAGCGGACCGAGAATGTTAAAAACGGTTCGGAAGCCAAGCTCCCGGCGGACCGCGCCAACGTACTTCATCGATGTGTGATAGAGCTGGGCGAACAGAAAGCAGATGCCGACCTCGTCGAGGAGACGCGCACAGGTCTCCGGTTTTTGCAGAATATTCACGCCCAGAGCCTCAAGGCAGTCCGCTGTGCCGCAGTCCGAGGACGCGGCGCGATTGCCGTGCTTTACGACCTTCACACCGCCCGCCGCCGCGACAAAGGCCGAAGTGGTGGAGATGTTGAAGCTGTGCGCCCCGTCGCCGCCGGTGCCGACGATGTCCATGAGCTCCACGCCGTCGTGCCGGACGGGAGTCGCGTGCGCGCGCATTGCGGCGGCGCAGCCGGAAATTTCGTCGATGGTTTCCGCGCGGGTGCTCTTGGTCGAGAGCGCCGCGAGAAAGGCGGCGTTCTGCGTCTGGCTGGTCTGTCCGTCCATGATCTCGTTCATCACGGCGTAAGCTTCGTCATAGCTTAGGTCCTCTTTGGACACGATTTTTTCAATAGCTTCCTTTATCATCATCAGTCCCTCCAATAATTTTTATAGTTTGATAAAATTGCGGAGCATCGTTCCACCCTCCGGCGTCATAAAGCTCTCCGGGTGAAATTGCACGCCGAACACGGGGTATTCCCGGTGCCGGACGGCCATGATCTCTCCGTCCTCCGCGCGGGCCGCAACGGCGAGACAGTCCGGCAGCGTCTCGCTGAGTACCGCCAGTGAGTGGTAGCGCGCGACAGGCGTTCTCTCGGGACAGCCGCGAAAGAGCGGGCAGCCCGTGTCGAGCAGGGTCTGCGACTGTTTTCCGTGCATGAGCGTTTTCGCGTAGGAAACGCTCGCGCCGTAAGCTTCACAGATGGCCTGGTGGCCGAGACAGACGCCCAAAATCGGAATTTCCCCGCCGAGCGTTCTCACGGTCTCGACGCACACGCCCGCGTCCGCCGGGCGGCCCGGCCCCGGCGAGAGAATGATTTTTTCCGGTGAGAGAGCCGCGATGTCTGCAACGGTCACTTCGTCGTTTCGCACAACGCGGATGTCCGGCTCGATGGAGCCGGCAAGCTGGAAAAGGTTATAGGAAAAGCTGTCATAGTTGTCGATGAGTAAAATCATAAGCCCTCCCGCTCCGCTTCCTGAATGGCAAGAACGACGGCAGCCGCCTTGTTCATGCACTCATGATATTCGTTTTCCGGCACCGAGTCCGCGACGATGCCGGCCCCGCTGCGGACGTACGCGGTCCCGCCCCGGCGGTATGCAAGGCGAATGCCGATGCAGGTGTCCATGCCGCCGCTAAAGTCGAGGTAGCCGACCGCGCCCCCGTAAATACCGCGCCGGTTCCCCTCAAGCTCGGATAGGATTTGACAGGCGCGGAGCTTGGGCGCACCGGAGAGCGTTCCCGCGGGGAGCACGGCGGCAATCGCGTCAAGCGCGTCGCAGTTGTCCCGCAGCTCGCCGCGTATGGCAGAGCCGAGGTGCATGACGTGCGAAAAGCGCAGGACCGTGTGCAGACTCTCGATCTCGACCGTTCCAAACCTGCTGACCCGACCGAGGTCGTTGCGCCCCAGATCAACAAGCATATTGTGCTCGGCAAGCTCCTTTTCGTCCGAAAGCAGCTCGCGCTCGAGGGTTGCGTCCTCCGCCGCTGTTTTTCCGCGCCGCCGCGTGCCCGCAAGCGGGTAGGTGTGCAGCAGGCCGTTTTCAAGCTTCACAAGCGTCTCCGGGGATGCGCCCACCGCCTCCAGCTCCGGGCCTGAGAAATAGAAAAGATACGGCGAGGGATTGAGCGTCCGCAAAACGCGGTAGGCCCCGAGAAGGCTTCCCTCAAAAGGCGCTTCTAGCCGGTTTGACGGGACGATCTGGAAAACGTCGCCTTCGCGGATGTGCGCCTTTGCCGCCTCGACAATGCCGCAGAACTGCTCTTTTTGGAACATCGGCGTGAAATCTCCGGCCAGACGGCCCGGTTCGGGGGGCGCGGGCCGCCCCGTGCGGATCAGTTCCGCGAGTTCGGTCAACGCCGCTTCTGCCCGCCGGTAATTTTCCTCCGGCGACGATAGCTCGACGTTTGCAATCAGCACGATCTTTTGCCGCAGACGGTCAAAGACAATCACGCGGTCAAAAAGCATGAGGTCGACGTCCGGAAAGCCGTCCGTGTCCTCATCCTCCCGCCGCAGGGACGGCTCGGCATAGCGCAGGTACTCAAACGAGAAATAGCCGACAAGCCCGCCCGTAAACGGCGGCAGGCCGGGCAGGCGCGGACTTTTCCACTCCCGCAGGACCTCACGGATATATCGTTCCGGGTGCTCGGTACGGCAGTGTCTGTCGCCGACCGTCATGTTTCCGTCCCGGCAGCGTACCGTCAGCTTCGGGTCGAAGCCAAGGAAGGTATAGCGTCCCCATCGCTCCGCGTCCTCGGCGGACTCGAGCAGAAAGCAGCGGTCCGAGACCGTTTTCAGGATGCGCAGGACCTCCATTGGAGTCCGCTCGTCCGCGAGCAGTTCGATGCTCACGGGCGCAACG
>JBMNPV010000088.1:0-6945 GCA_050943775.1 Oscillospiraceae bacterium
GATGTGGGCGCAGATAAGCGAGAGTGCTGGAACAGGTAGACAGGCACGTTTGAGGGGCGTGTGTCAACCGACGTGGGAGTTCAAGTCTCCTCTCTCGCACCAGAAAAACCCGCAACCTTATCGGTTGCGGGTTTTTCTCATATCATCAGCGCTTGCAGGTCTTTACGCGTGCAATTTTGTTCTTATCCTCCATCGTGATCAATAAAATATAAGATAACAGATCTGTTAGGAGGATGTGCCGTGCTTAGAGACGAAGAATACATACGCTTATCCATGGAAAACAACCTTTTCTGGACCCGAATCATGAAGGAGCACGCTGTTTTTATCGAAAGCAGCATGCCCGCACCGCAAAAGCAGCTCGCTATGCAAGCTGCTCAATTCAAGCAGCAATTTGAACGGCTGCTCGGCGAATCGATCCGGCTGGCAAACGGAGTCGTATCCAGGGCCTCGTTACAATCGCATCAATATTTCACACAGTTCACAGAAGCAGCCGAGCAGGTCACCCAGCAGTTCACCGGTGTTCAGATCCAGTCCGATCTGACAAGGAGGGAGTACGATGTCCAGCCGATGGGCGCTCTTTCTTCCGTGCAGGAAAAAGCCCAGAGAGTCTCTGCTTTCAATCGAAAGGTGTTGTGCACGGTCAAGGATTTCGCCAGGTTCAAATCCGAATTATATGAGTTGCAGGCTTCGTGCGAAATGTTTACTTTTCTTTATACTTCCGTTTACAAACACATTTTTCTTGAAGCGCAAAGATATATGCAGATCCTGAACGGATTGCTCAGTCGGGAGGAAAACTACGATCCGGATTATGTGTCCTTCTGGAATCACCAGATGTCGGACCACGCAAAAGTCATGCGTGGGCTGTTTGACCCCTCCGAAGCAGGGCATTTTGATACCGCCGACCAGTTTGCAAAACGCTTTGACACGCTCATCCGCACCCCCAGCAAGGCGGAAGCGTTGACTGCGGCCAAAGCTATTGCCGGTTTCAAGGCGGATACGACGCGCGAAATTCTTGAATGTAAGGTGAAATCCATAATGTCTCCGCTATTTACCGACCATATCCTGCGGGAAGCCAATTACTACATCTACTTATTGCAAACATGATCTCCTGTGAAAGCAGCCGGCGAAAACCGGCTGCTTTTCCTTTTATCCCCTATAAAGATTGGAGCGCAAAATTTTGAAGTCGCTGCGGATATTCGCTTCTCTGGCAGAACACAATATGGGCAAGAGCGTATAAAAACCCGGATTAGAAGTGGTGTCTCCGGCAGTCCGGACAGACTGCGCTCCGGAAAAAGACTTTCATTTTGGCCCGAACTCTGCTACAATAACAACTACACTTCTTCGGGACAGACCCGGTCCATACGTCGAAACGGGCGCCAAACGCGCGGCATCGTCCCGCTGGAATTCCGTTTTCGATGCAGTAAACACTTCTTTTCAGGAGACCCCATGAAAAAATACGATTATATTTTCTTTGATCTGGACGGGACCCTCAGCGATTCCGCGCCCGGGATCGTTAATTCCGTTGTTTACGCGCTCGAACGCATGGGAACCCCCGTCCGCGACCGCGAACAGCTCAAAAAATTTGTCGGTCCGCCGCTTTATGATTCCTTCCGCGACTATATCGGCTACTCGCAGGCAGAAACCGAGCGAGCCGTAGGCTTTTTCCGGGAATACTATCAGGAACACGGCATCTTTGAAAACGCCATGTACCCCGGCATAGACACACTTCTGGAAAAGCTCCATGCCGCCGGCCGCATCTGCGTGGTCGCGACCTCCAAACCGGAGCCTTTCGCCCGGCGCATCTGTGAACGTTACGGCATCGCCGATTTCTTTGCCTCCATCTGCGGCAGCACCATGGACGAAACGCGCACAAAAAAGGCCGAAGTCGTCGCCTATGCGCTCTCGAGCTGTGGTGTCTCGGACACCTCCCGCGTTGTCATGGTCGGCGACAGAATGCATGATGTTGCCGGCGCAAAGGAAAATCACATCGACTGTATCGGCGTTCTCTACGGCTACGGCAGCCGTGACGAGCTTGTATCTGCGGGGGCAGCCGCAATCGCCGCGGATATCTCCGAGCTCTCGGCGCTGCTTCTCTGAACCGTTTTTCCACGGCCCGCATTTACAAATGCCATACAGTGTAGTAAAATACCCCTCGCATGACAACACAAATTTCGGAGGTAAAAAAGACCATGAACCCTTACATCCATAAAGTGGACTTCTATGAAACCGACCAGATGGGCGTAGTCCATCACTCCAATTACATCCGCTGGTTTGAGACCGCTCGCATCGATGCGCTCGACCAAGCGGGCCTCACCTATGCAAAAATGGAAGAGACCGGCCTTTTCGGTGTGACGCTCTCCGTCAGCTGTGAGTACCGCCGTTCTGTCCGCTTCGGACAAACTGTCGAAGTCGAGCCTGTTCTGACAGATGTTGACGACCGCTTCATGACCATCCACTACGTCGTGCGCGACGCAGACTCCAAAAAAGAACGCGCCACCGGCGACTCCAAGCACTGCTTCGTCGGCCTCGACGGGAAAATGCTCTCCCTGCAGGAAACGGACCCGGAGCTTTACAAAAACATTTGCTCGCTCATCGGAAAGTAAGCCGTTTCAAGGAGCGCGGCCCAGCGGAACAGGCGCAAACCGTTCAATAAATCTTCAAATTTGTCGCATTCTTTGCCTGCGGGCACGGTATGCCGTTGACATCTGTGAAAGAATACTATATAATCTTTCCATGAAGTCATTTTGAATATTTCTTAATGTTATTTTAATTACTAAATTTCAAGGAGCTCTGCCATGAAACAGTTCGCTCTCACCTGCTCCTCAACGGCCGACATGCCGCTCTCCTTTTTCCGCGAAAATGACATTCCCTTTGCCTGCTTTCACTTCTTAATGGACGGGAAAGAGTATTCCGACGACTGCGGACAGTCGATGCCGTTTGACGAATTTTATCAAAGAATCGCGAGCGGCTCCAAGCCCTCGACCAGCCAGGTGACAGCGGCCGATTACGAAAAAATATGGCGTCCTCTGCTCAGCGCGGGCACCGATATTCTTCACATCACGCTCTCTAGCGGCCTATCCGGCACGATCAATTCCGCGAAAACCGCGCGGGACCACATTCTGCAAAGCTTTCCCGACCGCCGCATTGAGATTTTGGACTCGCTCGGCGCTTCCAGCGGCTACGGGCTGCTTGTAACTTATGCCTGCCAGCTTCGGGACGAAGGAAAGTCACTTAGCGAAGCCGTGAAGTGGGTCGAAGAAAATCGGCTCCGCGTCCACCACTGGTTTTTCTCCACAGACCTCACAAGCTACTTCCGCGGCGGGCGCATCTCCCGTTCTTCCGCCCTGTTCGGCACCATTCTGCACATCTGCCCGCTGCTGAACATGAATGCGGAGGGGCGGCTCATTCCTCGGGAAAAGATCCGCACCAAAAGAAAGGTCATCGTTGAAATCGTCAAACGCATGGAGCAGCACGCGCAGAGCGGCCTCGATTACAGCGGCAAATGCTATATCAGCCACTCCGACTGCTATGAGGACGCGCGAGCGGTGGCAGACCTCGTCGAATCGCGCTTTTCGAAGCTCGATGGCAAGGTTCTGATCAACAGCGTCGGCACGGTCATCGGTTCCCACACCGGCCCGGGCACCGTGGCGCTCTTCTTTCTCGGTGACGAACGTGCACTCTGATCTTTCAGCCGATACACTTTAAAAAACACCCCCGCCTCGAAGATGTTCACCACGAGGCGGGGGTATTTTCACGCTGTCGTTTCAGCCGGCAGAGGGGCCGCTCTGCGCTCTTTCCTGTTTCCACGCTTTCCACGTGAAGCGGAGCATTCCTGCTCCAAAGAGCCCGATGCAGACTTCAAGCGCCCAAACGCTTGCGCTGTCACCGAGAAAGCCCGCCGCGTAGGCGGCGCCGAAGTCGATGAGCATGTGCAGCGCGAAGGCCAGAAGGAGCCACAGCGGCTTTTTCTCGCGGACGCTCTCCATCACCATCACGGAAAATCCGATCTGCGCGGCTAAGGCGAACAGACGCTCCGCGCCGCCCGCGAGGACAAGAGACCATTCTCCAACGGAAAGCGAGCCTGCCCCAATGATATTTGCAAGCGCGGTCACGCCGAGGACGGCTATAGCTTCTATACCGCCGTGGCCTGCGCCAAAGGCGATGCCGTCGCGCACACTGCGCCGTTTTTTCAGGAAAATGCGCATTACGAGCCAGCGGCCACCCTCCTCAAAGAGTGCGGCGGTCGCGCCGAGAAACAGTGCATACAGCGCAGGATCTGAGGTCTCAAAGCCGCTGTACCAGTCGGTCCGGGCGAGCGCCGTTAGTACCGGCAGACGAACAAAACCTTGAAACACCGTGAACGTGAGCGCGCCGCAGAGCAGCGGTCTCCACGTCCCTTTCTTGCGGACGCAGAGTTCCACAGCAAGGGTCAGCGGCAGGATCAGCGAACAGAACAGCGCAAAGCACCACGAAAACAAATACATAGCCGCGCTCCTCAAATCCGCATATCAAAGTCGCTGCGCGGCATGTCGCGCAGGGCAAGATAGTAGTTCGTATAGGTAATGCTTGTGTAGGGCTCCACCCAAATCGACACGCCCGGCACCGTGCACAGGAGAAACCAGCCGAGGAAGCTCAAATCAAGGACGAAAAGCTCCCACTTATGTCCCGCCATCATCTCCGAACTCAGCCGCAGACAGTCGAGCGGTCCAAGCTCCGGATTGTCGATCATCAGATAGAATGCCAGACGGTAGCGGTAAGCCGCAATGATGCCCGGCACAATAAACAGCAGCGCCCAAAGATAGATGAATAAAATCATCACGACGGCAAGCAGCAGGGCCTTACCGAAGATGCCAAAGCCGTCAAACAGATTCCCCACGCCGGCCTTCCGGAACTGGCAGATCTCGAGGCTGTAGATGGTCGCGCCCACATAGAGCATGAGATTCATCACGGACAGTGCGATCAGCAGCGCATAGCCCCAGACGCTGATCTGCGGCAGTTCGGGGACAAAATCAAAGTTGCCAGCCTGATACTGTTCCAGCATCTCGCTGAATATCTTTGTTTCGCCGCTGATATTCTCGCTGAGATAGAGAAGTACAAAGCCGATCAGCAGATATACCAGAAAGACGAGGATCGGGCTTGGCCTTGTATTGGCGATCAAAAGCTTTGCATTTTTCTTGATCGCAGCGCGATTGATTTCCATAAATCAAATTCTCCTTTTTCCGAACAGCGACGTATTGTAGTCATAGGGCAGGCGATTTTGCACAAAATATGTGATACATGGTCAGTGTATCATATATTTCACGCAAAATAAACAGCAAGTTTTGCTTCATCCGATTGTACTGTGCTTTTTTTTGTGCTAAACTGTTTTCAATTCTTTATTCCCCGCAGGTTTTATCCCGCGCGGGCTTTTATCGAAAGGACAGAGCCTCATGAACGAGCTTCAAAGCAAAATTCTCGCGCTGAAAAAAGAACGTGATTGCCTCATTCTCGCCCACTACTATCAGCCGCTCGACGTACAGGACATTGCGGATGCGGTCGGTGATTCCTTTGCACTGGCCAAGCGCGCGCAGAGCGCCTCGCAAAGCGGCATCATCATGTGCGGCGTGCGCTTTATGGCAGAGAGCGCAAAGATCCTCAACCCCGGCAAGACCGTCTGGCTCCCTGTAGCGGACGCCGGCTGCCCGATGGCCGACACGATCACCGCGGATGACGTTCTCGCCCTCAGAAAACAGTACCCCGAAGCCGCAGTCGTGTGCTATGTGAACTCCACCGCTGCTGTCAAGGCGGTCAGCGACATCTGCTGCACCTCCTCGTCCGCGGAAAAAGTCGTTCGCAGTCTGCCGAACCGGCAGATCATCTTTGTACCGGACAAAAACCTCGGCGCCTATATCGCAAAGCAGGTTCCGGAAAAAGAGATCATCCTCTACAACGGCTGCTGCCCCATCCACGACGCTGTCACAGGGGAACATGCCGCGGCCGCCCGGCAGGCGCACCCGGAAGCGCGGCTTCTGGTCCACCCCGAGTGCCGGGAGGAAGTTTCGGACGCGGCAGACTACGTCGGTTCAACGGCTGGTATTCTCGACACCGCGCGGCGGACTCCGGAGGGCAGCTTCATCATCGGCACCGAAAACGGTGTGACCGATATTCTCCGCCGCGAACTGCCGCAGGCGCACATTTTCCCGCTCCACGAGGATTTTGTCTGTGCGGACATGAAAAAGACGAAACTCGCGGACGTACTCGACTGTCTCGAGGGCCGGCGCACTCCTATTGAGCTCCCGCAAAAGGAAATGGACGGCGCGCGCGCCAGTTTGGAGCGCATGATCGCCGTAAGCTGAACGAAATAAAAAAATCGGCGCTTTCCACTCATGGAAAGCGCCGGATTTTTATTTTCTGGAGGTGTTCTGGGTCAGCATCGTTTCTTTCGACTTCGCCAGATTTTCAAGCAGTGCATCGAGCTTTTCGGGCTCTCCAACGGCACGGTAAAGTATGCGGGTCGTCGGAAGGAAGCGCTCCAAATCCGTTTTTCCGTCGGCAGCCGGTGAGCTCGAAGGCGTCAGCTGCGCCGCTGCCGAAGATTTCACCGTCCCCTCCATCTTTTCCGTCCTGCCCTGTTCGTCCCCTTCTTCGGCTTCGTTTTTTTCCGAGTCAGACGTTTCATCATTTATGAGCTGCGTCACACAAAAGATCTCCCCGTCTACATAGTAGACTCTGATGATCAGATCCTGCGCCCGTTTTCTGTCGCAGCCCGGATTCCGGCTCACAGCAGGGCTCTCTTTCGCGTCATCTTTGTTGAGCAGCCCGTTTTTCATGTTTTCCAGGCTTTCGCGGAGAATGCTTGCCTTTGTTTCGTTTCCGTTTGCGGCATTTGTCCGATTCTCCGCAGTGCCGGCAGACTCGCTCGCCTTTGGCTCCGTTTCCGCCGTATTCTTTTCTGCCGGGATGAAG
>JBMNPV010000089.1:0-6849 GCA_050943775.1 Oscillospiraceae bacterium
GCGATCTTTGCTGTCTCTGCCGCCACCGACTGGCTGGACGGCTATGTTGCGCGGCACTGCAATCAGGTTTCGACCTTCGGCAAGTTTGTGGACCCGCTCGCGGACAAGCTGCTCGTCACGGCGGCCATGCTCATTTTCGTAGAGCGCGGACAGATGGCGTCGTGGGCCTGCTGGATCGTGATCGCGCGTGAATTCGCCGTTTCCGGTCTGCGGCTCGTCGCGATGGAGAACGGAACGGTCATTGCCGCCGCAATGTCCGGCAAGATCAAGACATTTTCTTCTCTGATCTGCTGCTGCTTCATGCTGCTGCCGCTGCACAGCTATGATTTTGGCGGCTCGTTCCTGACCGTGGACCTGCTCGGCACGATCATAATTGTTGTGACGACCGTGTATTCGGGCATCGAATATTTCGTTGTGAACAAGTCTGCGCTTGAACTCAAACGTTGACAATTTCAGGACTTTCGCGTATAATAGTACACAACAGAATAGGGCTGTGAACGGGAAAAGTAAAACGGAATGAGCGCAAAAGAGAGCTGCCGGCTTGGCTGAAAACGACAGTGGCGCAGTCTGTTTGAAGTGCGCCCGGGAGCCGCGGACGGAGGAAATGCTGTCCCGTTGCGCCGCGTTAAGGCAGAGCCGGTATTAGCCGGAGAGTGATAAACGAGAGTGGAACCGCGGATTATTCGCCTCTCATGGGTCAGCCCATGAGAGGCGTTCATTTTTCAGAAAGGATGTTTGGCATGAACAAAGAGAAAAAAGAACTCGTCGCCGCATACAAGGCCAGAGATCCGGCCGCACGCTCGACCTTTGAGATACTGACGCTTTATCCCGGAATCAAGGCCACAATGGCACACAGGCGGGCACATTGGTTCTATGAGCACAAAATGTTTTATATTGCGCGCTGGATCTCACAGCATGCAAGGAAAAAGACAGGCATTGAAATACACCCGGGCGCGAAAATCGGACGGCGCTTCGTCATCGACCACGGCATGGGCGTCGTTATCGGTGAGACCACGGAGATCGGCGACGATGTGCTGATCTATCAGGGCGTGACGCTGGGGGGCACCGGCAAAGACGTTGGAAAGCGGCACCCGACAATTGGGAATAATGTTCTCATCGGTTCGGGCGCAAAGGTCCTCGGCCCGTTCAAAGTGGGCGACAACAGCCGCATCGCGGCGGGCGCCGTTGTGCTGAAGGAAGTACCGCCCAACGCCACAGCCGTTGGTGTTCCGGCGCGCATTGTGAAGCTGGACGGCAAGCGTATTGAAAACTATGCGGAGGAAGTCGACCAGATCCATGTTACCGACCCGGTGGCGCAGGAGCTGCTTGCCCTGCACGCGCAGATCGACGAGATGCTTGTGTGGATCGGTCAAAAAGACCACAAGCACGACAACTGATTTTTTCGGAGGAAATTACAAATGAAGCTTTTCAACAGCATGACGATGCAGAAAGAAGAATTTGTCCCGATCGAGGCAGGAAAGGTGCGGATGTACGCCTGCGGACCGACCGTTTACAACCTCATCCACGTCGGCAATGCCCGGCCCATCATCATGTTCGATGTGTTGCGGCGTTACCTCGAATACCGTGGGTATACGGTGACCTTCGTGCAGAACTTTACGGACGTTGACGACAAGATCATCAAGCGCGCGAACGAGGAGGGGATCTCGGCCGCCGACATCGCGGAAAAATATATCGCGGAATACTGGACGGATGTAAAGGCTCTCGGCGTGCGCGCCGCGAGCGTTCATCCGCGCGCGACCGAAAACATGCAGCAGATTATCGACATGGTGAGCAGTCTCATCGAAAAGGGCTTTGCATATGAGGCAAACGGCGATGTGTACTATCGTACCGGCAGGTTTGCGGATTACGGAAAGCTCAGCCACCAGCCGCTGGAGGACCTGCAGGCGGGCGCGCGCATCGACGTTGCGGACATCAAGGAAAACCCGATGGATTTCGCGCTCTGGAAAGCGGCTAAGCCCGGTGAGCCTGCATGGGATTCCCCATGGGGCAAAGGCCGGCCCGGCTGGCACATCGAGTGCAGCGCCATGTCTGTGCGCTACCTTGGAAAAACCATTGACATTCACTGTGGCGGACAGGATCTGATTTTTCCGCACCATGAAAACGAGATCGCACAGTCAGAGGCTGCAAACGGCTGCAAATTCGTAAATTACTGGGTGCACAACGGCTTTATCGCCGTGGACAACAAAAAGATGTCCAAATCGCTCGGCAACTTCTTCACCGTGCGCGAGGCGGCGGAGGCATATGGCTACGACGCGATCCGCATGTTCATGCTCATGAGCCACTACCGCAGCCCGCTCAACTATTCCGGAGAGATCCTCAATCAGGCAAAGGCAGCGCTCGAGCGGCTATCGACCGCGCGCGCAAACCTCGACTTCTTCATGGCAAACGGCAAAGACGGCGAGATGGCCGACGGCGAAAAGAAATTTGCGGAGAGTCTGGGCGAATACCGCACCCGCTTTTGTGAAGTGATGGACGACGACTTGAACACCGCCGACGCAGTGGCCGTCGTGTTTGACATGGTGCGTGAGATCAACACCGCCGTCAGCCCTGTGAGCGATCCGACGAAGGCGCTGGCAAAGAGCTGCGCTGCGATTTTCGACGAGCTTGCCGATGTGCTGGGTCTGCCGCTCAGGAAGGCAGATGAGGGCGACGCGGAAATCGAGAGGCTGATCGCCGAGCGTCAAGCCGCCAGAAAAGCCAAGAATTATGCGGAGGCTGACCGTATCCGCGACGAGATCAAGGCGAAGGGTTATATATTGGAGGATACGCCGCAGGGCGTCAAGTTCCACAAAGCGTGACAGAAGCGCGCAGCAGTCGAATTATACGCGAAAGGCTTGTATGCGGCGGCGAACAGGACTATAATCAAAGGAAGAAAGAACAGAAACGTTGGAAAGGAACGATTCGTCTTGCCGTATGGGCACGACGATGCGGAGGACAAAATGCTTGTTGAAGAATTGACGAAGAATTCGCAGAATGACAAAGTCCTGTTCAATGTCATGGAAGAACTGGTACGGCGGGCTGTTGATGAGAGAATCGAGGCGATGGATATGTGTAAATGTGAGATCTGTCGGCTCAATGCTTGTGCGCTGGCGCTCAACGCACTACCCCCTCGCTACGTGACCTCGAAGAGAGGGAACATGCTTGCCTATGTTTCGGGCGAAATGACACACTTTAAGTCGCAGGTGCTTGTTGAGACAACAAAGGCGCTGCTGCAAGTGAAGGAACATCCGCTGCACGACATCAGATAAAACAGAAAGGCATAAAAATGCTCCGCAAAACGATACGTTTTGCGGAGCGTTTTTTTGCGGTCAGCCTGCTTTGCGCGTACTGATATGGGGAAAGACAAAGTCAAAATCAAAGTCAATGATGAAATTATTATCCGCTGGGCTGACAACTGGAGCGGAGGGCTCCGGTGGCGTCGCGGAGGGCTGCGGAGCAATGGTGCCGCCGCTGGAGGGCTGTTCACCGGAGGGCTGCTCCGAGACCTCAGCGGAGTCGGAAGGACTGGGACTCGGCGACTCGATGATGGTATCGCCGAAGATGTTGGTCGGTGCGCTCGCAGCAGGTGTTTTGAACTGCTTGATGGCAAGCCCCTCGTGCAAAGGCTGCATGACTTTTTTCCAAATCTGTGCAGCCGGGTTGCCGGAAACGTAGATATGCGCGGGAGTATCATATCCGGTCCAGACAGCGGCGCAGTAATACGGTGTGTAGCCCACGAACCAACGGTCCGTGTTATCGGAAGTCGTACCGGTTTTACCGGCATGCGCCATTGCACCAAAATTGGATTCCCAACCGGTGCCGTAGGTCGCGGCAGCCTGAAGCATCTGGGACATGGTCCATGCGGTGTTGTCCTTGAACGCGACGTTCGTCTGTGCGGGATTGTCGAGCAGAACGTTGCCCTTTGAGTCGAGGACCTTTGTGTAGGTGCGGGCATAGGTAAAGATACCGTCATTGGCAAGCGCGTCGAACGCCTGCGCCATTTCCCGGACGGTCACGCCCTTTGTGAACTGACCGAGGGCCAGCGGGGCATAGTCGCAGTCAGCCTTGACGAGGCTGGTGAAGCCGAGACGGTCTGTGAGGTATTTGTAGGAGACCTGCGGAGTGAGCTTGTCGAGGATCTGCGCGGAAACCGTGTTGAGAGAGCTGACAAGCGCCTGCTGGATCGTAACGGTCCCGCGATAGGTGAGGCTATCGTTCTTCGGATACCACGTGGTGCCCTTGAGCCTGATGTCGGGACTGTCGTTTACAAGGGTGGTTGGCGTAATGAGTCCCTGGTCGACTGCCGGCCCATAGGTGGAGACAGGCTTGATCGAAGAACCCGCAGGTCGTTTGGCATCCGTGGCACGGTTGAAGATGAGGTTTTCCGTTTTCTCACCGACACCTCCATACAGGGCCTTGATCTCACCTGTGGCCGGGTCAAGAAGGACGATGGCAGACTGGAGCGATTCGCCGCTCGGAGACTTGGAGGACGGGAAGTTTGCCCGATTTGTATAGATGCTGTCTACGATATCCTGCGCTCTTTTGTCCATGCAGGAGTAGATCTGAAGTCCGCCGTTATAAATGAGGTTTTGGGCCGTTGACTTGTTGATGCCCTTTTGCTCCATGAGGTCTTTCGTTACATCCGCGATGACGGCCTCGGTATAGTAGGAGTGGACTGTCTGCGTTGTCGTTTCGTTTTCGCCGCGCTTGAAAGTCAGCTGCTCAGCAATGGCTTCCGCACGCTGCTGCTGGGTGATATAACCCTGCTTATACATCTGGTCGAGAATCAGTTCCTGACGCGCCTTGTTATTTTTGCGGCTGATGTAGGGGTCGTATTTTGAGGGGTTGTTTGTGATGGCAATGATACTTGCACATTCCGCCAGGTCGAGGTCCATAACATCCTTATCAAAATAGGTCTTCGCTGCCGTTCCGACACCATTGCAGCCCTCCCCGAGATAGATGACATTGAGATACCATTCCATGATCTTTTGCTTGTTGTACATCTTCTCAAGCTTCAGCGCACGGAAAATCTCAAGGATCTTTCGCTGGACCGTGATGTCGTTTTGCTGCGTGACGTTTTTGATGAGCTGCTGTGTTATCGTCGAGCCGCCGAAGTCGCTCTTCATACTCAGAAACATGTTTCCGAAGGCGGCAACCGTGCGATACCAGTCTACACCGTGGTGCTTATAGAAACGCTGGTCCTCGATCGCGACGGCGGCGTACTCCATGTTTTTGGGAATGTTCTCATATTCCACCCAAACGCGGTTTTCGGTCCCATGGAGTGAGGCGAGGGTCTGGTTGACACCGTTTTCGTCTGTGTAGTAGATGGTGCTTGCAAGATTCAGAGACATCTCTTCGAGCGAAACGTCCAGATCCTGCGAGAGATTGGTTTTGACATAGTAAGCAAATATGCATGCAAAAAGCAGACCGGTCGTGAGTAGAATGAGCAGCAATGTCCCTATAACTTTTAAAATGGTGCGAAAAACCGTCGAGACGGCACCAGCCGCCTTTGCGGCTTTGTTGGACTGGTTATTTTCCATGTGAGACCTCCGGTTGGCTTTGGATGTTTTGAGCGGCGGTACCGACTCAAAAAATCGATAACCGTATTACTCATTATATCATAGGATGTCAAATAGCAGAAAAGATTATTTCAGCGGATATTTGGGGGATAATTCCGCACAAATACGGCGATAATGGAGGAAAAGAGGAGGCGAAATGCTTATGAAGCTGTTCACGAAAAAAAACGCGCTGGGGGCGCTTTGCCTCTGCGCGGCCTTATGCGGCGGCGCGGCGATGGTCCAATATGGAAGGGCCGCGACCGAGACCGTCAGTTGTGCGGCATCGGAGCCGGACTGCTACGTATTGCGCGACTGCGACGGCTATGTTGCAGTTTATGACGGTCCGGAGGCGAAAAAGCCCACGACTGTGACCGATATTGAGGTTTCAACATTACGGGCACTGGACCAGCAGATGCTTAAAAACGGACTGGAGCTCGACAGCAGGGAGAAACTGATGATGACACTCGAAGATCTGGAGTCTTGAGCATGAGAAAAGCTGCCTGTTGCTTTTTCCGGTGTTCTAAGGTATAATGCAGCGCAAAGCTAAGTTTGGAGGCGCTGTTATGAGCGACGAATACGGTAACGATATTATCACGATCACCGATGAAGAAGGCAATGAATATGTACTCGAGCATTTGCATACGCTGGAGTATAACGAGACCTTTTATATGGCTTTTCTGCCGACTGATATGGATGAGGACGATCCCGATTACGGTCTCATTATCCTCAAGGTGATCGAGGAGAACGGCGAAGAGATACTGGGGTCGGTCGATGACCCCGACGAGCTGCAGACCGTTTACGAAATGTTCGCATCTGTTTTGTTTGACGAGGACGAGGAATAGTTTGTTCCGAAAGAGCCAGAAATTCTCTTTGCTTTTTCGCCTTGCGGGTGTATAATGAAGACACGGACAGAGATGTCTGAACACAGCGGTTTGAAACCTGCTGTGTGCGTGAGGGACTTTATAAAACCCACATCTTTAATAAGGGATGCCATATTCTTCGGCGGATCGCAGGCCTCCCGGGGCGGCTTTGACCGTATCTGGACGTTGGAAGCGGAGAAACAGGAGAGAGGCGACCCACCTGCATGAGTCGTGCAGGTTACAATAAGGTTCCCACGGCAATGGCGGGCTTGGGCCGGCGCGTTTTTCGCGCCGGCTTTTTGTTACGCAAAACCACGCGCAGGAGAAGCGACTTCAAATCTCTTACAGCGATAGATACCAGACGGACGGGCGGACCCGATCCGCCCGGTGTTTTTGCTGCAGTAAAATGCAATAGGGAAGTGCCCCCCCCA
>JBMNPV010000090.1:0-6744 GCA_050943775.1 Oscillospiraceae bacterium
GTCGGTTGACACACGCCCCTCAAACGTGCCTGTCTACCTGTTCCAGCACTCTCGCTTATCTGCGCCCACATCAGCGGACGCGAGATTTATTATAGCAGAAAAGTCCGTTTTGTCAACAGCAAATTTCAACTTTCCCGGATTTTTTCATCCAGCGGCTCCGGGTAGCGGTTTGAACCGATGCGCTGCGCTGTAAACCCGAAAAAGATCAGCAGAACGCCGAGCAGAGCAAACGTGCCGTATTGCGGCGGCAGAGGATAGGAGCCGTTGAGATACCAGTGGTAGCAGAGATAGGAAGCCAGCGTTGCAAGGACCGCCGCCGGGATGTAGCTGAGCCAGAGCACGGCGGGCACAAGCGTAAGTACGTCCGAGAGAAAGAAGTAACGGTCGTGCATATGCGGCAGCAGCAGGGGGATGCCGACCGCGAAAAGGATCGAAAGCCCCAACAGGGCCTCGTTTGAAAGATTTTTGCGTCGATACCAGCTCCATGCCCAGAGCGCGAGCATATACAGGAACGCTGCCGCGATCCCCATGGCTGCCCAGGTCCGGCTGTCTTCTCCCGGGGATATGAGCGTGAAGAGAGAGGGGGAGTTGTAGTTGAGTCCATCGCCGATGGTGCCGGTGCTGTGCAGATAAAAAGTGAGGACAGAGATAAAGTCTGCACCCCCAAGAACTGCGGGCAGCAGCAAAAGCACATAGGTGAGCGGGAAGACAAGCACATCCCGCCAACGGAGCTTCTTTGCGAAGAGCATCACAAGGAACACAGGCAGCAGAAACACTGCCTGCAGCTTGAAGCCCAGCGCAAGCGCCGCCTCTGCCATCGACCGCCGAGGCGCGCCCGTGAGAACGTGGTAAAGGGAGAGCACAAGAAATGCGGTGTAGATGCTGTCGCACTGGCCCCACTGCGCGCCGTTCAAAATGACGGTCGGCAGCAGCAGCGTGAGAAGATAGGCGGCAAGCTTCTTCGCGCCCGAGTCCGTATAGACGGAAACGAGCTTCATTACCGCATAGGCAAGCACCACATCGAAAGTGATCGACAGCAGCTTTATAAGAAAAAGGTCGCGCTGCGGCAGGTAGGAAAAAATCGCGAGAAAGTAGAGGTAGGGGACATTGTAGTTGATACTCCCGCTTCCCGTACTGTCACGAAAGGCCGCAAAGCCGCCGTTGTCGCGGAAATACTGGACCCAGTGGACAAGGAAAGAGTTGTAGTCCCCGCTCCGCCAGCTGAGCAGGGGAACGCGCAGAAGAAAGGCTGCGCAGACGACGGCGGCAGCGATGATGAGCGCCCGGCCGTCCTTCAGTACACCTTCGTACCAGGGAATGAGCAATGCGGCGAGAACGATCAGCGCGAGAATGATCATCAGAGACAGTTCCATGTGGACCTCCAAGCATTGTCTTTTGCCCTATGGCTACGGCCATTATAGAACTTTTTGGACAAAAGGCAACAAAAAACGGTCGGAAATACAGCTTCCGACCGAAATTACTCAGTTGTGAAAGGATGGGTATTGACAAAGGGATACATTACCTGGTATAATAATACGCCACATGCCCTGGCAAATGTGAATATAAACCCAGTATCAATCTCTAATAGCATTCTATCAGCAATTCGCGAAAATGCAAGATGTCGCGGAAACAAACAAACAACTTACCCGGGCGTATCGCGCACGGCGCACTATACGAGATAAGGAGTGAAAGCCAATGCCAAAGGACGTAATGTACGGCAAGACGCTCAGAAAGAGCTTCGCGCGGAGCAGAGAGATCCAGGAAATGCCGAATCTGCTGGAGATCCAGAAGGAGTCCTACAAGTGGTTCCTAGACGAGGGCCTGCGGGAGGTCTTTTCGGAGGTCGACTCCGTGACGGACTATTCCGGCAACCTTGAGCTCAGCTTCGTGGATTACTCCATGAACGAGAAGCCGAAGTACACCGAGGAGGAATGCAAGGCGCGCGACGCCACGTATGCCGCCCCGTTGAAGGTCGGCGTTCGCCTCCGCAACAAGGAGACGGACGAGATCAAGGAGCAAGAAGTCTTTATGGGCGACTTCCCGCTCATGACCGAAAGCGGCACGTTCATCATCAATGGTGCGGAACGCGTTATCGTTTCTCAGATCGTCCGTTCTCCCGGCATCTACTTTGACAAAAAGATCGACAAGACCGGCGCCTGCCTCTGCGGCACGACGGTCATTCCGTATCATGGCGCATGGCTGGAATACGAAACGGACCTCAACGATGTTTTTTATGCCCGTATCGATAAAAACCGCAAGATCCCCGTGACATGGTTCCTCCGCGCGGTCGGTGCCCGCGACGAGGAAAAGCCGTGGACATGGCTCTCCTGCGCCGGCGGCGAAAACGGCGTCACCACGAACGAGCAGATCAAGGCGCTCTTCGGTGACGACCCGCGCATCCTTGCGACCATCGACAAGGATACCTGCCAGTCCCGCGAGGAATCCCTGCTGGAGATCTACCGCAAGCTGCGCCCCGGCGATCCCCCCACGGTGGACAGCGCGGTCACCCTTCTCGAAGGACTCTTCTTCGATAAGCGCCGCTACGACATCTCCAACGTCGGCCGCTATAAATTCAACAAAAAACTCGCGCTGCGCCCGCGTCTCATCGGCCATGAGCTGGCTGCCCCCTGCGTTGACCCGCTGACAGGTGAGATCGTCGCAGAGGCCGGCGAACTCATTACCCGCGAACGCGCCGAAGAGCTCGAGAAGATCGGTGTTATTGACGCGACCATCAAGGTCGAAGGCGGCCGCGCATTCCATATCTTCTCCAACGGCATGGTCGATATGGCTGATTTCGTGGACTTTGACCCGAAGGAGATAGGCGTTAAGGAAAAGGTCCGCCTCATTGTTCTCCGGAGACTCCTTAATGAATACAAGGGAGAGGAACTCAAGGAAGCCTGCATTGCCCACATGGACGACCTCGTTCCGAAGTATGTCATCATCGATGATATCTTCTCCGCGACCGACTATATTTTGGGTCTGTTTTACGGCATCGGCGAAGCCGACGACATCGACCACCTCGGCAACCGCCGCATCCGCTGCGTTGGCGAGCTGCTGCAAAATCAGTTCCGCATCGGCTTTAGCCGCATGGAACGCGTGATCCGTGAGCGCATGACGCTGCAGGACCTCGACATCGTCACCCCGCAGAGCCTCATCAATATCCGTCCGGTCACGGCGGCAATCAAGGAATTCTTCGGTTCGTCCCCGCTGTCCCAGTTCATGGACCAGACGAACCCGCTTGCCGAACTGACGCATAAGCGCCGTATGTCGGCCCTCGGCCCCGGCGGCCTGTCCCGTGAGCGCGCAAGCTTCGACGTTCGAGACGTCCACTACAGCCACTATGGCCGCATGTGCCCGATCGAAACGCCTGAAGGTCCGAACATCGGTCTGATCTCCTATCTTGCGAGCTATGCCCGCGTCAATGAATACGGTTTTCTGATCGCCCCTTACCGCCGCGTTGACAAAAAGACCCATTTCGTCACAGACGACGTCGATTACCTCACGGCGGACATCGAGGATCAGTACATTATTGCGCAGGCCACAGAGCCGCTCGACGAAAACGGCTGCCTCTTAAACGAGCGTATTACCTGCCGCCACCGCGACGAGATCATCGAAGTGGACCGCGACCGCGTCGACTATGTTGATATTTCCCCGCGCATGATGATCTCCATCGCGACCGCGATGATCCCATTTCTGGAAAACGACGACGCGAACCGCGCGCTGATGGGCGCAAACATGCAGCGCCAGGCCGTTCCGCTGATGACCACCGAACAGCCGATCGTTGCCACCGGCATCGAGCACAAGTGCGCCGTTGACTCCAAGGTCGTCATCTGTGCAGAGGACGACGGCGTCGTTACCCGTGTTTCCGCCACAAATATCACGATCAAATATGACAGCGGCGAAACGAAAGACTACAAGCTCATCAAGTTCGCCCGCTCCAACCAGGGCACCTGCATCAATCAGCGCCCGATCGTTTCCGTCGGACAGCGCGTTGAAAAGGGTGAGGTCATCACGGACGGCCCCGGTACCTCAAACGGCGAGATCTCCCTCGGCAAGAACATCCTCGTCGGATTTATGTCCTGGGAGGGCTACAACTACGAGGATGCTATTTTGCTCAACGAGCGCCTCGTTATGGACGATACCTTTACGTCGATCCATGTGGAGGAATTCGAGTGCGACGCGCGCGACACCAAACTCGGCCCCGAGGAGATCACCCGCGACATCCCCGGCGTCGGCGATGACGCGCTCAAGTATCTTGACGAACGCGGCATTATCTCCATTGGCGCGGAGGTCCACTCCGGCGATATCCTCGTCGGCAAGGTCACCCCGAAGGGCGAGACCGATCTCACGGCTGAGGAGCGCCTTCTGCGGGCCATCTTCGGCGAAAAGGCCCGCGAGGTCCGTGACACCTCTCTCAAGGTGCCGCACGGCGAGAGCGGCATCGTTGTCGACGTCAAGCGTTTCACCCGCGAGGCGGGCGACGAGCTGTCCCCCGGCGTCAATGAGGTCGTTCGTGTCTATATCGCACAGAAGCGCAAGATCTCCGTCGGCGACAAGATGGCGGGACGCCACGGCAACAAGGGCGTCGTTTCCCGCATTCTCCCGAAAGAGGACATGCCCTATATGCCGGACGGCACACCGCTCGACATCGTGCTCAACCCGCTGGGTGTTCCGTCTCGAATGAATATCGGACAAGTCCTTGAAGTCCATCTGGGCTACGCGGCGCACGCGCTCGGCTGGAAGGTCGCTACCCCGATCTTCAACGGCGCAAACGAGCAGGAGATCCACGACACGCTCGAACTGGCCGGTCTCCGTCCGGACGGCAAGAGCATCCTTTACGACGGCCGCACGGGCCGCCCCTTCGACAACCCCGTCACCGTCGGTTACGTCTACTTCTTAAAACTCCATCACCTGGTTGATGATAAGATCCATGCGCGTTCCACGGGACCGTACAGTCTCGTTACGCAGCAGCCGCTCGGCGGCAAGGCCCAGTTCGGCGGCCAGCGCTTCGGTGAAATGGAAGTCTGGGCGCTCGAGGCCTACGGCGCGGCCTACACCCTGCAGGAGATCCTGACGGTCAAGTCCGATGATGTGACCGGCCGTGTCCGCACCTATGAGAGCATCGTCAAGGGCCACAACATCCCGCAGCCGGGCGTGCCGGAATCCTTCAAGGTCCTTGTGAAAGAACTTCAGTCCCTCTGCCTCGATGTCCGTGTCCTCGACAAGGACGGCAATGAGATCGAGCTCAAGGACGACGATGAGGACGATTTCAGCCCCGATTTCCGCGACGATTACTACACCGCTGACGAGGAAGAGATCGAGTCTTCCGGCTATACCATCGAAAACCACGAGGGCGAACCCGAGTCCGACGGCGACCTCATTGAGGAGGACCCCGAAGGCAAGGAAAATTCGGATGAGGAGGTTCGGATATGACACAATTTGACGCCATCCAGATAGGCATTGCATCCCCCGAAATGATTCGCAGCTGGTCCTACGGCGAGGTCAAGAAGCCGGAGACCATCAACTACCGCACCCTCAAGCCTGAACGCGACGGTCTTTTCTGCGAACGTATTTTCGGGCCGACGAAGGACTGGGAATGCCACTGCGGCAAGTATAAAAAGATCCGCTACAAGGGCAAGATCTGCGACCGCTGCGGTGTCGAGGTCACAAAGTCCAAGGTCCGCCGCGAGCGCATGGGCCACATTGAGCTGGCGACCCCTGTTTCCCACATCTGGTATTTTAAAGGCATCCCGTCCCGCATGGGTCTCATTCTGGACCTCACCCCGCGAATTCTTGAAAAGGTCCTTTACTTTGCAGCCTATATCGTCACCGACCCCGGCGACACGCCCCTGCAGAAGTGCCAGATCCTGACCGAAAAAGAATATCGCGATATGCGCGAGAAATATGAAGACGATTTCGACGCCGGCATGGGCGCAGAGGCCATCAAGAAGCTGCTTGAGGATATCGACTGCGAAAAGCTCTCCGAAGAGCTCCGCGCCGAGATGAAAGATGCCACCGGCCAGAAAAAAGCCAAGATCGTCAAGCGTCTTGAAGTCGTCGAGGCCTTCCTCCATTCCGGCAACCGCCCGGAGTGGATGATCATTGATGTGCTGCCGGTCATTCCCCCGGAGCTCCGCCCGATGGTCCAGCTTGACGGCGGCCGCTTTGCGACCTCAGACCTCAACGACCTCTATCGCCGCGTCATCAACCGCAACAACCGCCTCAAGCGCCTCATTCAGCTCAACGCGCCGGACATCATCGTCCGCAACGAAAAGCGTATGCTCCAGGAAGCCGTGGACGCCCTCATCGACAACGGCCGCCGCGGCCGTGCCGTCACGGGAGCCAATTCACGCGCTTTAAAGTCCCTTTCTGACATGCTCAAGGGCAAGCAGGGCCGTTTCCGCCAGAACCTGCTCGGTAAGCGCGTCGACTATTCCGGCCGCTCCGTTATCGTTGTCGGTCCGGAACTTAAGATCTACCAGTGCGGCGTGCCGAAGGAAATGGCGATCGAGCTCTTCCGCCCATTCGTTATGAAGAAGCTCGTCGAGGACGGCTTTGCAAACAACATCAAGTCCGCCAAGAAGATGGTGGATAAGCAGCAGACCGAGGTCTGGGACGCACTGGACGTCGTCATCAAGGAGCACCCGGTCCTCCTCAACCGCGCGCCGACGCTTCACCGACTCGGTATTCAGGCCTTTGAGCCGATCCTCGTTGAGGGCCGCGCACTGAAACTCCATCCGCTGT
>JBMNPV010000091.1:0-6723 GCA_050943775.1 Oscillospiraceae bacterium
GCACTGGACGTCGTCATCAAGGAGCACCCGGTCCTCCTCAACCGCGCGCCGACGCTTCACCGACTCGGTATTCAGGCCTTTGAGCCGATCCTCGTTGAGGGCCGCGCACTGAAACTCCATCCGCTGTGCTGCACCGCATTCAACGCGGACTTCGACGGCGACCAGATGGCTATCCATGTCCCGCTTTCCGCCGAAGCACAGGCGGAGGCCCGCGTGCTGATGCTCTCTGCAAACAACCTGCTCCGCCCGCAGGACGGAAACCCTGTCACGGTCCCGACGCAGGACATGGTCCTCGGCGCCTACTATCTTACCTTCATCCGCATGGGTGAATATGAGGGCGAGATGCTCCGCGTCGTCGACGCAGGCGACACCGACCTGCCCACAGGTGAGATCGTACCCGCGACGGATATTATCGCCGCCAATAAGGAGATCGTTGAGCGTATGCGCCACAGCAGCGAAGAGATCACGCTCAGAAAAGCGGTCTTTGAGGGCGTGCGCGCCTTTGCCAGCCCGAACGAAGCCCTTATGGCCTATGATGAGCAGATCATCGGCATGCACTCGCCGATCCGTGTCCGCGTCAAGAAAATGGTAGACGGCGTCGAGCAGGAGCGGCTGATCCAGACCACCGTCGGCCGCATCATCTACAATGAGCCGATCCCGCAGGATCTCGGCTTTGTGGACCGCAGCGACCCCGAACATTTCTTTGACTATGAGATCAGCTTCATTGTCGGCAAAAAGCAGCTCGGCAAGATCATCAACCGCTGCATTGCAAAGCACGGATTTACGACCTCGGCCGCGGTGCTCGACAGTGTCAAGGCGCTCGGCTACAAGTATTCCACCCTCGGCGCGCTGACCATTTCCATCGCGGATATGGCAGTCCCGGATGAAAAGCAGACGCTCATCTCCGCGACCGAAAAGAAAGTTGTCGCGATTGAAAAACAGTATAAACGCGGTCTCATTACGGACGATGAGCGCTATCGCCTTGTCGTTGCCGAATGGGAGCAGACCACGAAGAACGTCACCAAGGCGCTGCAAAGCAACCTCGATGAATTTAACCCGATCTTTATGATGGCGGATTCCGGCGCCCGCGGTTCCATGAACCAGATCCGTCAGCTTGCCGGTATGCGAGGCCTTATGGCAAACACCGCCGGTAAAACCATTGAGATCCCGATCAAGGCAAACTTCCGCGAGGGCCTGTCCGTTCTCGAATACTTCATCTCTTCCCGAGGCGCTCGAAAGGGCCTTGCCGACACCGCTCTGCGAACGGCAGACTCCGGCTACCTCACCCGCCGTCTTGTCGATGTTTCTCAAGATGTTATCATCCGCGAACACGACTGCGGCACCCATTCCGGCATCAAGGCCACCACGGTCTATGACAAGGGAACCGTCGTTCAGACCTTTGGCGAGAGCATCCACGGCCGTTTCCCGGTCGAGGATATCGTCGATCCGAAGACCGGCGAAGTCCTCTTTACGCGGGACACCATGCTCATGAAGGGCGACGCCGAAATTCTGGAAGCCCACGGCATCACCGAAACGCAGATCCGCTCCGTTATGACCTGCGAAGCCAGAAGCGGCGTGTGCGCCAAGTGCTATGGTATCAACCTCGCGGTCGGCGAGCCGGTCAACGAAGGCGAAGCCGTCGGCGTTATTGCGGCACAGTCCATCGGTGAACCGGGCACGCAGCTGACGATGCGAACCTTCCACACCGGCGGCGTCGCCGGTGACGACATCACACAGGGTCTTCCGCGTGTCGAAGAACTCTTTGAAGCCAGAAAGCCCAAGAAGATGGCCGTCCTCTCTGAAGTAAACGGCAAGGTCTCCATCGAGGAGACAAAGAAAAACGCCATGTGCTCCGTCACGGTGACCGACCCCGATTCCGGCGAAATGATGGAGTTCCAGACCCCGTATTCCTCGGGCCTTCTGGTGCAAAACGGCGATACGGTCGTCAAGGGCCAGGCCCTCACGAGCGGTGCATACAACCCGCACGACGTTCTGCGCATTTCCGGCGTCGAGCGCTGCCAGGAATATATCATTCAGGAAGTACAGAAGGTCTACCGTCAACAGGGCGTTGACATCAACGATAAACATATCGAAGTTATCGTCCGCCAGATGATGCGCAAGGTCCGCGTGGAGGACGCCGGCGACACCGATCTTCTCTCCGGCGCGACCGTCGACTGGAACGAGATCAATGAAGCGAACCGGGAGATCGACCGCCGCATTGCGGCCGGCGAAACCGGTCTGCGCCACGCGACTTGCACCCAGACCCTTCTCGGTATCACGAAGGCCTCCCTTGCGACCGAGAGCTTCCTCTCTGCCGCGTCCTTCCAGGAAACAACGAAGGTCCTTACAGACGCCGCCATCAAGGGCAAGGTCGACCACCTCGTCGGCCTCAAGGAAAACGTCATCATCGGCAAACTGATCCCCGCCGGTTCCGGACTCGAAATGTACCGCAAATTTGATGCGGATATTGAGGGCACGGACGACGGCGGCGTAGTCGAAGCGGAACCATCCGTTGACCTCACCGCTCTTGAGGGACGTACAAACGCTCTCTAAGAAGGAACAAAAGCAAACGGGCATCCGGGGCCGGGATAATTCCGGCCCCGGCAGAAATTTTTTAACAGAAATTTCTTGACTAAACTTGTGCATTATGCTAAAATACTTGATTGCATGGGCCTAGGAGGGTTGAACTGCGCTTTTTTGCGTTTCTGCCCTCATTTTCCAGCCTCTTTGACGGCGGACAGACCCGAAATTCATGGATTTTTTGCTTTTTTTCGGATATCTTTTTGATTTCCGTTAAAAATAAATTGTATTCCATTTCTAAAGAAAGGAGGAAGATCATGCCTACATTTAACCAGCTCGTCAGAAAAGGCAGAGAAGTGCCGACCTACAAATCCGCAGCACCGGCTATGCAGAAAGTTCTCAACACCATCAAAAACAAGGAGACAGACCTGTCTTCTCCCCAGAAGAGAGGCGTATGCACCGCCGTTCGTACCGCTACCCCGAAAAAGCCGAACTCCGCACTTCGTAAAATTGCCCGTGTCCGTCTTACCAACGGCTACGAGGTCATTGCCTACATCCCCGGCATCGGCCACAACCTGCAGGAGCACTCCGTCGTCATGATTCGCGGCGGCCGTGTCAAGGACCTTCCTGGTGTGCGTTACCACATCATCCGCGGCTCCCTCGATACGCAGGGCGTTGCAAACCGTAAGCAGGCGCGCAGTAAGTATGGCGCCAAGAGACCCAAAAAATAAGAAATCTGCGCTACGGCGCAAGGCTTATGTCTTGTTCGGAGCATTCATATATATTTCGCCGCCCATATTTTCGGGCCCGGCGGGGTAAGTTGCTTCCGACAGGCATATGCGGAAAGGCAGGAGCCTTTTCGAGTACCTATGAGATTCATCTTGTCATGAAGGAGGGAAGTATAGTGCCCAGAAGAGGTAACGTACCCAAAAGAGAAATTCTTCCCGATCCTATGTATAATTCTGTTCTCGTGACGAAGCTCATCAACAGTATTATGCTGGACGGCAAGAAGGGCGTTGCGCAGAAGGTCGTCTATGATGCTTTCGACATCATAAAGCAAAAGACCGATCGCAACCCTCTCGAAGTGTTCACAGAAGCACTCAACAACATCATGCCTTCACTTGAAGTTAAGGCACGCCGCGTTGGCGGCGCCACTTACCAGGTCCCGATCGAGGTCCGTCCCGACAGACGTCAGACCCTCGGCCTGCGCTGGCTCACCGCATACGCGCGCAAACGCAACGAAAAAACGATGAAAGAGCGTCTTGCGGGCGAGATCCTTGACGCTGTCAACAACACCGGTGCAGCCGTCAAGAAGCGCGAAGACACGCACAAGATGGCAGAGTCGAACAAGGCGTTCGCTCACTATCGCTGGTAAGTAGGAGCATTTATCTATGCCAAGAAAAGTATCCCTTGAAAAAACCAGAAATATCGGCATCATGGCGCACATCGACGCCGGCAAAACGACAACGACCGAACGTATCCTCTATTACACCGGCGTCAACTACAAGATGGGCGAAACGCATGACGGCACCGCCACGATGGACTGGATGGAAGAGGAGCAGGAGCGCGGCATCACGATCACATCCGCTGCGACAACCTGCTACTGGAAAGACCATCGCATCAACATCATCGACACGCCGGGCCACGTCGACTTCACGGTTGAAGTGGAACGCAGCCTCCGCATTCTGGACGGCAGCGTAACGGTTATGTGTGCGAAGGGCGGCGTCGAGCCTCAGACCGAAACGGTCTGGCGTCAGGCGGACACCTACAACGTCCCCCGGATGGTGTATGTCAACAAAATGGACATCATGGGCGCGGATTTTTACAGCGTCGTTGACATGATGCATGACCGCCTCAAATGCAATGCCGTACCGATCCAGCTCCCCATCGGCAGCGAAGATACTTTCCGCGGAATTATCGACCTCATCGAAATGAAAGCGGACATCTACTATGACGATATGGGCAAGGATATGCGCGTCGAGGAGATCCCTGCGGATTACCTCGAAAAAGCGCAGGAATACCGCACCAAGCTCATTGACGCCGTCGCCGATCTGGACGATGAGATCATGGAGCTGGCCCTCGATGAGAAGCCGATCCCGTCGGCCCTCATCAAAAAGGCCGTCCGCCGCGGCACCATCGACAACAAATTCATCCCTGTCACCTGCGGCACCTCATATAAAAACAAGGGCGTTCAGAAGCTGCTCGATGCCATCATCGACTATCTGCCGGCGCCCACAGACATCCCCCCGATCAAGGGTAAACTCCCGAAGTCGGACGAAGAGGCAGAGCGTCCCGCCGATGACAATGCGCCGTTCTCAGCTCTCGCGTTCAAGATCATGACCGACCCCTATGTCGGCCGCCTGTCGTTCTTCCGCGTCTATTCGGGCGTACTCAAGACGGGCACGACCATTCTCAACAGCACTAAGGGACAGAGAGAGCGTATGGGCCGAATTCTCCAGATGCACGCGAACCACCGCGAAGATCTGGAAGAGGTCTATTCCGGGGATATTGCTGCGGCCGTCGGTCTTAAAAATACCACGACCGGCGACACGCTCTGCGATGAGAAAGCACCGATCATCCTCGAATCTATGGAGTTCCCGGAGCCTGTTATCCGCGTTGCCATCGAACCCAAGACCAAAGCCGGTCAGGAAAAGATGAGCATTGCGCTTCAGAAGCTCTCTGAAGAGGACCCGACATTCAAAGCTTACACCGACGAAGAAACCGGACAGACGATCATCGCCGGCATGGGCGAGCTCCACCTTGAAATCATTGTGGACAGGCTCATGCGCGAGTTCCACGTCGAGGCCAACGTCGGTAAACCCCAGGTTTCCTACAAGGAGACCATCCGCAAGTCTGTCGAACAGGATACACGTTATGTGCGGCAGTCCGGCGGTAAAGGTCAGTACGGCCATGTCAAGATCACTGTCGAGCCGAATGAACCCGGTAAGGGTTATGAATTTATCGACAAGATCACAGGAGGCGTGATCCCCAAAGAATATATCCCCTCTGTCGACGCCGGTATTCAGGGCGCCATGCAGGCGGGCGTTCTTGCGGGCTATCCCGTCGTTGATGTCAAGGTCACACTGACTTACGGTTCCTATCACGAGGTCGACTCCTCTGAGCTTGCGTTCAAGATCGCCGGTTCTATGGCGTTCAAGGATGCCTGCCGCAAGGCGGACCCCGTTTTGCTCGAACCGATCATGAAGGTCGTTGTAGCAACGCCGGATGATTTCCTCGGCGATGTTATCGGCGATCTCAACTCCCGCCGCGGTCAGGTGCAGGGTATGGAGACCCGCAACGGCTCCACCTCCATCACGGCCCTGGTCCCGCTTTCCTCGATGTTCGGCTATGCGACCGATCTGCGCTCCAAAACGCAGGGCCGCGCAAACTTCGTCATGGAGCCCAGCCACTACACCGAGCTGCCCAAGTCTCTGCAGGAAGAGATCGTCGGCAAGAGAAATGCATGAGTTTTCGGCGTGAGCGCGTCGAAACAATAAACGAAATTCAATTATAAACATATTTTAAGGAGGAAGTTCCAAATGGCTAAGCAAGCATTCGATAGAACAAAGCCCCATATTAACATCGGCACCATCGGCCACATCGACCACGGCAAGACGACCCTTACCGCAGCTATCACCAAGGTTCTCCATCTGGCAGACGAAGGCGCCGCAGCCTATACGGCTTATGACCAGATCGATAAGGCTCCGGAAGAGCGTGAACGTGGTATCACGATCAGCACCTCCCACGTTGAGTATCAGACCGACGACCGCAAGGGCGCTGACGGTCAAGACATCAAGGGCCGCCACTATGCACACGTTGACTGCCCGGGCCATGCCGACTA
The DNA here is from genome assembly GCA_050943775.1 of Oscillospiraceae bacterium. GTDB lineage: Bacteria > Bacillota > Clostridia > Oscillospirales > Oscillospiraceae > UBA2658. Next base: position 6,362 of record JBMNPV010000091.1, read on the forward strand.
TATCAAGAACATGATCACCGGCGCTGCACAGATGGACGGTGCGATCCTCGTTATCGCTGCTTCCGATGGCCCGATGGCTCAGACCCGTGAGCACCTTCTGCTTGCCCGCCAGGTTAACGTTCCGTATGTGCTCGTTTTCCTCAACAAGGTCGACCAGGTCGATGACCCCGAGCTCCTCGAGCTCGTCGAGATGGAAGTTCGCGAACTTCTCGACAAGTACAGCTTCCCCGGCGACGACACCCCGATCATCAAGGGCTCCGCTCTGAAGGTCCTCGAGTCCGACTCCACCGATCCGCACGCTCCTGAGTATGCCTGCATCTGGGAGCTCATGGACGCTGTTGATACCTGGATCAAGACTCCGG
>JBMNPV010000092.1:0-6709 GCA_050943775.1 Oscillospiraceae bacterium
ACGGCCATTTCAAAAATGGCCGTTTCATTCGCCTAAGGAGGCTGAAAAATTGAATGCATACGGCCCATTGGCCCCTGTTTATGACAAATTCACAAGTGATGTGGATTACGCCGCCTTTGCCGACTTTTATCAATCCGTTTTTGCCGCTCGCGGCAAAACGATACGCAGCATACTCGATGTCGGCTGCGGCACGGGCACGTTAACGGCTCTGCTCGCAAAGCGCGGCTATGAAATGATCGCGGCGGACGCCTCGACGGACATGCTCATGATCGCGCAGGAAAAATTCGCCAAGCTTCCGGACGTCATCCCGCCGCTGTTTCTCTGCCAATCGATGACCGAACTCGACCTTTACGGGACGGTGGACGCCGCCGTTTCCTGTCTCGACGCGATCAACTATCTGCCTCCCCGCGACCTGCCTGAGCTTCTGCGCCGCCTGCATCTTTTCCTTGAGCCGGATGGAATATTCATTTTCGATATAAACTCTCCCCAGCGGCTGCGCTCGCTCGACGGGTCGACATCGGTCGACGAGGACGAAAACAGTCTCTGCCTCTGGCGCGCCGACTTCGACGAGACCGACCAGACTCTGTGCTATGGCATGGATCTCTTCACCCGTCGCGGACGCTTCTGGCAGCGTTTCTGTGAGGAACACATTGAATATGTCCACGAGGTGCAGACACTTCGCGACTGCCTCACGGCAGCCGGTTTTGTAAACATCGAAGTCTGTGAAAACGGACCGCAAGGTGAACTTGGCCGTATTTTTCTCATAGCGGAAAATACACCGCATTAAGCGGAACTAGCATTATGTAAACTCAGAGGTGTTTGTATGGATCAGATCATACGTGCCGTCACGAAAGACGGCCTTGTTAAAATTTCAGTTGTCAACGGCAGGGACTTTGTTGAAAAGGCCCGCGAGCTGCACGATCTCTCCCCCGTTGCGACCGCCGCACTGGGGCGTACGCTCTGTGCTGCCTCCATTCTGGGCGATCTGCTCAAGGAGGATGAGGCCTCGGTCACGGTTCGGCTCAACGGCGGCGGACCGCTCGGAACGGTCGTTGCCGTTTCGGACAACAGCGGCAACGTGCGCGGCTATGTTGACAATCCGCAGGTGGACATGCCGCTCAACGCAGAGGGAAAGCTCGACGTCGGCGGGGCGATCGGCACAAACGGTACGCTGACCGTCAGCCGCGATATTGGACTCAAGGAACCCTACATCGGTTCGACCGCGCTCGTTTCGGGCGAAGTCGCGGAGGACCTCACCTATTATCTCGCTGAGAGCGATCAGATCGGTGCAGCCTGCGGACTGGGGGTGCTGGTAGACACGGACCGCAGCGTTCTGTGCGCCGGCGGCTTCATCGTGCAGCTTCTGCCCGGCGCGCCGAATTCAGTCATCGACAAAATCGAGGATAACATCCGCGCGATGGGGCCGGTGACAGAAGTCCTCAAAAACGGCAGCGCCGATGATATCCTCGAAAAGGTCCTCAAGGGCGCGGAGATCGAGGTTCTCACACGCACGCCTGTTGCGTACCGCTGCTATTGCAGCCGGGAGCGTGTTGCGCAGGCGGTGTCGAGTATCAGCAAGGAGGATCTTGCGGAGATGGCCGCATCCGGTGAGAGTGCCGAGATCCGTTGCCACTTCTGCAACCGTGTTTATACCTTTACGCCGGACGAGATCAAAGCGATGGCGGAAAATGAATGAGTTTTTCCCCGTCCGGTCCTCCCATTGCCGGGCGATTTGTCGGAACAAGTTCCGTATCGTTTGCTTCCGGGCAAACTCGAAAGCGCATTCGCTCCGGTGTTCCGCCGCTCCTCGTAAAATCTTTCATTTTGCAGGGTCCCCGCTTGCGGCGGACAGGGTGAGGCTTGCTGCTCCGCCCGGTTCCAGCCAGAAAATTCGGCCCCTCGGAGACGTAAATTCTCCGAAGGGCCTTTTTGTGAGCGCCGCAGCGCAAAAAAACGGTCGTCCGTATAAACAGACGACCGTTTATTTTGGAGGCACCACCCGGATTCGGACCGGGGACTCGCGGATTTGCAGTCCACTGCCTTACCACTTGGCTATGGTGCCCTATCTTATTTTTTGGGTTTCCCCGCGAAGCGATGCTTCGCGGGGAAATGGAGCGGGCAACGAGATTCGAACTCGCTACCTCCACCTTGGCAAGGTGGCGCTCTGCCAAATGAGCTATGCCCGCATATTCTATGCGCCGAAACAGAAAAAGTTGCTTCTCTGGAGTCCCCGCGAAGATAAAACTTCGCGGGGACCTGGTGCCTCCGGTCGGAATCGAACCAACGACACGAGGATTTTCAGTCCTCTGCTCTACCAACTGAGCTACAGAGGCATACAGGGACACGGCTGCATCCCTTGGCGACCGAGATGGGGCTCGAACCCACGACCTCCAGCGTGACAGGCTGGCGTTCTAACCAGCTGAACTACTCGGCCATATCTTTTTCGCTGGAGGAGTATGGTGGGAACAACAGGGCTCGAACCTGTGACCCCATGCTTGTAAGGCATGTGCTCTCCCAGCTGAGCTATGCTCCCGAACCTCGAAAACCTCAAGCGGCTTAGCCATTGTACTAAATATTTCTCCGCTTGTCAAGGTCAAATTTGCATTTTTTCGACTTATGCGGAACTTTTCCTTGCCCCTTTCCGAATGCCTGTTTCTTCTTGTTACCGAATTATCCTATCGCCATTATAGTATTATTTTATGAAATAGTCTTGCATTTTTTCGTACAAGTGGTTATAATTTTATTAAATCAATCAGGAGGTGTCATCCTTTATGTATCAGGTGCAAAAAGACTCGCTTATCATAGAAGTTCTGGAAAACGCCCCGCAGACGGCGCCCTTTTTCAACGCCATCGGTATGCACTGCCTGACCTGCTCGCTTGCAATGGACGAGACCGTTGATCAGGCCTGCGCCGCTCACGGCTATGACACGGACGATTTTATTTTGCAGGTCAATGCCTATCTTGAACAACAGGAAGCCCAGAAATCCATGTAAAAGCACAAAAACATGACCGTTCCGGTTTCGGGTCTCCGAGATCGGAGCGGACTTTTTTGGGAGGAAGTATGCAGTCAGTCAGGCTCTCCCGCCGTCTTGCGGCCATTGCTGCCCTTCTGCCCGCCGGAGGCGGCCTTGCAGACGTCGGCACGGATCACGGGCTTATCCCGGTCTCCGCGCTTCAAAGCGGCTTTCAAGGCCGTGTCTGCGCGACCGATATCCGCAGCGGTCCGCTTGACGCCGCACGGCACACGGCACGCGAGGCAGGTCTAGCGGACCGGATCGAATTCCACCTCACCGACGGGCTCGACAGCGTGGACGGTTCCAATATCGCCTCAGTCGTCATTGCGGGCATGGGCGGTGAAAACATCGCGGATATTCTCGCCCGCGCGCCATGGACGAGAGAAGGCCGACTGCTCATTTTGCAGCCGATGTCAAAAGCGGACTTTCTGCGCCGTTGGCTCACGGAAAACGGCTACCGCATCGAAACAGAGACGCTCGTGGCCGACGGTCCGGTCTATGAGCTTCTCACCGCGCGCGGCGGCACGCAGGCGCCACTCTCCCCTGCCGAGCTCCTGACGGGGCGCTTTGCGCTCATAAAGGACGACCCTCTCTTTCCCGCCCGGCTCACACATCTGCTCGAAGGGCAGCGCCGCGCCGTCGCGGGGCTTGAACGTTCAAGCAAGCCGGAAGACGCCGCGCGGCTCGCGGTGGAAAAGAACACGCTGGAGTCTCTGCTTGAGATGCAGGAAAGGATGAAGGAACATGGCTAAGGTCCGGAAAATCGTATCCTATTTCACAGCGCTTGTGCCGCCGGAAATGAAAATGGACTTCGACAACGTCGGTCTGCTTGTCGGCGCGAACGAAACGGAAGTCACAAAGGCACTCGTCGCGCTTGACATTACAGACGAGGTGATTGACGAGGCGATCCGAGAGGGCGCGCAGATCATTCTCTCGCACCACCCGCTCTATTTCGAACTCAAGCAGGTTAACGACGATACGCTCACCGGCGCCAAGATCGTCAAGCTTCTGCAAAACGGCATTTCGGCATTCTGTCAGCACACAAATCTCGACTCCGTCCCCGGCGGCGTCAACGACGCGCTCGCCAAAAAGCTCGGCGTTTCCGTTGAGGGCTGGCTGGAGGGTCCGCGTTTTCTGCCGGACGGGCGCGAATACGGCATGGGGCGCTACGGCACGCTCACAGCCGTTCTCCCCTTTGCAGAATATCTGGCACGTGTCAAAACGGCACTCTGCGCCAACGGTCTCCGCTACTGGGATGCCGGACGTCCGGTGCACCGCGTCGCTCTCTGCGGCGGCAGCGGCGGCGAATTCGTTGAAGCGGCGGCAAAGCTCGGATGTGACACGCTCGTCACAGCAGATGTCAAGCATCACCAGTTTCTGGAGGCTAAAGAGCGCGGCATAAACCTGATTGACGCCGACCACTTCTGCACGGAGAACGTCGTTGTTCCCGTGCTGGTGGATATGCTCAAAAAAGGTTTTCCCGACATTTCGCCTGTCGTTTCAAAAACACACCAGCAAACCGTTCAGTTCTTCTGAGCGCAGAAAAGAGCCCCGTTTCCTTTGCTTTTCGAGGAAACGGGGCTCTTTTTATACGATATAGGATTTATCACATTTAATGACGCAGTGGTGCTGCGGCATACGTTTTTCCACCTCGCCCGCGATCCGTTTTTTGAGATCGTCGTCACATTCGCAGAATTTGTACGGCACAACGATGTCGAACAAGAGATTGGTGTGCGTCGGTCCGGGAACATAGCGGAAGTCGTGAATGGTGATGCGCTCGTCGATCTCGCGCACAACGTCCTCAACAACGGAGCGCAGATACATGAGCTGCTCATCGTCATGATCGACCGGGTCAAAATGGATGACCGCCTCGCAGTTGAGCTTTTTCCCAAGTTCATTTTCGAGATCGTCAATGATGCAATGCGCATCGAAGACGCCGATATTGGCCGGTATCTCCGCGTGCAGAGAGATCATAAAGCGGCCGGGTCCGTAGTTGTGGACAACGAGGTCGTGCATTCCGGAGATCACGGGCCTGTGCGCCATGACGATCTGCTGGATCTCGTCGACCAGCTCCGGCGAGGGCGGCGTGCCGAGCAGCGGCATGAGCGTATCCCTCGCGGAAACAACACCCGAATAGAGGATGAGCAGCGACACAACGAGGCCCATATACCGGTCAAGATCGATCCCCGTGCTGTGAGAGATCAGCAGCGCGGCCAAAACAGCGCCGGTCGAGCAGACGTCCGCGAGACTGTCGCGTGCGGTTGCTTTCATTGTCGGAGACTCAAAAAGCTTCGAAAGCAGCGTATTGTACAGCGCCATATAGAGTTTCACGCAGATTGACGCAATGAGGATAATAACGATCATCGTGCTGTACGTGACCGTCTGTGGCGAACCGATGCCGACAAGGGAGTCGCGCGCAAGCTCGAAGCCCATCACGATTATAAAAACGGAGATCACAAAACCCGAAATGTATTCGAGCCGTCCGCGTCCGAAAGGGTGCTGCGGATCGGGATCTTTCCCTGAGAGCTTGAATCCGATGAGCGTCACAATGGAAGATCCGGCATCCGAGAGGTTGTTAAAAGCATCCGCCATGACGGCGACGCTCCCGCTTGCAAGCGCCGCGATCAGTTTTCCCGCAAAAAGCAGCAGATTTAAAAGGATTCCCACTGTTCCGCTAAGGACTCCGTATTGCAGGCGCGTTGCCGCGTCAAAGCCGCCGTTTTGGGTCTTCTTCAGTTTCCAAATACGCAGCAGCATGTGCTCACTCCTCTGTTCCCAGCCGCTTATGCGGCGTCAGCAAAATTTTTGTTCAAGCTTTATCAGATATTCTTTCATCGGCAGACCGCCGCCATAGCCTGTAAGGCCGCCGTCCGCGCCGATCACGCGGTGGCAGGGTATGACGATCGCAAGCGGATTTCTGTGGTTCGCTCCGCCGACCGCACGGGACGCTTTCGGCTGCCCGATCATTGCCGCGAGCTCACCATAGGTCCGCGTTTCGCCATAGGGAATGGTTTGCAAGGCCGCCCAGACCTTTGTCTGGAATACTGTCCCTTCCGCCGCAAGAGGAAGATCAAAATCTTTGCGCTTTCCGGCAAAATATTCGTCGAGCTGCGCCTTCGCGCGCAACACAAGCCCGTCACCGGTGTCGGCGCAGGGGGCGTCCGTGCGTTCAATGCGCGTGAGTGCGCCGTTCCGGCTCTCAAGATAAAGACGCCCGACGGGGAATTCATATACAGCAGACACGGCTCCGCTCATTTCTTTGCCTCGCCGGCCTTACCGCGCTGCGTCTCCCACTCGCGGCGGCGCTTTTCCTCCGCCTGTCTTTTTGCGAGCGCATTGCTCTGTGCACGCAGTTTCGCCGTAACGTTTTCTGCCGCGACGAGGTCGATCAGCGCAAAAACGGTCTTTTCCATGTCGCTGCCCGCCGAATAGTCGGTGCGGACCGCATAGTCCGCGCGGCCTTTTAAGACAAGCTCCGACATGCGGTCCATATCATCGCTGAAAACCGCAATTGCGTGGCCGCCATTGGTCCGCATCACACGCATACAGGGAACGTCCGTGTAGCCGTCGCCAATATAGACCATATTGCGGAATGGGACCCGGCGCTTTTCCTCCGGCATAAATTCGTTTAGGCCGTCGCTGTCTGTAACTTCGAAAACGCCCTTGTTGATGCGGTAAAGGAACTGCGTCTTACT
>JBMNPV010000093.1:0-6626 GCA_050943775.1 Oscillospiraceae bacterium
CGCGATCGAGCAGATCTCCATCGGCGTCGATCAGGTGTCCTCGGTCGTGCAGATGAACTCCGCCACGAGCGAGGAGAGCGCCGCCGCCAGCGAAGAGCTCTCCAGCCAGGCAGTCTCCCTCAAGAACAATGTCGACCGCTTCACCCTTTCGGACGAAGATTAAACCAGACTTGTCCTCATTTTCAGCGAAGCCCGGTATGATCTCTCTATTTAGCCCTCAGCATTTGGCAGATAGTGCGACTGCACTATCTGCCTTTTTTATTCTGTTCGGCGGATGTTTTTTCCATGCCGGCGTTCTGCCCGAGCGTTTGAAGCGCCGCGCTTCGGGCAATAATGGGGTCGAATAGATCTTTCAGGAGGCAGACATGGAAAGAAGCGAGCAGAGAATCCGCCGGACCATCGACGGGCGGGAACTGACCTTTGTCCGCCGCGCAAGCGACGGACATGAACTTCAGGAATCCGAGCTTGCGGAGCTCGGCGTTACAAACGACACCATTACGCACATTGTAAGCTCTGTGGCCGGACGCATCCGCGCGGCGGCGGACGGTAGCTTCAGCGCAAATATCATCGGCTGAGCCGGTCCGCGAAAGGAGCGCCCGCAATGGCCCGGTCGAAAATGCGAAAAATCAAAGACGTTCCCGCCGAGGCGGTCCGCGCGGCGCTCTATATCCGCGTATCGACGGACCGTCAGGCCGAAGAGGGCTATTCCATCGAGGTTCAAACGGAACGTCTGACCGCCTACACTAAGACCTTTGACGGTGACGTACAGTATGAGCTCTATGTAGACGACGGCTTTTCCGGCGCGTCGCTTGAGCGTCCGGCCATACAGCGGCTCATCGAGGACGCGGAAAACGGCCGCATCACGCATGTTATCGTGCTGAAGCTCGACCGTCTTTCCCGCTCACAGAAGGATACGCTCCACCTCATTGAGGACGTTTTTCTGCCGCACAACGTCGCCTTTGTCTCGGTGCAGGAGAGCTTCAACACCGCCACCGCCTTCGGCCGGGCCGTTGTCGGCATCCTCTCCGTTTTTGCCCAGCTCGAGCGTGAAAATATCTATGAGCGCACGCGCAGCGGGATGCAAAAGCGCGTTGAGGCGGGCTACTGGCCCGGCGGGGGCGGCGTTCCCTTCGGCTACGACTACGACCCGGAGCGCGGCATCCTCGTCCCGAACGCGGACGCTGAGACCGTCCGGCAGATCTATGCCCTGTATCTGCAGGGCTACGCGCTGCAGACCATCGCCAATATGCTCGGACTCAAATACGAAAAGCTCGCCGCGCAGATCCTGCTACGCAAAACGAATATCGGCATCATCGAGTACAACGGCGTCGAGTACCGGGGCCTGCACGAGCCGATCGTTTCCAAAGAGGTCTATGAGAAGGCCATGAAGCTCCACGCCCTGCGCTCGGCCGCGCGCGTAAGCACCACGGCGCGGCACCTGCTGACCGGACTTTTATGGTGCGGCGTGTGCGGCGCGCGCCTGCGCTATCAGAAATGGGGCAAGGCAGGCTACAAGCTCGTCTGTTATTCGCAGCAGATCTCAAAACCCTATCTCGTGCGCGACCCGAACTGCAACAACGAGGCGGTCTGGGCAGAGGATGTTGAAGCCGCTGTCATCCACGATCTGATGACCATGACGGCGGATGACCTTGGCGCGGAGGAAGACGAAGCCGCCGTTCCGCTCGCGGAAACGCTCCGGCGCAAAAAAAGTGCGCTGGAAACGAAGCTGCGCCGTCTCTATGAGCTTTACGGCGACAGCGGCGACCGGGTGCTGCTTGCGAGCATCGAGGACACGCGGACCGAACTCGACACGTTGGAAAAGAAGCTGGAGGCCGAGACCGCGCGCGGCGAGTTGTCGAAGGACGCCGCGGCTGCCCGCGAACAGCTTCAAAGTCTCCGCGGCACATGGCCGTATATGGACGAGCAGGAAAAACGGGCGCTCATCCTCTCCGTGGTCGAAAAGATCACCGTGACCCACGGCGAAGTGGACATCGACTACCGCTTCTAAATGAGTGCTACAAAGTTTCGAGGAAACGGTCCGTTGTATCCCGGCAGACATTACAAAGCATGCTCCTGCGAACTCGTCGGACTTCCCGGAAAAAAGCAGCGCCGCCGTCCTGCTGCGGACGGCGGCGCTGCTTTCTATACGTATGAAATCCCGCGGGTTTTCCGGTGCTCTCCAAAGTGCGGACGCGATGCACCGTTTAGAAACCGCGGTACTGCTTCGGCCGCAGCAGGCGGCTGTCGTTCATCGCGGCGCGGACCTGCGCGAGCAGGCGCTCCCGGTCATCCGGCAGCGTTCCCTTGATGACAAGACGGTTCGAGGCGTGGTTGCTGCGTATGACGCAGGGCTTGACGCACTCGGCGTTCTCCAAGATCAGTTCCAGTTCCTTTAAGACCTCCGCCGTCGAGAGCTGTTTGAATTTTCCATGCATGACGTCGCGGAAAAGCGGGGTCCCGGGCGCGGTCAGAAGCGTAAGCAGGCCGACATAGGACGCGCCCATCTCGCCGATCATCGTGCCGGTCTCAACGGCGTGCTCGCGCATGAGCTCTTTTCCGCCGAGTCCGGAGATGAACGTAACGGAAACGGGGATGCCCGCCGCCTCCGCGCGCCGGACGGCTTCGATCAGTTCGGCGCGCGTTTCGCCCTTGTTGACGCGCTTTAAAACCTCGTCCGAGCCGGACTCCGCGCCGAGATAGATCATGCCGAGGCCGGCGTCTTTCAATTGCTTTAGCTCGGCGTCGGACTTCATTCTGATGTTGTCCGCCCGTCCATAGACGCTTACGCGCTCACACTCGGGAAAAATGGAGTACGCCGCCCCCAGAAGGGCGAGAAGCTTTTCCGTCGAAAGACACATCGCGTCGCCGTCCGCGTAGAAGATGCGCTCGACATGCGGGTTTTCGGTCCGGGCCTCCTGCAGGTCGCGGAACACATCCTCAAACGGGCGCACGCGAAACTTCTCGCCCAAATACATCGGGCAGAACGTGCAGCTATTGTGTGAACAGCCGATGGTGGCCTGTATGATCAGACTGTACGCCTCGCTGGGCGGACGATAGACATTGCCTTCATATTTCAACGAAAAACTCTCCTTTGCTCTGTCTGGGGACAAGCCCATGTCAGACCCTTTCCGGGTCTATTCTCTGAATCAGGATGCCTCCAACGACGCCGATACCGATCCCCGCAAGCGTACCGGAAACGAGCAGCACCGGCAGGTAGTAGGCAAGTTTCTCCGTTTCGAGCACAAGCATCGCGCACAAAAGCTGACCGATGTTGTGGCTCACGCCGCCCGCCGCGCCGACGCCGACGGGACCGAATTTCCCGGTCTTTTTCAGCAGCAGCATCACAAGGAGGCTCAGCGCCGCGCCGCTCATGCTGTACATCAGCGCAAAAGCGTTTCCAAACAGAAAGCTCATCAGCAGCACGCGCACGAAAGAGATCAGCGCCGCCGGACCCGGTCCGAGCCGGTAGAGCGCAAAAATCACCACGATGTTTGCAAGCCCGAGCTTCACGCCCGGCACCGCTGACGAAAAAGGAATGAGGTACTCCACATAGCTGAGCACCATCGCAAGCGCCGTAAGCAGACCGTATTCCGCAAGGCCTGCGGCGGAACGTTTCTTCTTTTTCATCCGGCCACCGCGTCTTCCCGCGCCGCTTGACCGCCCACGGTCTCCACAACGAGCCGGTTCGGCAGGCAGATGATACTCTGTCCGTCACATCGGATCTTTCCCTGCTTTATGCAGATCTTGTCCGGGCAGGACGCCTCCGCGATCCACGCCTCGCCGTTTTGGACGACAAGGACATTGTAGTGCGCGGCGTCTCCGATGCGGACGCTCGTGTCCTCATCGAGCGGATAGGTCCCATAGACGACGCCGTTGACCGTGACCCGCAGTTCGGCGCTCTGCGCGCGGGTAAAATAGAGCCATGCCCAGACGCCGCCGGCGGCGGCCAGCAGGACCAGTATCAGCAAAAGATCATTGCGGCGCGGCTTCTTCATGCCTGCTCCTCAAATTCTTGCCACGCCCGAACTGCGTGCGGCCTCCGCGACCGCCTTCGCGACCGTCGGGGCAACGCGCTCGTCAAACGGTTCGGGCAGAATGAAGTCCTTCGTAAGCTCTTTCTCTGAAACAAGACCCGCAAGCGCCCGCGCCGCGGCGATCTTCATCGCGTCGTTGATCTCGCTTGCGCGGACATCGAGCGCGCCGCGGAAGATGCCGGGGAAGGCCATGACGTTGTTAATCTGGTTTTTGAAGTCGCTTCGGCCCGTACCGACAACGGCTGCGCCGGCGCTCTCGGCAAGGTCCGGCATGATCTCCGGCACCGGGTTCGCCATCGGAAAGACGATCGGGTCGCGGGCCATGGATTTTATCATCTCGGGCGTGACCGTGTTCGGCGCCGAAACGCCGATAAAGACGTCCGCCCCCGCCATTGCGTCCGCAAGCGAGCCTTTGATGCCGCTTTTGTTCGTGATTTCTGCGATCTCGCGCTTCGAGTCGTTCAAGTCCTCGCGGTCCGCATGGATCGCGCCCTTTCGGTCGCACATCACAACATCGCCCAAGCCGAGGGAGAGCAGCAGCTTCACGATCGCGACGCCCGCCGCGCCCGCGCCACAGGTGACGACGCGGATATCTTTCATGTCCTTGCCGACAATGCGCAGCGCGTTCATCAGCGCGGCGGTGGTGACAACGGCGGTGCCGTGCTGATCGTCATGGAAAACAGGAATATCGCTGACCTCTTTGAGCTTGCGCTCGATCTCAAAGCAACGCGGCGCGGAGATGTCTTCGAGGTTCACGCCGCCGAAGCTGCCCAGAAGCAGAGAGACTGTGCGGACGAATTCGTCCACATCTTTCGTGCGCACGCACAGCGGCAGCGCGTCCACGCCGCCGAGAGACTTGAAGAGCACGCACTTGCCCTCCATAACCGGCATCGCGGCCTCCGGCCCAATGTCGCCGAGGCCGAGCACAGCACTGCCGTCCGTGATAACGGCGACGAGATTGTGACGGTTTGTCAGCTCATAGCTCTTTTCCGGGTCGTCGTGAATGACCATGCAGGGCTTCGCGACGCCGGGCGTGTAGGCGATGCTCAGGTCCTCCTTGCTGCGGATGGGCATTTTTGCGGCGTAATCGATCTTACCGCCCCAGGCGTAGTGCTTTTGCAGCGACACTTCACTATAATCCATTTATTCTAACTCCTTGCCGTGTTCTTTTTGTATTCTTTGAATTATATAATATGCCGTACCAAAGCACAAGTCCTTTCCGATTCATGCGACGGCGTAGTTCTCGCGTATTTTTTCCATCAGTTCCCGCAGCAGTTCCTCGTCCTCCGAACCGCGGCGGAAGCAGCAATGGCATTTGCCGAGCAAGGTCGGATCGACAACCTTGCGGAAAACGACGTCCGGATTGGTGATCAGCGGAATGGAACAGCCGAGTATCGTCACAACGATGTCGTCCTGCGTGAGGCGGTTGACAAATCCCGTAACGTTCGTCACGGAGGCAATGCATTTCGGATAGACGTTCGCTTCCGCGCAGTAGCGCCGAAAGTGCTCCGTCGCGCAGTTGGTCTTTACGCCCGTGACCGTTTTGAGCCCGTCGATCGCCGAAAGCGGCACAGGGCCGGTCTCTTTGGCAAGCGGATGGTCCCTGTGCATAGCAATGTAGCCGTAATCCTGCCGGATCAGCGTGTGCTCAAGCATGGTGTCGTCAAAGGGCTCGAGCAGAAAAGCCATGTCCGCGTCCCCGGCGCGCAGCATGTGCACGCACTCCGCCGCCGGACGCTCCTCGATCACAAGGCTTCTGCCCGCACAGCGCTGCACAAGCTCGGAAAGCATTGAAATGTCCATATAATTTGACATCCCGTCCGCGAGCACAAAGGCCATCTTTCGCGGTTCCTCGCCGTTTTGGGCGGCGCAGATCGCCTGTGCGTTGTCGTAGCAGGCGATCAGGCGTTCAAACTCCGGCGCGATCCGCCGGCAGAGTTCCGTCGGCTGCATCCCGTACTTCTGCCGGACAAAGAGCTTCACGCCAAACTCATTTTCGATACCGCGTATCTGGCGGGAGAGACATTGCTGCGTCACAAAAAGCCGCTCGCTCGCCCGCGTCATATTCTGTGTTTCATACACAGCGAGAAAGGACCGAATTGCCTGGATCTGCATTTCCTTCACCTCCTGCCCCTATATTACAACATTTTGTTGTGGATAGCAATCGTTTTTTTTGTTTTTCATTCGTATTTGTATACTATATACTGCTATAAGAGGCAGTATAGTCTAAGACCGGCTGCATCGGCAGCCGGTCTTCATTTTGAAATTAAACCATAAAAGGACAGGCAATTATTAAGGAGGACAAAAATGGCAGTCAGAGAAAACCTTATTGAGCTTGCAAAAAAGCTCAGCGACGGGCATTATCCTATTGACGAGAACTGTGCCGAGTACAAGTGCTTTGAAAATTGGATAACCGACGACCAGATCACCGTACTTCTGGCAATGGATCTTCTCCAGCCCGCATTTCCCGAACTCATAGCGGAATCGACCGGCTTCACGGTGGAAAAGACGCTGGCCATTCTCCGCGAACTCGCTGACATCGGCGTGGTCGCAAGAGTCGAAAAGATGGGCATGGAAGTATTTATGATGCTG
>JBMNPV010000094.1:0-6553 GCA_050943775.1 Oscillospiraceae bacterium
CATCACAGCCTACCGCAGCGCCATAAAAAAATACCCGCAGAATACAGTTGTGCAGATCCAGCCGGTCACACCGCTTTCCGCGGCGCTTGTTTCCCGTCTGGCACCGGATGCACAGTCCCTGTCCCGATGCGCCCTGCTGCCGCTACACTGAAAAAAGATCGCGTCCGCAATTTTGGTTTACCCTGAAAATGGGCAAGCTCACAAATAAGATCAGACTTGAGGAGGGTTCGGATGAAAGAAATCGTCATTCCGGCGGAAAAAGAAAGGCTCGATGAGGTGCTGGCTTTTGTGGACGGCATCCTTGAAGAGTATGAATGTCCGATGCCGACACAAATGTCAATTGATATCGCCGTTGAGGAGATATTTGTCAACATTGCGAGCTATGCCTACAATCCCGCCGTGGGCAGCGCAAGTATCCGCTGCACAGTCGAAAACGACCCTCTGCGGGTGGTGATCGAGTTTCGGGATGGGGGTGTCCCCTACGACCCGCTGGCGAAGCCGGACCCGGATATCAACGCGCCGATCGAGGAGCGGGACGTCGGCGGTCTGGGGATCTACATGGTCAAAAACAGCATGGACAGCGTCAGCTATCGGCATGAGGACGGCAAAAATATTTTCACAATCGAAAAAAAACTCACGGAGTGAGTCGGAATGCTGGGCTTGCGGAATGACCGAAAAATAACGAAAGCGGGGCTGTGCACATCTTTTCGATGCGCACAGCCCCGCTTTATACGCTGCAGGCTATCCGATGAAGAGAATAGAAAGCGTTAATTCTCGCTTTCCGCGACTTTCAGCATGATGGCACATTCCATGCGCTTTCGGAAGAGCGCGCAGCCATATTCATAGGTCCCGGTGATGTCGCCGGTCGCATGGTAAGCGTTTGCGGCGCAGCCGCCGGAGCAGTAGAGCTTTGCCCAGCAGTCGCGGCAGCCCGGGCGGGCGTAGGCGTTACAGCTCTTGAACTTATCGCGCATCGGCTCGTTTTGAACGCCGTCCCAGACATTGCCCATCAGGTATTCCGGCTCGCCGACGAACTGGTGGCAGGGGTAGAGCTCGCCGGTCGGCGTGACGGCGAGGTACTCCGTTCCGCTGCCGCAGCCGGAGATGCGCTTGTAGATGCAGGGGCCGCCTGTGAGGTCGATCATGTAGTGGTAGAAAACAAGGCCCTTCCCTGCCCGTTCGCGCTTGAGCATTTCCTTGGCGAGGATCTCGTATTGCTCCATGAGGACCGGAAGATCGCTCTCCGTGAGCGCATAAGGCTCCTTCGGGTCGCAGACGACCGGCTCCATCGACAGACGATCAAAGCCGAGATCAGCCATATGGAAAAGGTCGTTTGTGAAGTCCGTGTTGTTGTGGGTGAAGGTGCCGCGAATGTAATATTCTCTGTCGCCGCGACTTTCGACAAATTTTTGGAATTTGGGGACAATCGTGTCGTAGCTCCCCTTGCCGCCGACGGTCTGGCGCAGGGCATCGTGGACTTCCTTGCGTCCGTCGAGCGAGAGGACGACATTGTTCATTTCGCGGTTTGCAAAGTCGATGACGTCGTCATCGAGGAGGAGGCCGTTCGTCGTCAGCGTGAAGCGGAAGTGCTTGCCGGTCTCGGCCTCGCGGGAGCGACCGTAAGCCACGAGCTGCTTGCAGACCTCCCAGTTCATCAGCGGCTCGCCACCGAAAAAGTCGACCTCGAGGTTTTTCTGCTCGCCGGAATTGGCAATCAGAAAGTCGAGCGCCTGCTTGCCGACGTCAAAGGACATCAGCGCGCGCTCGCCGTGGTACTTGCCCTGCGCGGCAAAGCAGTATTCGCAGTTGAGGTTGCAGGTGTGCGCGACATGCAGGCAAAGGGCCTTGATCGCGCGGCTGCGGTTTTTGAGGTCGCAGGCGTGCTCGGCATAGCAGTCTTCGGTGAAGAGCTTTCCCGCGTTGCGAAGCTCCTTGACGTCCGCGATGCAGTCTTCGATTTCCGCCCGGTCGATCGTCGGGTCGGCTGCGTACTTTTCGAGCATGGCCGAAATGATCGCTTCCTCGGACTGTGTTTCAAACAGCGCGATGATGTCATAGGCCAGATCATCCACCGTGTGCACCGAGCCGCTGAAGACATCGAGCACAATGTTGTATCCGTTTAGTTTATATTGATGTATCATAATATCCTCTCAAGAGAAAATGCTGCCCGGCAGAACCGAACAGCATTGAGTCGATTGACCGTGCCTTATTTGCACTTCTCGCATTCCTGGTTTGCAACGCCGCAAGAGGTCTTGCAGGCGGACTGGCAGGAGGTCTGGCATTCGCCGCAGCCGCCGTTTTTCAGAGTCTTCTGGAGGTCGCGGGTCTCAAGCGTTTTGATTCGTTTCATGGTGATTTCTCCTTTGAAATTACTGCAAATACTATATGATACTTTCCCCCGATTGTCAAGGGCGCGCCGGGATTATTCGACCACGCGGACGGCCTTTGGCATGCCCCCGGAGCTGCTGCGCAGAGAGATGCCGGCGTCGCGCTGGATGGCGAGATTTTTGATGAGTTCCTCTGTCAGAAGCTCGCCAGGGACGGCAAGCGGAATTCCGGGCGGGTAGGCCCAGACGTATTCCGCGGCAGTCTTGCCGACCGCTTCGCGGAGCGTCACGGTCTTTGCTTCGCGGGAGAGGGCCTCGCGGACCGAGAGACTGCGCGGCGGAATTGCGGGGGCGACAAAGGGACGGCGCGGCGCGGTGGCATGGATTTCCCGGTCAAGCTCCAGCAGAGCGGCCGCGAAACGCTCAAGGTTTTCATCCGCGTCCAAAAGACCGGTCATTGCGACGACATAAGCGGGGGCGGCCATTTCGCACTCGATGTGGTAGCGCTCGCGGAGCGCGGAGAGGAGGGCGGCGCCGGTCGTGTCGGTGTTTTCACAGGAGACGACGATCTTGCTCCGGTCGAAGCCCCATGCGCTCGGACAGCTCAGACCGCTGCGGCGGAAGCCCGCGCCGGACGCGACCGGCTGAAAATCAAAGGGGTCGCTGTGACCGGGAAGCCGCAGGTTTTGGAGCGGATTGCACTGCGCATCGAAGCGCGCCAGACGCTTTGACCACGCGCGGAACAGCTCGCCGCCGCGTGTCTCCAAAAGGGCACGCGTGCTGTCGATAGAGCTCATCAGGAGATAAGACGGGCTGGAAGTCTCGAATATGGATAATTCCCGTTGTAAATCGCTCGCCGGGACCAGACCGCCGGAGAGGTGCAGGAGTCCTGTCTGCGTCAGACCGGAGAGGGTCTTGTGGAGGCTTTGGATGACGACGTCTGCGCCCGCCGCGACCGCGCCGCCGGGAAATTCCGGCGAAAAGCCGAGGTGTGCGCCGTGGGCCTCGTCCACGATGAGCGGACTTCCCCAGAGATGGCAGACGACAGCGATCTCCGCGACGTTCGTGAGCACGCCCTCATAGGTCGGGGAGGTGAGCACGACCGGGGTGCCGGGGTTTGCGATGACGGCCTTTTCGACGTCCTTGGGCTGGATGCTGCCGCAGAAGCCGAAGCCCTCGACCGGGGGCGGCGCAAGGTAGATCGGCGCAAGGCCGCAGAGTTCAACGGCGTTGTAAACGGACTTGTGGCAGTTGCGGGCCATAATGATGCGGCCGGAGCCGCTGTTTTTCGCGGCGGCGGCGATGGCGGCGAGCACGCCGCAGGTCGAGCCGTTGACCAAAAAGAAGCAGCGGTCGCTCCCCCAGAGTCGCGCGGCGCGTTCCATCGCATCGAGCAGGACGTCGTGGGGGGCGTGGAGATCGTCGAAGCCGGCGATCTCGGTGACGTCATATCGGGCGCCGAGGGCCTCTAAAAACGGGATGCCGGACGGGTTGCGCTTGTGCCCGGGCATGTGCATCGGCACCGCGTCGGACGCGGCGTAATCCTGCAGGCGGGAAAAAAGAGTATCTTCATCAGCAGTGAGCATGGTAGTCCTCCGGAAAAGGCCCGCCGCAAAGGCGGGCCGGTTGTGGGTGGCGGTTTAGCCGAGGTCAAAGAGCGGCATTTGCCTGAGCGTGACGGAAACCGGTTCGCCGACAAGTGTGGTAGTCCCGTTGATCGTCTTGCTCGGCGTGATCGTAATGACGGTGCTGGCGGGAAGGGGACCTAGAACACGGGCAATTTCATCAAGCCGGATGTAATAGGTGCTACCGGCTGTGAGAGTATTGGCATCTGAAGTGCTGCCGACGGGGAGACTGCCGTCATATATGGACACGTTATTAAGCGCTTTTGCGCCGTCCTTATCCGACGTTTTGTATGTCAATGCAACACCATAGCTTACGGATTCACTGTCATTGCCGAGGGAGGTGTTCTGGAGCTTGAAATAGATGTTGCGGTTGGTGTCATTTCCGAAGCCGGAGGCCTTCAAATACCCGTCGTCTGCGGGAAGGTAGATCGAAGTAACACCGGCCTTCGTACCGGTAGAATCCGTGATCTCCACGATGGGGGCGGCTTGCACAGGACGGAAGGCGGCGACCATCGTGTTGACAAAGAGCTTCTTCTCTGCGGCGGTCTGCACGCTGTGACCGGCGCCGGAGTAGGTGACATTGCCGCGGCTGTATAAGTAATACTGGTTCGTAACATCGTTCGTCATATAATCGTAAGTGTTCGGAAGGATCCAGTTTGTCAGCGGGTTATCCGATTGTGATCCACCGGCAAGGCAGTACCAGACGACGATATCATCACGGTTCAAGTTGAGTTGGTAATACTGCATGTGCGTTTGCCCAACGGTAAGCAATGCGCTCTGTGCAGGATTGCCGAATTCGGAAGTGTTGACATTGTAGGGATAGGTCGTGATCACTCCCTGATTGACCTGTCGGACGGAAGTCGTCTTTTGGAGCTCGTTATCGTCCAGAGCTTCATCCTTGAGAGCATTTATGATCCACTCAAGAATATTGCCGAAGAAACCGTCATAGTCTGCGCTGTTATAGCCATAAGGACGAACGCCATCCTTGTAATAGCGCGTCAAAATATTAGAGGTCAGACCCTGCGTTTCGGGGACAGTCTGGGTCTTGTTTGACTTCGGCTTGTAGGCGACCGTATAGCCCGCATTTGCAATGGCGTTTAACTCAGCGCCTTTGTAGGAATTTGCGACTGTGCCGCTGTCACGACCGAGTGACGGATTTGATTTGCGCGTGCGGCCGTAGCTGCTGTCCACTACGCCGTAGCGGTCGAGTCCAACGATGGAGCGGATCTCCGTGTTGAAGGTGTAGCCGCTGTAGCCGCTGGGGTTTTCACCGTAGGCATACCGCGGCCTATACGTGCCGGGATAGTTTTCTGTCCGGTAATCAGCCGCAGGTAAATTATAAAACGACGTACAGTCGTGCGTAAACAGGACAGCCTTGCCGGTATCGATATAGCGGCTGATTGCGCCAACGGCCTCTTGATCAAGACCGTCGTAAGAGTCCGCAAATCCGAGAATCAGCATATCGAAGGAATTGAGTACAGCATCGAGATTCTTTACAGTCCACTTGTCACCATTCTCTACAGCTGCGTTTTTCGCTTTCAAAAAGCCGCCAAAGGTCTGGCTGTTCCGCGTGGGATCCGGCGAATAGTGGCTGTAACCGCGGCTTACTTTTGCACTCAAGCGGTCTGTCGAGTTTAAATCGTCGGCGTCAAGCGAAAAGACATTGATTATAAAATCCTTTTGGATCTTGTCAAAATAATCCCGATACTCTTTGTCGGTGGAGAGATTCGTCGCGCCGTTCTTCGTTGCGCCGGAGGACTGAACTTGCAGGACGTTGATCGTCTGCGGTGTGCCGGAAACGTGCGAATAGCCGGACTTTGTCACGCGGACGGCGGGGTTCCCGTTTTGAACGAGCTGCAGTTTCCACGGAATGATGCCGGTAAGCGTAGACGGAAGCGCGCGGGAGAGCTTGTATTGGACGCCAACTTTCAGTCTGGCCGGCGAAACGGCGTCGCCGCTGTCCGCTGTGCTGACAGAAACGCTGTCAAGTTCCTCGTTTTCTTTATACTGGCCGTCGCCGTTGGTGTCGACATAGAGGTGTGCGGTGTAGCTTGCGCCGGCGTTGACCGTGTCGGTGATCGTGAACGTGTAGTCGAGAGACTTGATACTCTTTGACGCGTCAGCCAGAGCTGCTTCGCTGTATTCTGCCGGTCCGGTGTAGTTGCGCAAGGTGGGCGGTTCGATCCCGAGATAGGTGTTGAAGTCGGCCTTCTTTTCATTGGTGAGGTTGCCGGTTTCAAAGACGGTCGGCGTTTCAATCGTGTCGTACAGAAACTTGTACATATAGGAGCTGTTGTCGACCTTTGCCTGATTGACGCTGTTTTTATAGAAGATGACAGTTTGAGAAACGGCTGAGGTGTTCTTGATAACCTCACGGGAAGCATCAAAGCCGTAATCTATCTCAGTCGCGGTCATAACACACCGGAACTGTGATCCGTCCGGATAAGCGGATGTGTTCAGAGAGGAGTCGGCTGATACTCTTGAAAAGGTTGTTCCAGAGGGAGACTTCATTTCCCAATAATTTATGAAGGAACTTACATAACCTTTTGAAGAAAGATCCCCATCCCATGAAGCGTCCGGTGTGCTGAAGTTGGCAGTCAG
>JBMNPV010000095.1:0-6414 GCA_050943775.1 Oscillospiraceae bacterium
CAAAGACGCCATGATGCGTTTCTCCATCCCGGCCGACGAGTCCCGCGCGGTCGATCGCAAAGACAACATGCTGGTCTGAGAGGGAAACGTCGTGGATCAGCATATCGTAGCTCCGCTGCAAGAAGCTCGAATACACCGCAAAGACCGGGATCAGACCGCGCGCCGCCATCCCCGCCGCCATCGAAACGGCGTGTTCCTCTGCGATACCTACATCAAAGAAGCGGTCCGGGAAGTGCTTTGCAAAGTCCGTGAGTCCGGTGCCGGAGCACATCGCCGCCGTGATCGCGACGATCTTCTTATCCTTTTCCGCAAGTTTGCAGAGCTCTTCACCGAACGTGTGGGAGAAACAGGCCTTTTCCGCGTGATCAACGCCGAAGTCGGCGTCGAACGCGTCCACGCCGTGGTAGAGTTCAGGTTCCTGCTCAGCAAGCGGGTATCCCTTTCCTTTCTGAGTGATGACATGGACCAGAACGGGCATTTTTAAGTCCCTCGCCCAGTTCAGAACAGACTCGAGCTGGATAATGTCATGTCCGTCCACCGGACCGAGGTAGTGAAAACCGAGGTCCGAAAAGAGGTTTCCGGGAATAAGCCGGCGTTTGAGCCATTCTTTGACGCGGTGATTGAAGTTGTAAATGGCGGGCAGTCTGCCGAACACGCGGCGATACCAGCGCTTGAAGCGGAAATACCCCGGCCGTACGCGCATCTTTGACAGGCGGTGCGCCATTCCGCCGACGTTGGAATCAATGGCCATGCCATTGTCGTTCAAAATGACGACCAGCGGTTCATGGGAATCGCCCGCGTCGCTCAGTCCCTCATAGGCGAGGCCGCCGGTGAGCGCTCCGTCCCCGATCACTGCAACGACGTTATAATCCTCATGCGCGAGCGTCCGTGCCCGCGCCATGCCGAGTGCAACGGAAACGGAATCCGACGCGTGCCCCGCGATGGCCGCATCGTGGATACTCTCACTCGGCTTGGGGTAGCCGGAAATGCCGCCGAGCTGCCGGAGCGTGTCAAACGACCCGCGCCGGCCCGTCAGTATCTTGTGGACATAGCTCTGATGGCCGACGTCGAAGACGATACGGTCATGCGCGCTGTCATAAACGCGGTGGAGGGCAAGCGTCAGCTCGACCGCGCCGAGGTTTGAGGCAAGATGCCCGCCGGTCTTTGAGACGTTTTCTATCAAAAATTCGCGCAGCTCTTCCGAAAGGGTCTGCATCTCCTCCATGGAGAGGGCCTTCAGATCGTGCGGCGAGCTTATGCTTTCTAAAATACTCAATGTTTCTCCTTCAGAGGACTTGCGGCGAGGCACTTCGCCGCATCCGTTTCCTATAAAATTCGATTTTAATATCATACCAAAAAGCGCCTGTATTTACAAGGGTAAAACAGGCGCTTTTCGTATTTTATTCACTGCGGAATGAATATTTCATCGTTCGTCACTTTTCGCGCGCGGCAAGTCTGTCCGCAAAGTCGGCTAGCAGCTCCGCATTCGGAAAAACGGCCCGCACGGTGTTTTTCGCGTTTTCGGTGAGGCGGGCGATCATCTTTTCGCAGCGTTCTCGGCCATAGAGCGACATAAACGTCGTCTTGTGCTCCCGCTCGTCTGTACCTGCGGTCTTGCCCAGCGTTTCCTCAGTCGAAAGCGCATCGAGCATGTCGTCCCGGATTTGAAACGCCGCTCCGATCGCCGCGCCATAGACCTGCGCCGCCTCGCGCTGTTTTGCGTTTGCGCCGCCTGTGATGGCCCCCATCAGGCAGGCTGCGGAGAGCAGGCTCCCCGTCTTGCGGGACTGGAGGTCGATGAGCTGGTCTTCGGTGAGGGTCTTGCCGTTCCCCTCCATGTCCA
Organism: Oscillospiraceae bacterium; assembly: GCA_050943775.1. Lineage (GTDB taxonomy): Bacteria > Bacillota > Clostridia > Oscillospirales > Oscillospiraceae > UBA2658. The sequence continues at coordinate 1,844 of JBMNPV010000095.1, forward strand.
GTTCCTGACCACCGCAGATGCCGTCCGCTCCGGCGGCGTTTGCGAGCGCCTCGGCGCATTCCGCCTTGACCGTCACCGGCAGATCAGAGCGGAGGATGGTCCCGAACGCTTCGGCCTGCAGCGCGTCTCCCGCAAGGGTCGCCGTGCACTCGCCGAAAACGATGTGGTTCGTGGGTTTTCCGCGGCGCAGTCTGTCGTTGTCCATGCAGGGCAGATCGTCATGGATCAGGGAATAGGTGTGGAGCATTTCAACCGCGACCGCGACCGGCAGCGCTCTCTGGGGGTCGCCCCCGCAGGCGGCGCAGAACGCGAGCACCAGTATCGGGCGGACACGCTTTCCTCCGGCGAGCAGGCTGTAACGCATGGCTTCAAAAAGGCGGTGGTGTTCAAGCTTTTCTGCGCCCTTGAAGCACTGCGCAAGCTCCGCTTCCGCCATACGGCGGTAATCTTCGATCGTGTCGCTCATTGCTCTGCCTCCGCGCCAAATGGCTCCTCTATCGGTGCACCGTCCGCGCCCTTGCGGAGCTTCACGACTTTCTGCTCGGCTTCGTCAAGCATCTTGCCGCACACGGCGATCAGTGCCGTTCCTTCTTCAAACAGCGCCAGCGATTCCGACAGCGGTGCTTCGCCTTTTTCAAGCTCGCGCACAATGACATTCAGCCGCTCCATGGACTGCTCAAAACTCATTTTCTTCTGTGTCATTTCCTCTGCCTCCCCTTGCGTTGCTTTTTCACACTGTCCACCGTGCAGCCCAGGCTGCCGTCTGCCATTTGCAGGGTCAGCTTGTCGCCCGTATGCGTCTGCCCGACGGATGAAACGGGCGCGCCCTGCTCGTTCTCGGCAATCGCGTAGCCCCGTCCCAGCACCTTGAGGGGACTGAGCGCGTCGAGCGTCGCGGCGGAACGGGCAAACGCATTTTTCTTTTCGATGAAAAGACGGTCGAAGTCCGCCGGCAGCGCCGCCGATAGGCGGTCGTAGGCGGCGCGTTTTTGCGAGAGCTGCCGCTCAAAGCCTGAGAGCATCGCGCCTGAGATGCCGTCCAGCTCAAGCCGCTTCTGGTCAATGTACGCCGTAGGGTTTTGCATCACGCGGCGGGAGGTCATGTCTTCAAGACGTGCGCGGCGGGCGGAAAGTTCCTTTTCCATCGCGTGCGCGGCGCGCGCCTTGCGGTTTTCCAGAAGTTCCCGCTGTTCTTCCTGATCAGGCACGGCGAGTTCAGCCGCGTTTGACGGCGTCGCGGCACGCAGATCCGCGACAAAGTCTGCGATCGTAAAATCCGGCTCATGTCCGACGGCTGAGATGATCGGAATGTCGGAATCATAGATCGCTCTGGCAACACGCTCGTCGTTAAAGGCCCAGAGGTCTTCGATCGAGCCGCCGCCGCGTCCGACGATGAGCACATCTCCGACCCGGTAACGGTTCGCGTAGCGGATCGCACCGACGATCTCCGGCGGCGCTTCGCTCCCCTGCACGCGCACGGGCAGCAGCACGACCTTTGCCGCCGGCCAGCGCTTTCCCAGAACACGGATGATGTCCCGTACCGCCGCGCCGGCTGAGGAAGTCACGACCGCGACCGTTTCCGGAAAGCGCGGGATGGGTTTTTTGTGCGCCGGGTCAAAAAGGCCCTCCCTCTGGAGCTTTTCTTTGAGCTGTTCAAAGGCGAGGGCAAGGTCTCCCGTCCCCTCGGGCATAAGACTGTCCACATAGAGCTGATAGGCTCCGTCGCGCGGGTAGACCGACACCCGCCCGATTGCCGTCACGCCCATGCCGTTATCGGGCTGGAAGCGCAGGCGGGAGGCATTCCCGCGGAACATCACGCAGCGCAGAGCGCTCTCCGGGTCTTTGAGCGTGAAGTAGTGGTGGCCGGAGGGATAGACCTTATAGTTTGAAAGCTCGCCCCTGACCGCAACGTTTTGCAGCAGCGGGTCAGAGTCGAGCATGTTTTTGATATGGTTGTTGAGCTCCGTAACGGAGAGTATCCCGCGCTCCATCATTTTTGCTCCGTCCCGCCCGCAGCGGGTGTTTCAGCGGCTTCTTCGGACGCGGGAGATTCTTCCGCAGCCGTCACTTCGGCGCTTTCAGATGCGGAGACTTCCTGCGCCATATTCTCTCGCTCACGCTCCGGCTTCGGAGGGGCGCCGCGCTCGCCGCGCATGAAAGAACCGAGAATGCCATTGATGAAAGAGACCGTTTCCGGCTCCTCATAGCCCTTGGCAAGCTCCACGGCTTCGTTGATCGCAACGGAGTCCGGCACATCGTCCATATAGAGCACTTCAAAGAGCGCGGTGCGCAGAATGGTCAGTGCAATGCGCGAAATACGCGAGACCTTCCAGCCCCGCGCGTATTTTTCAACGTAGGCGTCAAGCTCGCGGGCATGTTCCGCCGTTCCGAGAACAACAGCCGATATATATTCCTGCTGCTTTGCGCCCGGATACTCCGCAAAGAGCTCGTTCTCCCCCGCGAGTGAGCTGAAATACTCCTTATCAAAAAAGGCGTCCAGCGTCTCCTGTGCGCCGGCGGGGTTCCAGGCGACTGAAAAGCCGATCTGGATGGCGAGCTGTCTCGCTGTTGTTCTGGTCATCGTTCGTTCCTCCGAATCTATCTTGACGTGAAACGCACCGGAAAGCGGGTATCGCGCCCGCCTTCCGGTGGTTTAATCAAGCTTTCAGCCTGGGAAAAGTGATGCCGCTCACATGTACGTTCACGGTCGACGGGCAGCCGGTCATGGACTCCAGGGCATTGGCCACAGCAGACTGCACGTTCTCCGCGACCTCCGTCACAACACAACCGAAATTGACCATGAGCAGAATGTCCACAATGATCTTGTCGCCCGCAAAGGAGACCTTGACGCCCTTGGCGAGATTCTTCAGGCCAACGAATTCCATGATGTCGTCCCCGACGGTGCTCGCAAGTCCGTCCACGCCGTCGATCTCCTTGATCGCGGCGCCGACGATCGTTGCGATAACGTCCTCCGAGATGCAGACACTGCCCTTTTCGGTCACTGTGGTTATATAGTTATTGTCAGCCATTTTATAAGCCTCCCTGTTGACCATCCGGTATGTGCAGAGCACATACGCTTACGATTGTGTTGCTGCTTCGTTCTGCCAGACATTGGCACAGCATGAGCTGTCATCCTCCCGGCAGTTCTCCGAAATTTGGAGAAGCCGGAAGGGACATCCGTATAATAGCCGTTTTGCGGGTATTATACCACACATTTTATTTAAGGTCAAAGGAATTTCAAAAATGCCGACTTATTCGAGCACGCTCACATCATCCGTATCGGCGGTACAGGCACTCGGCGCCGCACTCGGGGCTGCGCTCGGCGAGGGCGTCGTCTGCGTATTCGCGGACGGAGAGGGAGATGCAGTCGAACCGGCTGTGGAGCCCTGGCCGTTTTTGACCTCGATCACATGGATCTGCGTAGGCTTGAAATCCGTTTCACTCGTAACGACATCCGTGATCTTCGCAACGTCCGCCGCCGTGAGTCCCTCTGCTGGTGCGGGTACCGCAAGCGTCACACCGTCCGCTGAAACAAAGGCGACGCACTCGGCAAAATTCTTCGCAAGGAGCATGTTTTCGATCTGCGTTTCCTGCATTGAATAGTTTGCCATCGCGGAGATCGCGCTCATTGCTCCGTCGATCGTTTCCTTCGAGGCCGTTTTCGAGGCAGCCGTCGCTTTCAAAAGGCTCAGCGCCTCGTCGCGTGACTGTTTTCTTGTCAGCCGCGCCTGTGCGAAATAGTCCGCGTTGGAGGCAGTTTCCTCTGTTATGCCGTCCTCGCCCATGGTCCTAAGATCCGACAGTCCGACACTCGCCGAGTTCGGCAGCGGCGCTGACTTGTTATACGACCAGTTCAGATACACCGCCGCCCCGACGCAGAGCAGCACTGCGATCACCGTAATTGCCTTTTTCCTTCGTTCGCTCTTTCCTGTGCCCCCTTTTTCCGTTTCGCCCGTTCCGATCTCCCCAAGCTTCTGCTCTTCTTCGTTTTTGATCTCCATTGCACACCTCTCAGTTCATTTTCATCACCGTGATCTGGTCGCTGCCGAGTCCCGTGTAGGACTCAACGGCGGAAACCACGGCGAGTTTTGCCTTCGCGTCGTCCGCGCCGTCGCAGACGACCACCGCACCCTTGTAGGTTGGGTTTACATAATGCAGGTCCACAACGCTCTCATTTCCGTTTTCGGAGACGACGAGCGTCTTGTCCTCGCTCTGTGCGAGCTGACGCTGGGCGCTCCCCTCCACAGATAGCAATACGCTCACCCGCCCAACGCCGTCGATCTGCGTAAGTACGCTGGCAAGCCGCTTTTCCTCGTCTGTGACCGAGAAGGCCGGAAGTTCAAGCTGCGCGCTGTCGGTCTTTTTCGAACTGCCGCCGGAGGGCAGAAGCAATAGAAGAAGTCCGGCTACCAGCAGAAGCAGCGCGTATTTGTTTTTCAGCAGCTTCTCCGGCGGGCCGCCGCTTTCATTTCGTTTCATCGTTTCCATTCCAGTACTGTCTTTCCTTCGGTATTCCGAGATCGTATTCGACCGCGTTTTCCAATAGCCTCTTTTCCCGCTGCGGCGCCTGC
>JBMNPV010000096.1:0-6394 GCA_050943775.1 Oscillospiraceae bacterium
TCGATCACATAAAAATCGGAATAGACCGATTGGGCAGGTAAAAATCCGCTCAAACGTCGCCGTCCGCCCCAGCGGATGATCAGGTCGATCCTTGAAATATCGGCGGATCGGAGACATCTGTTTTCCGTAAGATTTTTCAGATCCCACTCCCAATCGTAGTTTACGAGGAAATTGAGATTGATCAGACCGCGTCCAAATTCAACACGCTTGTTCGCGTATTTTTTTAATTCCACAGGAAATGCGGGGGAGTCTGTATTTCCGATCACCAGCAGATTCGCGTCTTTTCCGCTGAGCAATTCAACCGCGCCAACGCAGGCGCTTGTAAAGGCTTCCCGCTGCTTTTTCTCTCTTTTATTATTGTCTTTTGTAAATCCATAAAACGTGGCTTCTTTGATGCCGTATTCGAGCATCATTTCATAAAGTTCAAAACCGGGCGTAATTCCATGTATATAGCCATCCTGTTTTTGATAACCGTTTTCGACAGCCCATCTCCGGTTTCCGTCCGGTATTACGCCGATATGCGCGGGTATCCTGCTGAATGATTCCATTGGATTCCTTCCTTAACAAAAGCATTGATGACGGAATGATTTTATCCGATTTCAAATGAAATAGCCGGCAGTTCCGGAAAGCTTCATTGCCGATGCTGTGACGTGGGATTTCTATATGAAAGCGTAGTATGCAAACACGGCACTCACGCATGAGCCGAATAAGTTGAATAAAATATCCATATTCGTGTCTTTCAGTCCCTTTTGGTCCTTTACGTCATGCTTGTTTTTTACATCGTGGACTGCCTCCGCCAGTTCAAAGATCGCCCCGATCGCCATTCCCGCAAAAAAGATGAACAGCGCCTGAAAGAGCTTTGAACCACCTGCGGAGGTAAAGAGCCTGACAAAGCTATAGGTAAGCAGAGAAAATGTAAATGCTCCAAGCGCATGCACATAGCGGTCAAATACGCGTGAACGCAAATAGAGCAGGCGGTATTGCCCAAAGTAGCAGCTCAGAAAAGACATCAGCATCGAAAGAAAGATCAGATAGGAGGGGACCGGTAGCTTCGATATCCAGACGAAAAGAAAGAGGAAGGTATAAGCAATAAACGAAGACAGCGCAGCTTTTTTGTAGTGTTCGTTTTTTCTTGCGTTCAGTTTTTGTATCGAAAAAATCACAAATGCTGAGATCACGATATATGCAACGATCATCCACAAAGGCACCAAAGACCCCTCCTCTTTTATCGCCTAAGCTTAGTATGCACGAAATAGCAGAAAATAAGATAAAAACGATAAGTTTCATTATTTCTTCGAACGACTGCCGATCCCGGAAACCTTGAAAAACGGAGAAAAACAAAAAACTCCGCGTCCCGAAGGACACGGAGTTTTTGGAGCTTGAGGTGGGAATCGAACCCACAACCTCATCATTACGAGTGATGTGCTCTACCATTGAGCCACTCAAGCATTTTGTAACGCGCGAAAATTATTATACCGTTGGATGAGAAATTTGTCAATAGCTTTCCGTTTGATTTTTTGCGATCGTGCGAGGCCGTATGCCGGATGAAAACAAGAGCGGGAGGACGTCCACTGTGACCGACACCTGCGCTTTCTGGAATTTCAAAATAAAGATATAAAAAATCCCGCCGTCATTATGACTGCGGGATTTCCACATAATGGTGCGCGAGGCGGGACTTGAACCCGCACGCCCTTGCGAGCACTGGCACCTGAAGCCAGCGAGTCTGCCAATTCCACCACTCGCGCGTATTTCACGATGCCAGATAATATTAGCATTTTGGCGCACATTAGTCAAGAACTTTTTTTTTAAAATGGGATGCGTTTTTCTGCTTCGTTATCACGTTGTAATTTTTTGTTGCTATCTTCGCATGATGCTGTTAAAATGAAACGGTGCATTGCACAGATTTGGAGAATAATATCATGCGGAACAAGAAAAACTGGATCCTTGATATTGCATTTCTTCTTATTGTAATTGCCATCACGCTTTACAGCGTGTTTCACAATCAGGATCTTTCTGAAATTAAATCCTGTCTTAACCGTGCCGATACCAGATGGTGGTATATCGGCGCTGTTGTTGTTGCGCTCTATATTCTGAGTGAAGCGTTTGTTTTCTACTATGCGCTGCGTCCGCTACAAAGCTGTCTGAAGTTTTTGCATTGCCTGTTTTTCTCCTGCGTTGGCTTCTTTTTTACACTGATCACGCCCATGGGGATCGGCGGTCAACCGGCTCTTGTCGTCGCCATGAAAAAGGACGACGTTTCCATGACCGTTTCTATCCCCGTGCTGATCGTTGTGACGATCACATTCAAATCCGTGTTGATCCTGTTCGGCTTATTCGTGCTCATCGCCCGACCGGCGGAAATCTATTCGCTGCTCGCACCCGCGCTTTTCTGGTGCTGGCTCGGTCTTGTACTTAACATTCTGTTTGTCGCTTTCCTCTTTTTGATGATTTTTAAGCCGCTGCTGATCGAACGGCCCGCGCTCGCGCTTGTGCGCTGGTATGCAGGGAAGAAGCAGCCTGAAAAAGTGGAAAGCTGGAGTGCGCGCGTGCAGGATGCTATCGAGCGCTACGGCAGCGTTGCCGCTTACTTCAAGAGGCACCGGAATATCATCTATGGCGTTTTTGCGATGACCTTTGTGCAGCGCTGTGCACTTTTCCTTGTGACTTATTTCGCTTATCGCTCCTTTGGACTCGATGCCGCAGGTGCGCCGGAAATCGTGACGCTGCAGGCGATGATCGCGGTCGCGGTCGAGATGCTTCCGATCCCAGGAGGTATGGGGATCACAGAGTCCCTGTTTTTGCGCATCTTTGGGCCGATCTGCACAGGCGGACTGACATTGCCGGTCCTGATCGTCAGCCGCGGTATCAGCTATTATGTTCAGCTTCTCATCTGCGGTCTGATCACGTTCCTGTCTTTCTTTGTCCTCGGCAAAGACAAAGCCAGACGCATCAGACAAGAGCAAATGCAATAAATTTTGAGGCCGCCGGAAAAAACGGCGGCCTTTGTTATAAAATGCGGCGTTTCGGTGAATTATACGTTTGGGCGGAAACGTCCAAATTTATTGTGAAAGGCGAAGGATCATGTTCGGAAATAACTATGAAAAGCCGCAGGTAAAGTGCGAAGTGGAAAACTGCGTTTATAACAAGAGCAAGTCCTGCTACGCAAGCAGCATCAAGGTGGATTCCTGCTGTGACAGTCAGGTACGTGAATGCTGCAACACCGAGTGTGCAACCTTTAAACAGAACGATTCCTGCTGCATGTAAACTTCGCAGCAAACGGGCCGCCCCCGGAAAATGGAGGCGGCCCGCGCTTTATTTTTTGAAGCTGTCTTTGAGAGCAACCGAACGGTTGAAGACAAGGTGACCGGGCGCGCTGTCCCGATTATCGACGCAGAAGTAGCCCACGCGCATGAACTGGAAGCTCTGCGGAAATGCGGCGGTCTCGAGCCGCTTTTCAAGCTTGCAGCCAGTGAGGACTTTGAGAGAATCCGGGTTCAGACAGTCGATGAAGTCCTTGTCTCCGGCGTCCGGGTCGGCATCGGAGAAGAGATTGTCATAGATCCGGACCTCCGCGTCCACAGCCGTCTGCGCATCGACCCAGTGGAGCGTTGCGCCCTTGACCTTGCGTCCGTCTTTCGGGTCGCCTCCGGCAGAGTCGGGGTCATATTCGCAGAGGATCTCGGTCACGTTTCCGGCTTCGTCTTTGACGCAGCCCGTGCAGGTTACAAGATACGCGCCCTTGAGCCGGCACTCGGGACCGCCGGGAAACAGACGCTTGTATTTCGGAACGGGTTCTTCGAGGAAGTCCTCACGCTCGACATAGAGGTGTTTCGAGAACGTAACCTCATGGGTGCCGGCCTCGGGATGATTGGGGTTGTTTTCGAGCGAAAAGACCTCGGACTTGCCTTCCGGATAGTTCGTGATCGTGAGTTTCACCGGGTCCAAAACCGCCATGACGCGCTCGGCGCGATCGTTGAGGTCCTCGCGCAGGCAGTGCTCCAAAAAGCTGAACTCAACGGTGGAGTCGGTCTTGGATACGCCGTTGCGCTCCGAAAAAGCGCGGATGGCTTCAGGCGTATAGCCACGCCGGCGCAGACCGCAGATCGTCGGCATACGCGGGTCGTCCCAGCCGGAAACGCGGCCTTCTTCAACAAGACGGCGCAGCTTCCGTTTGGACATGACCGTGTAGTTGATGCCGAGACGCGCGAATTCGATTTGACGCGGCTTTGAGGGGACGGAGCAGTGTTCAACGACCCAGTCGTACAGCGGGCGATGGTCCTCAAATTCCAGCGTGCAAAGCGAATGCGTGATCCCCTCCATCGCGTCCTCGATGGGATGAGCAAAGTCATACATCGGATAGATGCACCATTTATCGCCTGTACGGTGGTGGGGGGCGTGGTTGATGCGGTAGAGCACCGGATCGCGCATGTTGAAGTTGCCGCTCGCGAGATCGATCTTTGCGCGTAGCGTCATTTTTCCGTTTTCAAATTCACCCGCGCGCATACGGGCGAACAGGTCCAGACTTTCCTCAATCGGGCGGTCACGATAGGGCGACTGCGCGGGAACGCCGACCGAGCCGCGCATTTCGCGCGTTTGCTCGGGCGTCAGCTCACAGACATAGGCAAGGCCTTTCTTGATGAGTTCGACGGCGTAGTTGTACATGTCCTCGAAATAATCCGAAGCGTAGTGGAAACGGCCGTCCCAGTCGTAGCCCAGCCAGCGAATGTCCTCTTTTATCGCGTCGACATACTCGACATCCTCCTTTGAGGGGTTCGTGTCGTCCATGCGGAGATTGCACACGCCGCCGTATTTGAGCGCGGTGCCAAAATCGACGTAGATCGCCTTGGCATGACCAATGTGGAGATAGCCGTTCGGCTCCGGCGGGAAACGGGTGTGCACCTGCTGTCCCGCAAAGCGTCCGCCGGGGGCAATATCCTCGTCGATGAAGTCGTGAATAAAGTTGCCTGTCATTTCGTCCATTGTTTTCAGTCTCTTTCTGCATAGAATTAACGCTATTATAATCGAAAACAGGACTGATTACAACAGAAAATCGAAAAACTCGTGTTGCGTACGGGAAGAATCTGTGATAGTGTAGCTTTAAAGCGGGAAGATGAAACGGAGGTAAATATATGTCGGATATCATTATTATCGGCGGCGGACCGGCGGGCGTTTCCGCAGCGCTGACCGCACGCAATCGCGGCAAGAGTGTTTTTATCATCTCAAATGATGCGGAACAGTCAAATCTCTGGAAAGCGCGTGAAATCACAAATTACCCCGGCTGCCCCGGCATGTCCGGCGCGGATATCCTGAAAAGCTTTCGCACGCAGCTCGACGAAGCGGGTATCAAGGTCTTTCCGGGCCGTGCGCTCAACGCGGTTCCGATGAGCGGCCGCTTCGGCGTTTCTGTCGGAGAGAACTTCTTTGACGCGGGTGCGCTCATCCTTGCCTCCGGTGTCGTCCAGGCGGCGGCGTATGAGGGAGAGCTTGAATATCTCGGCCGGGGCGTTTCCTATTGCGCGACCTGCGACGGCATGCTCTACAGGGGAAAAAAGGTCGCGGTGATCGGACTGAGCGGCGATGCCGAGAGTGAAGCGGACGCTCTGCGGGATATGGGCGTTGACGTCATGTATTTTGACAAGACCTTCGCAAAGAATTATAAGATCATCGGGGAGCAGCGGGTCACTGCCATCGAGGCCGAGGGGCGGGAGTTCCCCGTGGACGGCGTTTTTATCCTGCGCAGCACCATCGCGCCGTCGAGTTTTCTCTCCGGACTCGAACTTGACGAGTGGGACCATATCAAGGTCGACCGCGAGATGCGCACCAACATTCCCGGCGTCTTCGCTGCCGGCGACTGCGTCGGAAAGCCCTACCAGATCGCAAAGGCGGTCGGGGACGGAAACATCGCCGCACTCTCCGCCTGCGCCTATCTTGACGGGAAATAAGCCGCACGGGGACAAAATTGCGAGATATACGTTGACTCGCGCAAATATAGGTATATAATATATCATCATATCATCGTTACAGGCCATGACGGAGAGGTGCCTTTCCAGAAAGCGCGGCAAAGAGAGGAAGCGTTCGGTGAGAGCTTCTGCGCGCGGGGGAGGCTGGTCGCTTCTGAGCCCGCCGGGGGAAAGACCGGCGCGTACGCCCGCGTTAAGGGCATGAGAGTGCGCGGCTTTGCCGCGAATTCAGGTGGTACAGCGTTTCAAGCGCCCTGATCAATGGTCGGGGCGCTTTTTTAATAGAAGCCCGCAGAGCGGACTTCGTAGGATTTCTCTGCCAGAGGGCCTTGCGGAGTAGGATCTCGGAGAGTCGGATTCTCCGAAGCCCTGACACGCGACGCCTTGTGCCGACAAGACCAGACGACTCGCCGTGTCCGGCGCAGAGCTGCTTT
>JBMNPV010000097.1:0-6249 GCA_050943775.1 Oscillospiraceae bacterium
CGGCGAAGTGCGGTTCCGGTCGGTGGTATCCTTGAAAAAGCGCGGCAGTACATCGACGCCGATCTTGAGCTGTTCTTTCTTACGGCCGCCATAGGGCTTGCCGCTCTCGATGGAGTTGAGGATCTCGGTCAGCTCATCGCCGAGGAAGATCGACACGACTGCCGGAGGCGCCTCGTTTGCGCCCAGACGATGATCATTTCCGGCAGAGGCGACGGAAACGCGCAGCAGCTCCTGATAATCGTCCACCGCTTTGATGACGGCGCAGAGGAACAGCAGGAACTGGGCGTTGTCATAGGGTGTTTCGCCCGGCTCTAGCAGGTTGATGCCGGTGTTCGTGGAGATTGCCCAGTTGTTGTGCTTGCCGCTGCCGTTGACGCCGGCAAAGGGCTTTTCGTGCAGAAGGCAGACCATGTTGTGGCGCTGTGCGACTTTCCGCATCATTTCCATTGTGAGTTGGTTGTGGTCAACGGCGATATTCGCGGTCGTGAAGATCGGTGCCAGCTCATGCTGTGCCGGAGCAACCTCGTTGTGCTCGGTCTTGGCCAGCACGCCAAGTTTCCAGAGTTCTCTGTCCAGATCCTCCATGAACTCCTGCACGCGGGGCTTGATGGAACCGAAGTAGTGGTCCTCAAGCTCCTGTCCCTTCGGCGGGCGGGCACCGAAGAGGGTGCGGCCCGTATAGATGAGGTCGCGGCGCTTGTCATAGACGTCCTTGTCAACAAGGAAGTATTCCTGCTCAAGGCCGACCGTCGTGTTGACGGAAGTCACCTCGCTGTGCCCGAAGAGCTTCAGAACGCGGAGCGCCTGCCGGTTAATGGCCTGCATGGAACGCAGAAGCGGGGTCTTTTTGTCCAGAGAATCGCCGCTGTAGGAGCAAAACGCCGTCGGGATGCAAAGCGTTTTGTCTTTGATAAACGCATAAGAGGTCGGGTCCCACGCGGTATAGCCACGGGCCTCAAAGGTCGCGCGCAGGCCGCCGGAAGGAAAACTCGATGCGTCCGGTTCGCCGCGGACAAGTTCCTTGCCCGAGAACTCCATAATGATCTGGCCGTTCGGCGTCGGGGAGATGAAGCTGTCGTGCTTTTCGGCGGTGATGCCGGTCATCGGTTGGAACCAGTGCGTAAAGTGGGTCGCGCCCTTTTCGATCGCCCAGTCCTTCATCGCGTTGGCTACGACCGTGGCCACCTGTATGTCAAGCTTCTGGCCGCCCTTGATGGTCTTTTGTAAGGCCTTATAGGTGTCCTTCGGCAGACGTTCCCGCATGGTGACATCGTTAAACACATTTGATCCGAAAATTTCCGTGACCGTACTCATAGAGTTCTCTCCTTTTTTTATCTCGTATATTCGTGTTCCGAAGCTGCATCTTGTTCTCGAGGTCCCGCTGAAAATGGGGAAACACAAAAAAAGCGGCAAAGCAGCTGCAGAAACCCTCTGCGGCGTCTTTGCCGTTCGACTTTATGGAGATACTTTAGCACCGCACCCCCCGCGCTGTCAAGCATATTTTACGAAAATGAAATTTTTTTCGATGCATCTTGCAAAAAAGCATTGACAGCGCATCGCGTCTATAGTATAGTGATGCGCAAGAACAAGGGCGTTCGTCAGATAAGAGCTATCGACGACAGCCCTTGTCTTTTTTTATCCTCATTTTTGAAATCTTAAATTGGATGTGAGACTATGCTGCAAAAAGAAGGCCAGGTTCGGATCCCGTCCGGCTGTGCGATCTCCGGACTTATCTCAAAAAAAGGAAAGCCGATCTGCGGTGATACGATCGTCAAATCGATGTCGGTCATGCATGAGCGCTCGAACGGTCTCGGCGGCGGCTTTGCGGGCTACGGCATCTATCCGCAGTACAAAGACCTCTACGCGCTGCACATTTTCTATGACGGCATGCGCTGCCGCGAGACCTGCGAGCGCTATCTCGACGAGGCTTTCGAGGTCGTCAATCTTTCGCGGATTCCGATACGAAAAACCGCGAAAATCACCAACGAGCCTCTCATTTGGCGCTATTTCGTGACGCCGAACCGCAACAAGCTCACGGACAGCCAGCTGGACGAAAAGGAATACACCGCCCGCGCCGTGATGCATATCAACCGTGAGATCGACGGCTGCTATGTCTTTTCGAGCGGCAAGAACATGGGCGTTTTCAAGGCCGTCGGCTACCCGGAGGACGTCGGTGAATTTTACCGGCTCGATGAGTACGCGGGCTACTCCTGGACGGCGCACGGCAGATACCCGACGAACACGCCCGGTTGGTGGGGCGGCGCGCACCCCTTTTCGCTTTTGGACTACTCCGTCGTTCACAACGGCGAGATCTCTTCCTACGACGCAAACCGGCGCTTCATTGAAATGTTCGGCTATACCTGCACGCTCCAGACAGACACGGAGGTCATCGCCTACCTCTTCGATTATCTGCTCCGCCGCCAGAAAATGACGCTGGAGGAGTCCGCATCCGTCATTGCCGCCCCATTTTGGTCCAGCATAGAGACCATGTCCCCGGCGGAAGCTGCGCGCGCGACCTATCTGCGCAGCAATTTCGGCTCTCTGCTTGTGACCGGCCCGTTTTCCATTCTGCTCGGCTTTGAGGGCGGACTCATGGCGCTCAACGACCGTCTGAAGCTCCGCTCTATGGTCGCCGCCGAAAAGGACGACATGGTGTATTTCGCGAGCGAGGAGTGTGCCATCCGCAGCATGGAGCCAAACCCCGAGCGCATCTGGGCACCGTCCGGAGGCGAACCTGTGATTGCAAAACTGGAAGGAGGTGTGCTGTAATGCCGGTATCAAATTTACTGCCCGAATATGCGGTCGTTCGCGACCCGGACCGTTGCATCCGCTGCCGCGTCTGCGAGCGCCAGTGTGCAAACGAAGTGCACTATTACGACCCTGAGCTTGACGCGCTGTTCTCCGACGAGGGCAGGTGCGTCAACTGCATGCGCTGCGAAACGCTCTGCCCGACGCGCGCACTGAGCATCCGTAAATCGGACCGCGACTTCCGCACGAACGCCAACTGGCGCTCCCAAATCATCAAGGAGGTCTACCGGCAGGCCGAGAGCGGCGGACTTCTGCTCTCGTCCATGGGAAACCCGGAGCCGCTGCCGGTCTACTGGGACAAAATCCTCATCAACGCCTCGCAGGTCACGAACCCATCCATCGACCCGCTGCGCGAACCGATGGAAACAAAGGTCTTTCTCGGCAAGAAAAGCACCGAGATCTCCCGGAATCCGGACGGGAGCCTCTGCACCAAGCAGTCTCCTCAGCTCGAGCTTTCCATGCCCATCTTGTTTTCCGCCATGTCCTTCGGCTCCATCAGCTACAACGCGCACAAGAGTCTTGCCATGGCCGCGACCGAGCTCGGCACCTATTACAACACCGGCGAAGGCGGCCTGCACCGCGACTTTTACGAATACGGCCCGAACACCATCGTGCAGGTCGCGTCCGGGCGCTTCGGCGTCTACAAGGATTATCTGGAGGCAGGCGCGGCCATTGAGATCAAGATGGGGCAGGGTGCAAAGCCCGGCATCGGGGGGCATCTTCCCGGCTACAAGATCGGCGACGAGGTCTCCGCGACCCGCATGATCCCGCAGGGGACGGACGCCATCTCCCCCGCCCCGCACCACGACATCTACTCCATTGAGGATCTGCGCCAGCTCGTCTATTCTCTGAAAGAAGCCACGCACTATGAAAAGCCGGTCATCGTCAAGGTCGCGGCGGTCCACAACATTGCCGCCATTGCGAGCGGTATTGCCAGAAGCGGCGCGGATATCATCGCCATCGACGGCTTCCGGGGCGGCACCGGCGCCGCGATCACACGCACGCGCGACAACGTCGGCATCCCCATCGAGCTTGCGCTTGCAAGCGTTGATACCCGTCTGCGCGACGAGGGCATCCGCAACAACGTTTCTCTGGTCGTCGGCGGCAGCATCCGTTCGAGCGCGGACATCGTCAAGGCCATTGCCCTCGGGGCGGACGCCTGCTACATCGGCACCGCCGCGCTGCTCGCGATGGGCTGCCACCTCTGCCGTAGCTGCCAGAGCGGAAAATGCAACTGGGGCATCGCCACGCAGCGGCCTGATCTCATCAAGCGCCTGAACCCGGACATTGCCGCGCCGAAGCTTGTAAATCTTCTGAGCGCATGGAACCACGAGATCGAGGAACTCATGGGCGGCATGGGCATCAATTCCATTGAGGCGCTCAAGGGCAACCGGCTCATGCTGCGCGGCATCGGTCTCACAGAAAAAGAGCTGTCCATTCTGGGCATCGCTCACGCGGGGGAATAAGCCTATGAAACGAGTCTATGTAAATGAAACGTGGTGCCTCGGCTGCCACCTGTGCGAATACAACTGCGCGTTCGCCAATTCCGGCAAGCGCAACATGGCCGCGGCGCTGAAAGCCATCAAGATCCGTCCGAACATTCGCGTCGAGACGGACGGCGACATCAGCTATGCCGTTTCCTGCCGCCACTGTGACGAAGCGCACTGCGTCCAAAACTGCATCAGCAGCGCGCTGACGAAGCAGGACGGCGTCATCACCATCGACAAGGAAAAATGCGTCGGCTGCTTCACCTGCGTCTTATCCTGTCCCTACGGCTGCATCACGCCGACGGAAACAGGCGTCATGCAAAAGTGCGAATTGTGCATTCAAAACGGCGGCACGCCCCGCTGTGTACTCGGCTGTCCGAACAACGCCATCGTTTTTGAGGAGAGGTGAACGAAATGGAATATGTCATCATCGGCAACAGTGCCGCCGCAGTCGGCGCGATCGAGGGAATTCGCGAGCACGACAGCGCCGGCAGGATCACGGTCGTTTCCAGCGAACCGCACCATGTCTATTCCCGTCCGCTCATCTCCTACTTACTGCAGGGCAAAACGGATGAGCAGCGCATGAAATACCGGCCCGATGACTTTTATGAGAAAAACAAGGTGACCGCCATGCTGGGCCGCACGGCGGGAAAGCTCGCCCCCACGCAGAAAACCGTTACGCTCGACGGCGGCGAAACGCTGCACTATGACCGTCTCCTCGTGGCCACCGGCTCAACGCCCTTTGTCCCGCCGATGGAGGGCCTTGAAACGGTCGAAAAGTGCTTTTCCTTCCTCTCGCTCGACGACGCAAAGGCGCTCGACGCGGCGCTTTTCCCCAAAGCGCGGGTCCTCATCATCGGCGCGGGGCTGATCGGACTCAAGTGCGCCGAAGGAATTGCCGCCAAGGCGGGCAGTCTCACAGTCATTGACCTCGCGCCCCGTATCCTCTCGTCCATACTCGACGAGGAAGGCGCGGCGCTCGTCCAGAAGCATCTTGAAAAAAACGGCGTCCGTTTCCGTCTCGGCGTTTCCGTAAAGCAGTTTTGCCCCGGCACTGCCGTGCTCACGAACGGAGAGAGCATCGACTTCGACGTTCTTGTCACCGCCGTCGGCGTACGGCCAAATGTCTCTCTCGTCGCGGACGCGGGCGGCACGGTCGAAAAGGGCATCGTCGTCGACGGGCAGATGCGGACCGGCATTCCAGATGTCTGGGCGGCGGGCGACTGCGTGACGAGCTTTGACGTTTCGCTCGGCGCGCGCCGTCCCCTCGCCATTTTGCCGAACGCCTACACCGGCGGCCGCATCGCGGGGTTGACAATGGCGGGCGGCAAAGCGACCGAGGCGCATTTTTTCCCGATGAACGCCATCGGCTTTTTCGGTCTGCACATCCTCACCGCCGGCGTCTACGAGGGCGAGGTCTATGCCGAGCGCCGGGACGGCACCTACAAAAAGCTTTTTTACGGAGACACACTCCGGGGCTTTATTTTGATCGGCAACGTCGCAAAGGCCGGCATCTATACTTCCCTCATCCGGGAGCAGACGCCGCTGACGGAGCTGGATTTTGCGAGCGTCTGCCGAGAGCCGAGCCTCATCGCCTTTTCCCGCCGTTACCGCGATGAAGCGCTCGCAGGCGTCCGTGACGAGGCCGGTCCGGTCTACTGCGATGAAATTTAAAATGGCAGAAAAGAAGACCTTTCCATCGTAGGAGGAAAAAACTTATGAAAATCGATTGCACCGGAAAAAAATATGATATACTCAATCAGGAGATCTTCGCCGCGTCCGGCGACGTGACGCTTGAAAACTGTCTCGGTCAGCGCTTCATCGGCGCGGGAGCCGAGGGCCGCACCATCACCATCAACGGCGTCCCCGGCAACGCATTGGGGGCATACCTCAACGGGGCGGGCATCATTGTCAACGGCAACGCACAGGACGCGACCGGCGACACCATGAACGC
>JBMNPV010000098.1:0-6017 GCA_050943775.1 Oscillospiraceae bacterium
ACAATGGTTGATGATGTGGTGGAGGAGGGTGGATTCGAACCACCGAAGTCACTGACAACAGATTTACAGTCTGCCCCCTTTGGCCACTCGGGAACTCCTCCGTATTTAATTTTGTTGATGAGCTGAGGTGGAGCTGGTGGACGGATTCGAACCCCCGACCTGCTGATTACAAATCAGCTGCTCTACCGGCTGAGCTACACCAGCGCGTCATCAGCGGTGTTTATAATAACAAAATAAAGAACATTTGTCAACATAAATTTTTGTTTTTTTAAGTTGAACGGAGGCATTTACTTTTGGCAGACATGATAGAGCTCTCAGCGCAGTACCGTATGACGGGCGCAGCATGCCGGGAAAAGCTGCGGGAGGCACAACACGCGCTTGCACATTGTACGGATTTCGCGAAGGAAATGGAGCTGCGCCGGGAGATCACCATGCTCACGGCAATGTCACGCGATTGTACGGCAACAGCAAATTATCTCAGGAGCTACGCCGAAAGGAGAGAAGCACTTGAAAGACGCAGACGGAAAAGCACTTGAATGTCAGGCACTGCGGCAGTTTGTGGGTCTTGTTGCTTTGGATGGAAGTGTCGGCAGCCGCGTGCGTGTTGCGATCAATGAAGAGCTCACGGACAGACAGCGTGAGCTGATCGAACTCTACTATCTCGAAAACATGAATATGACAGAGATCGCGCGCAGGCTTGGGATCAGCCCATCCACGGTGAGCCGTACGCTGAAAAGAGGCCGCGGGAGACTGCGCAAGTATATAAAATACAATGGACAGTTCTTTGTTGACTCCCTGTCGGAGTAGACATTGCGGCATCGGTGTGGTATCATGAGAGCGTCGCAGGAGCGGCGAGCTTTCGAAAGGAACAAGCTTGAATGATTTTTTCATGTAGATACATACACCGACGCACGATCGCGTTGCTGCTTGCAAGCGTGATGCTGATGAGCCTTGGCGCATGTTCATTGCAGAGGAGCCGGGAAACGCCTGACCCGCATGCAGGTCAGGTGGAGGTGCAGAGCGGGAACGGCGGCACCATCTGGGTGCCGCACTATGATGTACTTGAGGCGGCGAATTTCAAGTCGAGCGAATTTGCGACCGACGGGAACTACATTGACTATACCGGCAAGGAGTACACTGCGCTGCGGGGAATCGATGTGTCCGAGCATCAGGGTGAGATCGACTGGAACAGCGTTAAAAATGACGGTGTGCAGTTTGCCATCATTCGCGTGGGCTATCGGGGATATAAGCAGGGCGGACTGGCAACCGATTCGTATTTTCAGAAAAATATAGAAGGAGCACTTGCGGCCGGGCTGCGCGTGGGCGTTTACTTCTTTTCACAGGCGGTCAGCGCCGACGAAGGGAAAGAGGAAGCGGAGTACCTTCTTCAACAGATCAAAGACTACCCCGTGACACTGCCGGTGTTCTTCGACTGGGAGCGGGTCGTGAATGTTGGCGAGACCCGTGTGGACGCGGTGACCGGAACGGCGATCACGGATGCGTGTCTTGCCTTCTGCAAGACGGTCAAGGCGGCGGGCTATGAGCCCGGAGCGTACTTCTACCGCAGTTTGGGCTATTACGAATACGAATTGGACAGGCTCTCCGATCTGCTGTTCTGGGTCGGCGCACCGGGAAGTTATCCGGATTTTTACTACCGCCATACGTTTTGGCAGTATTCGGCTACGGGAACTGTGAGCGGGATCTCGGGAGCGACAGACCTTGATCTCTGGTTCGTAAAGAAAGATGCGGCGGAAGATGCCAGCGCTGCTCCGAGCATTCCGCCGGGCGGAGCGCTCGCACCGGAAGGCTCGGTCTGACAAGCGGTTTTTAAACGACAAACAAAAAAACAGGGGCGCTTTAGCGCCCCTGTTTTTTAAGTTATATGGACGAGCAATTATTCCTCCGACTTGGGTTCCTCGGAAGTGGGTTCTTCAGAGACGGACTGCTCAGATTGGGGTTCCTCGGGTACAAAGTCCTCGTCCGTGGCCGTCTTGGTTTCCGATTCCGACTTGATCTCAGTGTATTCGACAGAGATGTTGCTGTCCTTACCGGTTACACCGGACTTGAGCGCGTCGATTTCCGCGGTCAGCTTGCTAATGTGCTGGTTGGCGAGATTGATCTCATCGCACAGCTGCACGAAGAAACCTTCGGGCGCGTTCTTGTGGGTCTCATAATAGAGCTTACCCATTTCGAGGTATGCTTTCTGAACGATTTCCTTTTCGGAGTTAAGTTCCATATTCAGCTTCGCGAGCTTTGCGACATCCTTGGTTTTGTCGGCTGCCCTGCCAACAAGACCGCGAGTGAGGTCTGCGGCGGTGCCAAGTGCGTTGAAGACGGTGTCTTTGATCTCGTTGTAATCTGCCATGATATTTCCTCCTTTAAATTTGGGTATGTATTTTTGGTTATTGGTTGACGGAATCGGTGGGTTCTTCCGGTGCGACATCCGATGCCGTTTTGACGCGGTTGACGAAGAGTTCGGATGGATCATGGGGAATGGAACCCTGAATTGCAAGGAAAGCGAGCGCGGCAAAGCAGGTGACGCCGCCCACAAGCTGGGAAATGCGGATGCCGGAGCTGAAAAGATAGAGACTGTCCGTACGCAGTCCTTCGATCATAGCGCGGCCAAGACCGTACCATGCGACATACATTGCAAAGATCTGGCCGTCGTATTTGCGGCAGTTCTTTTTGGAAAGGAGATGCAGCAGAAGAAAACCAAGGAGGTTCCAGAGAGACTCATAGAGAAAGGTCGGATGCACATAGACCGTGGAGCCGGAGGCATCTGTGAGGCCCATACGGCAGAAGACAGTCGTCTCGCGACCAAACGCTTCACGATTTACAAAGTTACCCCAACGGCCAATGCACTGCCCGATCAGCAGGCCGAACGCAAAGAGGTCAAGGGTCGCGCCGGACGAGACCTTTTTGTGGCGGCAGACACAGATGACCGTGATAACGCCGGCGATGATGGCACCATAAATTGCGATACCACCCTTCCAAACCATGAAGACATCCGAAAAATTGTCCTTATAGATCGAATAGTTGAAAATAACATAGTAGATGCGGGCGCCGACGATAGACAGCGGGACTGCCCAGAGAAGCATGTCGATGAGATCATCATTTGTGATGCCAAATTCCTTGCTGCGCTTTGAGATGTAGAGGTAGGCAAGGATGAAGCCGATGGCGATGATCGTGCCATACCAGTGGAGAGAGAGCCCGAAGAGATGATAGGTTTCGGATGCCGTATATTGGAATGCGTTTCCAAGCATGGGGAAGGTGATGGTGGCGTCGGGGTAGCTTTGGGGCATAATGAGACCAGTCCTTTCGTATTTGCGGGTTTAAAGGGGACGGACGACCGAAAGCGCGAGCTTTTTGGAATCCAGATTTTCGGAGATAAAAGCTGCGATGTCGGCTGCGCTGACGGTTTGAAGCTCATCGAAAACGTCCAGCGGGCAGTGGTCCGCGAAGACGCCGCCGACGAGTGACTGGGCGAGTGCGGAAAAGCTGCCGCAGACGCGAAGCATACTGCCATAATAGGAGCGGCGGGTGTTTTCAAACAGCGCTTCATCGACGCCGTCTTGAGAAATGCGGGTGATCTCGGCATTGAAAGCGTCTACCACACCGGATACGTCACGGCTCTCGCCGCCGAATACGAGCATAGCTGTTCCGGCTGTGTAGTCGAGTTCGTATTCGAACTCGCCATTTAGCAGACCGTCCACATACAGGCGATGGTAAAGCGGGGAGGAGCTGCCGAGAAGATATTTCAGCGCAAGCTCACCGACAAGGCTCTGGTGCAGCCGGGAACGTCCCTTTTGCGCGGGAAGAAGCTTGGCACCGAGGAGGAACTGGGGTGCTGAGACTTCCATCTGAATGTCCGAAGACGGAATGTGGGGGAAGGCGGTCTCTTTTTCGCCGTAATCCCGTTGCGGGACTTCTCCCGGCTCGGCGGGCAAAACTGCTTTAGCCATTTCTATGACGGAGGCGGGGTCAGCGTTTCCGACGACGGCGAGCGTCATGTTTGAGGGATTATAGAAGACCCGGTGGCAGCTCGTAAGCGTTTCCGGTGTGATCTCAGCGATACTGTCGACGGTACCGGCGACGGAGTCGCGGACGGGGTTCGAGGCGTAAAGGCATTTTAAAAGATTGGTATAGAGGACAAAACCGGGGCTGTCCTCGACCATGCGGATCTCCTGCCCGATGATACCGCGCTCTTTCTGCACACTCTCGGGTGTGAAGTAGGGCGTGGAGACAAAGCGAAGGAGCGTTTGGAGATTTTCCTCGAAGCGGGTCGTGCTTTCAAAGTGGTAAGCGGTCATGCTGGAGCTTGTGAAGGCGTTGACATTGGCCCCGCAGGCAGAGAGCGTCAGAAGCGCATTGCCGTCCGGCATGTCAAACATTTTGTGCTCAAGGTAATGCGCAACGCCGGCAGGGGTGTCGATCCATTGTCCGCCAAGCTGAAAGCGGCGGTCCGCCCCGCCATAATTTGTAGCGAACATCGCAAAGGTCTTGGAGAAGTTCTTTTTGGGGACCACACAGATCCGAAGCCCGTTCGGAAGCGTTTCGGTGACGAGCGTTTCGTCGATCTTGTCGTAGCGGATCGTTTCCATTACTCGGCCTCCTTTTTATCGCGCAGGAAATAGATCGTGTCGCACTCAATGCCCTTTGCGATGCCGGAGACATCCTGCGCCGTGACTTCCTCCGCGAGTGCAGCGAGCTCGTCCGGCGTGCAGTCCGGACCGATGAGAGCCTGATCGAGATAGAAGTTCTCAAGCGCGGCGGCGCTGTCGGACACCGCACGGTAGTCACTGGCAATCGAGCGCTTGGCAGCATCCAGCTCGTCCTGTGTGAAATCGCCGTTTTTGACAGCATCGAGCTGCGCAAAAATCTCCGCGAGCGCAGCGTCGTATTTGTCAAAATCGATGCCGGAGGAGACTGTGAGGATACCTTTGTGCAGATCTGCCCACGAACTGGCGAAATAGCACAGAGAGAGTTTCTCGCGTACGTTCAAGAAAAGCTTGGAAGTGACACTGCCGCCGTAGAGTGCGTTGAAGACTTTGATGGCGGCAGTGTCCGGCTCAAGCATACATTCACCGAGACGGAAACCGATGGCGAGCTTTCCCTGCGTGACCGAAAGCTCATCTTCAAAATAGCGGGGCTGCGCCTCAAGCGCGTTCATGCGGATGTCGGTGCCGATATCGGGTTCTTCGTCCGAGCGGGGAAGCGAAGAAAGCGCATTGAGAAAAGCGGCTTTTACACGCGCAGGCTCGGCGCTGCCGCAATAGAAGATCTCGATTGGAGAGTCTGCGAGAAGCTGATGATAGTGCCGCGTCAGTTCATGCGGCGTGATGGACTGTGCTTGCGTTTCGCTGCCGAGCTTGTCCGTTGCGTAATCTTCCATGGAGCACATGAGCTCATAAAGACGGCTGACCGAATAGGAGCGCTTTTCGTTGATACGTCCGCGAATCTGCTCTAACAGTTTTTCACGCTCGCTCTCGACATATTCACGGAGAAAAAGTCCCCCGTGTGTTCTGGGCATGAGAAGCATTTCACCGACGAGGGAGATCATCTCTTCGAGGATGTCGGTCCCTGCCGGAAGAAAGGCCTCGTCCGCAAAATTGGCATAGAGACCGATTGCCTGCACTTCGCCCTTTTTGCGGACGAGCGGTTTGACACGTGCACCATAAAGCGAATCGAGCTTCGAGGAGATCGCCGCCATATCTGGCAGAGTTGCGGTCCCGCGACAGAGGACTGCGGGAATGAGTGCGTTGAGCGAAGCTGTTTCACGCTTTAACGGCGTCAGAAGATTGACGCTCAGACAGCCGGTTTTGAACTTGTCCGTTGTAAGACAGGTCAAAACGACATTTGGAAGGATCAGTTCCGTTGATGCTCTCAAGGGGCGGCCTCCTTTTCGTTGTTCGTTGGATGAATTTAAATTACATTATACTCCATACAAACGAATTTGGAAATGTTTATTTTGTGAATTCTCGGCTTTCCTCTGCGATTTAACAGGCCGGAGGGGGGAG
>JBMNPV010000099.1:0-5975 GCA_050943775.1 Oscillospiraceae bacterium
CCGAGCCCGGCAGCGTCGTACTTACGGCGCGCCTGTTCGATAATATTGTCCGCTCGCTTCCCGAGGACATCGTCACCATCGTGTCCGATGATAACAACATGACGCGCATCACCTGCGGAAACGCGGATTTTTCCATCATGGGTATGTATTCGGACAGCTATCCGGAGCTTCCGTCCGTTGAACACCAAAAGTCCCTTGCCATTCCGCAGAATACTCTGCGCAAGATGATCGACGAGACGATCTTTGCCGTGAGTGACAATGAAGCCCGTCCGGTCTATACGGGTGCTCTTTTTGAAATTGAGGAAGGAAAGCTCACCGTTGTCGCGGTCGATGGTTACCGGCTTGCGATGCGCCGGGAAACGCCGGAAGCCTCCAGCATGGACGACTGCTGCTTTATCGCGCCCGGAACCGCCCTCTCCGACCTCGAGAAAATGTGCGGAGACTCAGAGGATCCTGTCAAGATCGTCGTCGGCGCAAAGCACATTTCGTTTTCCGTTGAAAACTGCGTTCTCATTACGCGGCGGCTCGAAGGCGAATTTCTTGACTACAAAAAAGCGATCCCGCCCGACTTCCAGTATCGGCTCAAGATCAGCCGTCCGGAATTTCTGCGTGCGGTAGACCGCGTTTCTCTAATTATCGATGACCGGGTCAAAAATCCGCTCCGCTGTACATTCGGCCGCGGAAAGCTCAGCATGTTCTGCATGACGGGCGTCGGGAAAGGAGAAGACGTCTGCGGCTTTGAAGGCGACGGAGGAGACCTTGAGATCGGTTTTAACAACCGCTATCTGCAGGATGCGCTGAAAGCGGCTCCCTGTGATGAGCTGGAGATCTGCCTGAATAACGGCTCATCCCCCTGCGTCATTATTCCGCGCGACGGAAGCGATAAATTTCTCTATATGATCCTGCCCGTGCGGCTGAAATAAGGGGGCCTCCACATGTCCGAAAAAATCGAGATCCACACAGAGTTTATTCGTCTGGATGCACTTTTAAAGTTTACCGGCAGCGCAGAAACCGGCGGCGAAGCCAAGCTTCTGATCCAAGACGGGGAAGTAAAAGTAAACGGCGAGGTCTGCACGATGCGGACGAAAAAAATTCGGCCGGGCGACCTTGTCGAGCTTGACGGGCAGCGCTTTGAGGTCGGTGCCGCGCAATGACCGTCCATGAGATCTCTCTTGAGGGATTCCGAAATTATAGGAAGGAAACGGTAAGTCTCTCTCCGGGCATCAACGTCATAAGCGGCGAAAACGCACAGGGAAAGACAAACCTTTTAGAGGCTGTCTTTCTTTTGAGTTGCGGACGCGGATTCCGCACCCGGCTCGACAGCGAACTAATCTCCTTTGACGCCGACCGGGCGCGGGTGGAAGCGCGGGTTTTTTCGCAGGAGCGCGAACAAACCGTCTCCGTTTTGATGGCGCGGGGACAGCGCAAACAGATTTTAGTAAACGGCGTTCGAAAAAACGCAAACGAGCTGTCGGACACGGTCCGCGTGGTCCTCTTCTGTCCGGATGACCTTAACATGATCCGGGAAGGAGCAAAAGAGCGCCGCCGCTTTCTTGATATTGCGATCAGCCAGCTGCGCCCCAATTATGCAAAGCTCCTGACAGACTACAACCGCCTGGCCGAAAATAAGCGCCGCATCCTCTCGGATTGGCGCGAAAAGCCTGCGCTTCTGGATGCATTGGACGCCTTTTCCGCGCAGATGGCCCGGGCCGGTGCACAACTGATCCGTTACCGCGCCGCTTTCTGCCGTCGTTTGGCCGAAACGGCTTCACCGATCCACAGTGAATTTTCCGGCAGCGGAGAAGAACTGCGTCTGGAATACAAAACCGTTTCGACCGTAACGGACCCGTTTTCGCCCGCAAGCGAGATCTATGCGCAGATCATGGAGCACCAGCGTGCGCACCGGGAGGCTGAGATCGCCTCGGAGAGTCTGCTGACAGGCATCCATAAGGACGATCTTGAGGTCTCGATAAACGGCCGCTCCGCCCGACTCTATGCTTCGCAGGGACAGACGCGGACCGCCGCCCTGTCCCTCAAAATGGCGGAAAGGGAGATCTCCATGCAGGATACGGGAGAATGTCCGATTCTCCTGTTGGATGATGTTTTGAGCGAACTGGACGCTCGGCGGCAGGAATATGTCCTCAACCGCATCGGCGGCGGACAGACACTGATCACCTGCTGCGAGGATGCCGGTATCCGGCAGCGGACCGGCGGAAACGTTTTTACTGTCTCTGCCGGGACTGTAAGGGAGGGAAACTGATGTATCTGCACCTGGGAAAAAACGTCGTCGTGGCACACAGCGATATTGTCGCGGTGTGCGACCTCGATAACTCTTCACATTCGCACATTACACGTGCCTACCTTACCGCAGCCGAAAAGGCGGGACAGGTCATAAACGTTTCGGAAGATCTGCCGAAATCCTTTGTCGTATGCCAGGGAGAAACGGGTACGCAGACCGTTTACCTCTCACAGCTCGCGTCTTCAACGCTGTTAAAACGCGCCGGTATGCTGAGTGTCGAATAAAAAGCATGGTTCGCCGGGGAAAAAGCAGTTTTTCCGTCCCGGCAGCAATATGGAAGGAAGAATGGAATGTCTGAGATTACCGATAAGATAACGGAAGAATACGACGCTTCTCAAATTCAAGTCCTTGAGGGGCTGGAGGCGGTCCGCAAGCGCCCGGGAATGTATATCGGCTCCACCTCGTCGAGCGGCCTGCATCATCTCGTCTATGAGATCGTGGATAACTCCATCGACGAAGCCCTCGCGGGTTACTGCACCCACATTGAAGTGACGATCGAGCCGGATAACATCATCCGTGTCGCGGACAATGGCCGCGGCATTCCGGTCGATGTGCAGGAACAGACCGGAAAGCCCGCGCTTGAAGTCGTCTATACTGTTCTGCACGCGGGCGGCAAGTTCGGCGGCGGGGGATATAAGGTCTCCGGCGGCCTACACGGCGTCGGCGCTTCGGTCGTCAATGCGCTCTCCGAGTGGCTTGAAGTGCAGGTCCACAAAAACGGACAGATCTACGAGATGAAGTTCTCGCGCGGAAACATCACGGAGAAGATGAAGATCATCGGTACCACGGACCACACCGGCACGATTGTTCGCTTCAAGCCGGACCCGGAAATGTTCGAGGACTGTGTCTATGATTATGATATTCTGCACACCCGTATGCGCGAACAGGCCTTTTTGAATGCCGGCCTGCGCATCACGACGGAGGACCGCCGCGGCGAAGAACCCGTCCGGGATACCATGTGCTACGAAGGCGGTATCCGCGAATTTGTAAGCTATATCAATAGAAACAAGACCCCTTTGCATAATGGCGTCATTTATATGTGCGGCGAGCGGGAAAATTCCATTGCGGAGATCGCCATGCAGTATAACGACAGCTACAACGAAACCATTGTTTCCTTTGCAAACAACATTCTCACGCCGGAAGGCGGCATGCATGAAACGGGCTTCAAAACCGCGCTGACCCGCGCGCTCAATGCCTATGGAAAAAAGACGAACCTGCTCAAAGAGGGAGAGAGCATTTCCGGCGAGGACTGCCGCGAAGGCCTCGTCTGCGTCATTTCCGTTAAGCTTACGGACGCCCAGTTTGAGGGACAGACCAAGGCCAAGCTCGGCAACAGTGAGATCCGCACGCTGGTTGACAGCATCGTTTACGACAAGCTCACCACTTACCTCGAGGAAAACCCCGCAGTCGGCCGGACGATCATCGACAAGGCCATGACCGCCTCAAAGGCGCGTGAAGCCGCGCGCAAGGCCCGCGAAAATGTCCGCCGTAAGACGGCGCTCGAGGGTTCGACGCTCCCCGGCAAGCTCTCCGACTGCAACGAACGCGACCCCTCCCTCACAGAACTATACATCGTCGAGGGCGACAGCGCAGGCGGCTCCGCAAAGGGCGGCCGAGACTCCCGCTATCAGGCCATCCTGCCGCTCTGGGGCAAGATGCTCAACGTGGAAAAGGTCCGCGAGGAAAAGGTTTTGGGCAACGACAAGCTCAGCCCGATCATTACCGCGCTGGGAGCCGGTCTGGGCGAGGACTTTGACCTCAGCAAGCTCCGGTATCACAAAATCATCATCATGGCCGATGCCGATGTGGACGGCGCACATATCCGCACGCTGCTGCTGACTTTCTTTTTCCGCTATATGCGACCGCTCATCGAAAACGGCTATGTCTACTCTGCCATCCCGCCGCTCTATAAACTCACGCGCGGCAAGCTCACCCGTGTCGCCTACTCGGATGAGGAGCGCGACCGTATCTCCGCAGAGCTCCGCGGAGAGGACGGTAAGGGAAAGGTCGAGATTGCCCGTTATAAGGGCCTTGGTGAAATGGACCCGCATGAATTATGGGAAACGACCATGGACCCGGAACGCCGCACACTCAAGCGTATCACGATGGACGACGCCATTGCCGCCGACGAGACCTTTACCATTCTCATGGGCGAGAAGGTGGAGCCGCGCAAGGAGTTTATCGAAAAGAACGCCAAATACGTCGTCAATCTCGACATTTAAGATACTCTGATTGGAAAATTATCCGCTTCAGAGAAGGCAAACAGGAATAAGGTGGAACAATAAATGGCGAAAGATTACACCCCGGAGGAAATCCGATACCCGAATCAAAAGATCATCAACGCGGAACTCGTCACGGAAATGCAGAGTTCCTACATCGACTATGCGATGTCGGTCATCGTCGGCCGTGCGCTGCCGGATGTACGGGACGGACTCAAACCCGTTCACAGGCGTATCCTCTACGCGATGTATGAGGACAACCTCACGAGCGACCGCCCCTTTAAAAAATCCGCGACCTGCGTCGGTGACGTACTGGGCCGTTATCACCCGCACGGGGACCAGAGCGTCTACGATGCGCTTGTCCGCCTTGCACAGGACTTCTCCATGCGCTATCCACTTGTCGACGGACACGGAAACTTTGGCTCCATCGACGGCGACCCTCCGGCGGCTTACCGTTATACCGAAGCGCGGATGTCGAAGATCTCCGATGAACTGCTGCGCGACATTGAGAAGGACACGGTCGACTGGGACCCGAACTTTGATGAGACTCGCAAGGAACCGCGCGTGCTGCCCTGCCGTTTCCCGAATCTGTTGGTCAACGGTTCGAGCGGCATTGCTGTCGGCATGGCGACGAACATCCCGCCCCACAACCTCACAGAGGTCATAGATGCCTGCATCTGTGTCCTGGACAACCCGGACGCCGATCTCAATGACCTCATGCAGTATGTGAAGGGACCGGATTTTCCGACAAAGGGGATCATCATGGGCCGCAGCGGTATCCGAGCCGCCTATGCGACCGGCCGCGGCCGTGTCATTATCCGCGCCCGCCATGAGCTCGAAGAATTCGGCCAGGGACGTACGCGCATCATCGTGACAGAGCTGCCCTATCAGGTCAACAAAAAGACCCTCATCGAAACGATCGCCGAACAGGTCCGGGACAAGCGGCTCGACGGCATTTCCGGACTGCGTGACGAATCCGACCGCAACGGTATGCGCATCGTCATCGAGCTTCGCAAGGATGCAAACGTGCAGGTGGTCTTAAATCACCTCTTCACGCAGACGCAGCTCCAATCATCCTTTGCCATCAATATGCTTGCCCTTGTCAACAATCAGTCTCAGCCGAAGATTCTCTCGTTGAGACATATTTTAGACGAGTATTTAACTTTCCAGAGAGAGATCATCGTTCGCCGCACGCAATATGATCTTCGTAAGGCACAGGAGCGCGCCCATTTATTAGAAGGCCTGCTGATTGCGCAAGACAATATTGACGAGGTCATCCACATCATTCGCGAGAGCTACGACGACGCCAAGCAAAACCTGATGGCCCGCTTCGGACTCGACGATGTGCAGGCGCAGGCAATCTGTGACATGCGCCTCATCGCACTGCAGGGACTCAACCGCGAAAAGCTGGAAAACGAATATAAGGAGCTTGAAGCGAAAATTGCCTATTATCAGGA
>JBMNPV010000100.1:0-5971 GCA_050943775.1 Oscillospiraceae bacterium
TGGAAGCCCTTTATTTATCAGTGTTTTGAATACTCCTATTTCTCAACCCTCGACATCAATGCTACGCACTCAACATGCTCGGTGTGCGGGAACATATCGACCGGGCGGGCGCGGACAACGCGCCAGCCGCGCTTTGCGAGAAAGGAGAGATCCCGCGCAAGCGACTCCGGACCGCAGGAGACATAGACCACACGCTTTGGTGCGGCGGCACTGAGACTCGCAAGAAACTTTTCGCTCGCGCCCTCGCGCGGCGGGTCGAGAAAGACAAGGTCAAAGTGCTCGCCCGCCCGTGCGGCCTCCGCGAGCGTTTCTCCCGCGTCGCCGCAGGCGAAAACCGCGTTTTTAACGCCGTTTATGCGCGCGTTGTGCCGCGCGTTTTTGACGGCCTCCGCCGAGAGTTCCACACCGGCGACGCGCTTTGCCTTTTTCGCGGCAGTCAGCGCAATGGTGCCGATGCCGCAGTAGGCGTCGAGCACGCTCTCACTGCCGGTGAGCCCGGCGTATTCCAGGGCGAGCGCATAGAGCGCTTCCATCTGAACGGGGTTCACCTGATAAAACGCACGAGTGGAGATCTGAAAGCGGTTGCCGCACAGTTCGTCCGTCAGAAAGCCTTTGCCAAAGAGAACCTTTTCCGTATCACCGAGGACGGCGCTAGTTTTGTGCGGGTTGATGTTTTGCACGACAGTGACGATGTCCGGGCAGGCGCGTGTGATGGCCTTTATGAAATCCCGGCTGCCGGGGAAGACCGCCTCCGCCGTCACGACCGCAAGAGAGACCTCGCCCGTTTTTACGCCGCGGCGAGCGACGATGTGGCGCAGAAGACCGGATCGCCGGTCCTCGTCGTAAGCCGGAATATGGCATTTCGCAGCCGCGTCTGCCGCTTCCGCGAGCACCTCGTTTAAACGCTTATCCTGCAGAAGACAGTTTTCGACCGGAATGAGTCGGTGAGTTCCGGCGGCATAGATGCCCGATGTGAAGCGCCGGCTGTGCGGCACGGGAGCAAAACTCAGGATCGCCTTGTTGCGGTAATGGTACGGCTCGTCCATGCCGATGATCTTCTCCAGAGAGCAGAAAGGGGAGAGCAGCTCGTCAATACGGGCCTGCTTTTGTACAAGCTGTGTTTCATAAGGCGTTTTGAGCAGCGAACAGCCGCCGCAGCCCTGCGCGGCGTAGATGCAGTTTTCCATCGAATTTCCTTTCAGCCCAGATAAGCGGTGAGTAGTTTCAAAACATTTTTTGCGCCGTCGCGATGGCTGCGCTCATAGCCGTGAGAGGCATAGACGCCGGCGCCGATGAGCCCGTGGCGAAGGTCCGCACCCGCGGAGAGCGTTGCTTCAACGTCCGAGCCGTAGTGTGGATAGACGTCCACCGCGTAGTCCGCGCCCGCGCGTTTGGCAGCCTCGATGAGAGCTTTCACGATCTCATATGAGTAGGGTCCGCGGCTGTCTTTTGCGCAGATCGAGACCTGCTTTTCCGTGCAGCTCAATGTTTTGCCGACGCAGCCCATGTCCACGGAAATCGCCTCTGAGACGCCCGCCGGAACGGGTGTACAGCCGCCGTGGCCGACCTCTTCATAGACCGTAACGTGGACCCATAATTCACGCTCCGGAACGATTTGCTGTTCCTTGAGATATTTTGCGTAGCCGAGCAAAATGGCAACGCTGAGTTTGTCGTCCAGAAAGCGGCTTTTAATATAGCCAGATTTTGTGACCCTTGTGCGCGGCTCAAAGCAGACGATGTCGCCAACGGAGATCCCGAGCGCCTCCGTGTCCTCTTTCTTTCGGACGTCTTCATCGAGGACGACCTCCATGCCGTCGAAAGCGCGAGCCTTTTTGCCGTACTCCCCATTGACATGGACGGAGGCGTTCTCAAGCTGGAAGCTGCCCTCGAAAACGCCGCTGAACTTTGTGATGACGCGGACATTTTCGGCCTCCACATTGTTCGGTTCGAGCCCGCCGAGCGGACTCACGCGCAGTCGGCCGTTTTCGCGGATCTCACAGACCATGCCCCCGAGCGTGTCAACGTGCGCCTCGAGCAGTACGCCGTTGGCCTTGTCCTCGCCGCCCAGACAGACGAGAACGCCGCCCTTGACTGTCCGCTGCGGCGCGTAGCCGAGCGAAGTAAATTCACGAAAAACAAAGTCTGCGGCGTTTTCGGTGTAGCCTGTGGGGCTGTCCACCGCGAGCAGCGCAAGCAACGTGTCAACGATATGATCCGTGTGGCGTTCAAAATCTTTTTCAGTCATGATCTGTCTGTCCTTTCGAGTTTTAGGTCTGTGAAAATTATACACAGGGTCGGAAAAAATAACAAGATATTAGAAGGAAATGATTTGAAGACTGCTGTAAAATGCGAGAAAACGATAAATAAAGAGCGCCAAAAGAGAAAAACTGAAGATATGAAGAATTTATCTGAAAACGAAATATTCCAAAAGACCGACGCCTGCCTTCTACACGACGCGCGCCCGTCTGTCCGCCTGAGAGAACTGGCCGCGCAGGACTGGCCCCGTGAGGGTCCGTTTGAAAACCTCCTGAAACTGCAAAAAACGGAGCAGTCTCCGGTCCATCACCCGGAGGGCAGCGCATGGGAGCACACGCTGCTTGTGGTGGACGCGGCTGCAAAGGTGAAGCAGTATAGTACCGACATCCGCGCCTTTATGTGGGCGGCGCTGCTCCACGATATCGGAAAGCCCGCGACCACAAAGCTCCGAAACGGCCGCATTACGGCGTATGACCATGACCGAGCAGGGGCCGGCCTGGCGAGAACCTTTCTTCTCACGCTGACGAATGACGCGGATCTTGCGGAAAAGACGGCCATGCTTGTGCGGTACCATATGCAGCTTCTGTATGTGAATAAGGGCCTTCCGTTCCGGGATATTCCCGGAATGAAGGCCCATACGGATCTGAATGATATTGCGTTGCTTTCCTATTGCGACCGGCTGGGAAGGCTCGATGCGGCGCCGGAGGCCGTACGCGGAGAGGTGCTGACATTTTTGGAGCGCTGCGGCGGCAGTGCCGCCCCTTTCTGGCAGGAGATCAAATGAGACGATGAGCCGTGCGTTTACAGCTTCAGCTCCATCACCCGGCTGTACCCGGTCATACCCATGTCCTCGTAAAAATGCCGCGCGGTCTCATTGAAGGCGCAGACGCTCAGTTCTAAGGACACTGTGCCGCGCTTTCTTGCCGCTTGACTTGCCGCGTTGAAAAGAAGCCTGCCAACGCCTTTTTTCTGTGTGCCTCATCGACACAAATATCTTCGATCAGCCCCTCGATGTGCGGCTGCAAAAGGGGATTGTCCGGAGCTTTTATCGTCATTGCGCAAAAGCCGACGGGCTGACCGTCTTCCTCCGCAACAAGCGCGAAGGTGTTCTCGCCGGAAAGCAGACGGTTAAATTCTGCTTTCGGAAACGGGTCGGTATCACGGGAAATGTCGGGACGGTTCTTAACATGCAATTGATGTACCTGCCGAACGATGCGGTTCACAGCTGAAAAATCGTTTTGGGATAAAAATCTTGTTTTCAAATTTACACCTCACCTAGAATCAGCGCTTTACGGCTGTTCCTTTTTTCCCATCGCGTTGCAGATCGCCATGATGGCAGCATAAAGAACGCCGGCGACGGGCCAGATGATCCAGCTTCTGCCCCAGCCATTCGTTAAAAAGCTGTAAGCGAGAAAGACGGCTGTCACGATGGGCCAGTAGATTTCCGCGACCAGATTTCGAGAGGTGTTTTTCTTCTGCTTCACCGAGTATTCGCCCTCCTGTAAAAGGGTCTTCATGGCGGACTCGGTGATACCCGCCACGATAAAAAAGACGACGCCGGTGGCAACGAGCAAAAACAGCAGCGCGACCATCAAAGCCGATGTGAAATCGTCGTCTGAAATGGATGTCCCGATAAAAAGCGGGATGACCGAGAGAATGCAGAGAACCGTTCCAATGATGTTATAGCGCGAATAGGTCTGCTGGTACTGCTCCTTCTTCTGTTTGACCATACCGACAACTCCGTACTCCGTTTCAAAGACCTCTTTTTCGAGAAATTCAAAGCGCTCTGTCTTTGCGCCGCAGGAGATGAAGATCGCGGTTGCCGCCGCGATGAGTACAAACAGTGCGCACAGGCCGATGGCCCCGGCCCTGTCTTCGGAAATGCCGATTCTTCCGACCTCCGCTGCCGTGGTAAGGATTATGAGACAGACGGGGGAGAGAATACACATAAAAGTCGCCCACGCGATTGGACGCGCGGTCCGCTCCTTGACGGCGAGAAATTCCTGCGCATCCGCAAGCGAGACCTTGTGCATAGGCTGGCCCTTCGTCTCGTCATCCGCAGTGTATTCCGGCTCACCGAGTTCGTCCTTTATGAGGTAGTCGGTCGTGACGCCGAAGATGCGACTCATCTGCAATATCTTTCCAATATCCGGCACCGACTGCGCACCCTCCCATTTGGAGACGGCCTGCCGCGAAACGCCGAGCTTCTCCGCCAGCTCCTCCTGCGACCAGCCGTTTTTCTTTCGAAGGTCAATGATTTTGTCCGCTAATATCATTTCACATCTTCCTTTCCGGGACCTCGTCGGCACAATAATACCAGCGGTCCCTTTCGAGGCAAACATACCAAAAATCGCGGTTGCACGCCAGAAAGCCGCCCCATCAATTTCGCAACTGCCGGTTGCGGGAGCAAGTTCAGAAGTTGATAGTTGTTAAATTGCACAATATATGTATGATGATTTGTTTAAACTGCTGCATGTTGAAGTTCATAGTTATTCTTCACTGCGCTCTCGGGATGCTCGTTTCTTCCGCTTCGATTAGCAGGCCATTTCTCTTTTGCATAGGAAGATCAAACGCGAACGCATTCTTTATTCAAGACAGCGGTAATCAACTCAACTGCTTTTGCCAAGCCATCTTCGGAACGGACTTTATCAGATATTTCTTCTGCGTTTTTCTTCTTTTCATGATATGTCTCTTTCATTTCTTCGATAGCAGCAATGATTTTCTCTTCACTCAGTTTGTTTGCCGAAAGAGGCTTTACAGCGACGTTTATGTCGCTGAGTTGTTTGGCAAATCCCATCTGATCAAGAACATGAGGTACCGGTATGGACGGAATACCGTAAATCAGTGTTGCCGCCGCAGTGCCAAAGCCGCAGTGATGAATTACGAAGCATCCATGTTTAAAAAGCCAGCTATGCGGTACGGATCCACACGCAAACATCGTATCGGGCAGCCTATAATCCTGCAGTGTTTTCTGAAACCCTTGAATAATCGCACGGTATCCCGTTTTCTCAAAAGCGTTGACAAACATATCCAGCTTTTCTTTTTCGGACTTATCTTCGAAAGACATCGCGCCAAGAGCCAGGATGATCGGCCTATCTCCATTCTCCAGAAATTTTATCAGCCTATCATCCGGTTGGTATTTGGGTTCATCTTCATACCAATATCCGGTCATAACATGCTGCTTTTCCCAGTAAGGATCCGGTTCCTTAACATATCTGCTGATTGGAATCAAGTTCAATTCCTTTGATATCATTTCATCGGATGGTTTTAACTTTGGTAATCCATATATTTTTCTTATTTTATTGTACGGTCGTACGGCCAGTCCGCCAATCAAATAACTACTTATCTTGTTATACCATTTCTGCGGTTTCAGCTTTTCCGCTATCATCTCTGTCTGAAGCGTAACATTCACTGTGGGTATTCCCAATGCTTCAGCTTCCGCAGCGCCCATACGGCTATGCGTCACGATAATCAAGTCTTTTCCTTTACACGCTTCATAGACTTCATTTGTTGAGTTCTGAATCATTTTAAAAACGAAGCCCATTGTTTTCAGCATGCTGATAGTAGGATTTGTGTACTTTCCTCTTATGGAAGCAGCCTCTCTTTCAATATCAATATCTGGTCCAATGGGTACAAAATTCACATCCGATTTTTCAATCAACTCTTTCCAGCACGGATGGGAACCAAGGACAACCTCATATCCGGCTTTATTGAG
>JBMNPV010000101.1:0-5915 GCA_050943775.1 Oscillospiraceae bacterium
AAGCGAAAATAAAGGGGCCGCATCACTTAATTCTGCACTTACTGCCTTGCAAAAAGCGATAATGTTTGATATATATCATTATAGTTATAAGCTTATAAATATTGTAACACTAAATCTGTTGTTTTTTGTCGAATAAAGTAGAATAAAATAGTTAGCACCTTTATTACTTGCAAACAACATCTTTCTTCCGGCAGGACGGCTCAGATCTTCATTAACACAGCAGGTGCGGCTCCTGTCCGTGACACCCTGGCTGTTTTGCCGTACAGCGATGGCGCGCATATCTGTTTAGGTTGAAAAAAGAAATTGGAGGGTTCATATGAGTAATGTAAAGAGAGAAAAGATCCAAAAGGACGAAGGATCAAGTGGAACAAAGAAAAAAACCCTGTTAATGAAAATGCTGCTGTTTATAGCCATTCCCGCTGCAATCCTATTATGTGTGACCGGTGTGATCGTCTTGAGAAATGTAGAACAGTCCGTTACACAATTAACGACCAGCAGTCTCTCCGCTGAATCGCAGGCGGCAGCTTCCCAAATCGACAACTATTTTTCGAAATACAATGAAGCGGTTCAACAAATGGTTGCAAATGATTTGTTCCAGCAATATTTCCAGAAACCCCTAGCGGACAAAAAACTCAACACACAGGCGGGCTATGGAAGCGTTAAGCAAACCGTTGATAACATTTTTAAGACCGATCCTGAGAACTATTCTTTGGTTTGGATCGCAGACTGCGAGCTCAATGGACTGATCATGTCAAGTCAAGATGAGCCTTTTTATGTTACGCTCAAGGATAGACCATGGTACCAACCGGCCGTGGATAAAAAGGGCATCATATTTACGGAGCCGTATGAGGATGCGTCAAGCGGCGCATATGTTATGAGCTTGATTGCTCCCATTTTCAAAAACGGAACAGAAGAGCTGCTTGGCTTTGCGGGAATTGATATCACCATTGATCAGCTTTACAATACCATGCAGAACCAAAAAATCGGCGAAACGGGCTTTTGCATCTTAGCCAGCGCGGAAGGACAGCTGATTTACCATCCGGACACAGCGATGAAGGGAAAAAATGTATCTGAATCGAACATGTCGGAGAATATCATCAACGCAATTGAGGGCAAAACGGCAGGTGCGATTACATATACAGCCATGAACCAAACCAATTACGGGTATTTATCCCCTATTGGCGCTACGGGATGGACAGTCACGACGGGCCTGCCTGAAAAAGAATTTGGAGCTGCCTATAATTCGGTGCAGAGATCAGTTATAATCATCTTTACATTTGCTTTGATTATTCTCATTATATTGATCATTAGCATATCAAAGAGTATCGTCAATCCGCTTGTTAAGCTGAAAAACGCCGCAAATCAAATCGCGGACGGCGATCTTGACGTTACGATCGGCGTGGAATCCGCTGATGAAGTTGGGCAGGTTGCCACAGCGCTTTCCAGAACTGTGAGCCGGTTAAAAGTGTATATCGAATACATTGATGAAATATCGGCCGTGTTGAATCAAATCGCCGCGGGGGATCTGACATTTGAACTGTATTGCGATTATGTCGGTGAATTCTCAAAAATCAAGGCGTCTTTAGAAAATATAAAGTCCACGCTTGTACGTGCGTTTTCCGAGATCAATCTTACCGCCGATCAGGTTGCAAGCGGTTCCTATCAGGTTTCGAATGCCGCGCAGTCTCTTGCACAGGGCGCAACGGAACAGGCAAGCAGCATAGAAGAGCTTTCAGCTTCCATCACGGAGGTTTCGCAGCGCGTAAAGGAAAATGCAGAAGCCGCAGAAAAGGCAAGAGCCCTCACCTCAGAGGCACAAACAATCATGCAGGACAGTGTAAGCGATATGGAACTTGCGCGGCAGGCGATGGATGAGATCTCATCCGCATCTAAGAATATCAGCAAGGTCATAAAGACGATCGATGACATCGCATTCCAGACAAATATCCTCGCCTTGAACGCCGCTGTTGAGGCGGCAAGAGCCGGCACTGCCGGTAAGGGTTTTGCTGTTGTAGCGGATGAGGTCCGGAACTTGTCGCAAAAATCCGCCGAGGCGGCAAAGAGTACAACAGCGCTCATCGAAAGCTCGATTGAAGCCGTTGGAAAAGGAACTTCACTTGTTAATAAGACAAGCGATGGATTCGAGCAGGTCGCCGTAAAAGCCGAAGCGTCTGTCAAACTTGTCGAAGAGATCTCCGCACAGGCGCAAGACCAGGCTGTCGCGATTTCGCAGATCGCGTTGGGCGTGGAGCAGGTTTCCTCGGTTGTCCAGATGAACTCGGCGACCTCTGAAGAAAGCGCCGCAGCAAGCGAGGAGCTTTCCAGCCAGGCAGAGGCTCTGAAGAATCTTGTCGGGCAGTTTAAGTTAGAGCCCTCATTTGGCGCAGAGGATTAAACTTTGAAACGCATGATCTTGATAAACCAATATTCTACAACAAAAAAGAAGTCCGGTCGGCTGAAAACAGCCGACCGGACTTCTTTTTTCGGGGCTGTTTTGCAACAGCCCCGGGTTTCGCGATTTATGTATGCTCAGCCAAGGTAGCGGGCATAGATGCAGAGCATGGATATGAGCGTGACCATAATGGCCGCGGGCGCATTGTACTTGCAGTACTTGCCCCAGGTGATGTAGTGGCCGTTTTTCGCGGCGATCGAGGTGCCGACAACGTTTGCGGACGCGCCGATCGGTGTGGCGTTGCCGCCGAGGTCAACGCCCAGCGCAAGCGTCCAGGCTAGCAGATTGAGGTCCACACCCGGCATTGCGGCAGCCATGTCGCGGATGACCGGCACCATGGTCGCGGCAAAGGGGATGTTGTCGACGAAAGCACTCGCGATTGCGGATACCCAGATGACGATCGCAACCATGAGATAGACATTGCCGCCGCTCATCTTGTCGATGAAGTTGGCAATTGCCTTGAGGATGTCGGTTTCCTCCAGACCGCCGACGACGATGAACAGGCCGATGAAGAACAAAAGCGTTTTGTAGTCAATGCCCTTGATAATGCCGAAGGCGGTGCCCTTTTCGCTTGTAATGAGTGCCACAAGAAGCGTCAGAACAGCGGCAAGGACGCCGATGAGCGCAACAGATAAGCCGGTCTGCGCATGCGTCACAAGCAGGAAGACGATGACCAGAAAGACAATGACGTTGGCAATAAATGATTTTTTATTCGTGATCGCACCGTCCGGATCGGGGTAGACCGTGTCCGGGTCGCGCAGAGCTTCGCTCGCGCGCAGTTCCTTGCGGAAGCAGAGATAGAAGTAGATGATGGTGAAAATCATGCAGATACCGGCGATCGCGCCCGTGTTTGAAAGGAAATCAAAGAAGCTCAGGCCGAGCGATGTGCCGATGATGATGTTGGGGGGGTCGCCGCACATCGTTGCGGAACCGCCGAGGTTCGCGCAGAATATTTCTGTCAATATCATCGGGACGGGGTCAAATTTCAAGGTACGGCCCAGCTCGACTGTGACTGCTGCGAGGAAGAGAATAACGGTGATG
Organism: Oscillospiraceae bacterium; assembly: GCA_050943775.1. Classification (GTDB taxonomy): domain Bacteria; phylum Bacillota; class Clostridia; order Oscillospirales; family Oscillospiraceae; genus UBA2658. The sequence continues at coordinate 3,494 of JBMNPV010000101.1, forward strand.
CTGTCGATGAACATGGCGAGCAGCGCCGAAATAATGCCGAAGCAGATGAGCAGGGGAATGGTGTGATAATTGACCTTTTTGGCGATCCACAGGCAGAGCCAGCGGAAAACGCCCGCGTTGCCCAGACCTTCGACCATGATCATCATGCCGGCGATGAAGATGATCGTTGCCCAGTTGATGCCGACAGATACGCCCTCGGATTCTCCGTACCAGAAGGGTACAGAGAAGATAGTTTTGATGTTCAGCGTGTTTATAATGGCTTCTGTGCTGTGCATACAGAGACCGAACACGATGGCGATGACCAAACCGCCGCTGACGAGCGTGACATAATGACGCTCGACCTTGTCCATGACGATCATCACGAACATAGCAAGAAAGATCACGACCGCAATGATTTGTGCTGCTGTCATTTTTCTCCTCTATTCTGTGCAGTGTTTTTATGCGCCGTCCTTTTGCAGGGCCCTCTCTCATCTGAGACGGCGCACAGTGTTTGCGCGTTTCATGCTTTTGCAAAACGTGCATTTTGCACACCAAGATATTATACGCTTTCCCCATGCTTCGTCAAGGCAATTTTCGATTTCATCCGCCTTTTTGAAGGGCTTTCGCTGCGAATATTAAAAAGAACGTGCCGGACTGCGGTCGTTCAGCGCAGCAGCTCCCATTCGCCCCGCTCGATGCGGGTGAAATGCTCTGTCCGGATATCCCCCATGAGCGGGCAGGGCACATCCTTTTCCGTGTGGTGATACCGGAAGTCGCATTTTTCCTGCACGCGCTTGGATTTTTCGTTTCCGTCGTAATAGCCGCACCAGACGGCGCTGCACCCGAGCTCCGCAAAGCACCGGCGCAGCAGCTCACGGACGGCTTCCGGAATAAGACCCTGTCCCCAATAGGGCACACCGATCCAATAGCCGATCTCAGCTTCGTCCTCTGCCGGAGAGGATACACGCGGCGGACGTATGATGCCGACGCTGCCGACCGGCTTTCCGGTTTCCCGAAGCACCACAGCGTATGTTTCCGGTTCGGACAGGGCGCCGCTGCAAATGATCTCGCGGCTCTCTTCCACGGAAGTGTGTGCCGGCCAGCCCGCCGCGGGGCCGATACGTGGGTCCTGCGCATAGCGGAAAAGCTCTTTCGCGTCCTCTTCCGCCCATGGGCGCAGGATCAGACGTTTTGTTTCCAGAATCATGGTTTCCCTCCGTTTCAGCTTTGTTTTTATGCCGTTTTTTCGTTGACCGGATTTCAGTTTTGCGGACAGCGGATGCCCGAGTGCCCCCAAATCTGACAATAAATTTGACAATAAAATTGTGCCCGAGAGTGTCTCAAAGTGATGGCTTTGGAATATGTTTAGAACAAAATAGTAGAAAAAGAGCCGCAAACCACTGATTTTTCAATGATTTGCGGCTTTTTCACGTTGGTACGCCTTGAGGAATTCGAATCCCCGACCTTCTGGTCCGTAGCCAGACGCTCTATCCAGCTGAGCTAAAGGCGCATATTTCAGAACGCTTGAGTATAATAACATATGCGCCCGCGAAATGCAAGCCTTTTTTTCGCGCTCACGCTAAAATTTTCATCTGGCCCGCTTTTCAGCCTTACATGCTGATGCTGTTGCCGATATTCTCGACCATGTCGCCCATCGTACGCAGTGCGTGGCTGACCTTGTGCTGCTTGCCGCCCTTCTTGTTCGCGGCCGAGATGGACATGCTCATCGCCGCACCGACGGCCATGCCGACGCCGACGCCCTTTGCAAAGCTCTTCGCTTTCATAGGAAAGACCTCCGTTGAAATTTTGACCGGAACCGGCAGCTTTTGCCCCGCAAGCGTGTGCGCCGCTGCCGGTGGGGCAAAAATAGTGTGTGCAATTTGTGAATTTCTATGAATTCGTTTGCACTTGTGTAGCGGGTTATGCTACAATATAAGTTACTGAATTTTGGAATTTTGTACCGTCTGAAAGGAAAGCGTAAATGACTGTCAACATCCTTGCCGTTGGCGACGTGTGCGGAAAGACGGGACTGGACTTTCTGGCCCGCCGTCTGCCCGCCGTGAAAAAAATGTATGATGTCTCGTTTACTGTCGTTAACGGCGAAAACGCAAATGTTGTCGGCGTGACCCCCGCACAGGCTGAGAATATTTTCTCCGCCGGAGCGGACGTCGTCACGCTGGGAAACCACACATGGTCGCGCTGGGAGATCAAAGATTATCTTGATGAGCGCGTCGGTATCCTGCGCCCGGCAAACTATGCGCTGTGCTGTCCCGGAAGAGGGCACGAGGTCTACAACACGCCTTTCGGCGATCTCGCGGTCATCAACCTGATGGGCCGCTTCACGCTTGACACCAACACGGACAACCCCTTTTACGTTGCCGACGAGATCCTCTCATCGCTCAAGACGAAGCTCGTTCTGGTTGATATGCACGCAGAGGCGAGC
>JBMNPV010000102.1:0-5882 GCA_050943775.1 Oscillospiraceae bacterium
CAGCCGGTTGCCGCGTCAAAGTCCTGCGCGTGGCCGACTTCGATGTCGCCGATGTCTGTAAAGTTGATCTCCTGCATCCGTCACAGCTCCTTTCCGGGGAAGTGCGCCTCGACCGTCTGAATGATGGCCTTGACGTCCGCGAGCGCACCCTTGCCGAGATCGCCGCAGGCGAGCCGGGCCTCTTTCGGGTCGATGATCTCCCAGCCGTAGTGCGCGAGCTTTTGGAGGTTGTCCTGCACCACCGGGTTTTCATACATGTTTGTATTCATCGCGGGCGCGATGAGCTTCGGAATGCCGCTCATCGCGAGCGCCGTCGTTGTGAGCATATCGTCCGCGATGCCGTAGGCGAGCTTTGCAATGATGTCCGCCGAAGCGGGAGCCACCAGCAGAAGATCCGCTTTTTTTGCGAGACTGATGTGTTTTACTTCCTGTGGCCAGTCCTCCTGAAAAACGTCCGTCAGCACACGGTTTTTGGACAGTGCCTGGAGCGTGAGGGCCGTGATGAACTGCGCGCCGCCCCTCGTGAGGATGACGTCGACGTTATAGCCCTCTTTTGTGAGAATGTTTGCAATGTCGGCTGCCTTGTAGGCGGCAATGCTGCCGGTGACGCCGAGAACAATGTTTTTCATTTGCGCTTCCTCTTTCCGTAGAGTCCGAGTACGTTCGATACGATCGTCTCGGCAATTTCCTGCTTTGTTTCACAGCGGATATAGTGCCGGTCCGGCGCGAGCAGATAAGCGATGTGCTGCTCGCCGTGGATTTCCGAAAGATCGTTTGCGAGGACAAAATCGCAGGCGTTCTTCTTGAGCAGTATGTGCGCGACGTCCAGCAGTTCCTGCCGGGGCACGCCGTCTAGCAGCTTGAAGCCGACGAGTATCGTTTCCGGCTGGAGACTTTTTATCATGCCGATCAGCTTTGGCGTCTGCTTGAGCGCCAGCAGGGGGTGGGGAATGTTTGAGCCGACTTTGTTGGAGCGGTCGATCACACGATCGTTCTTGAGGATGCAGTCGGTCACAAAATCGGCAAGCGCCGCTTCATCCGAAAATTCCTCTTTCCGGTTCCAGATACGCTGGGCGATGCAGTCGCCGAGATCCTCGGCTGTCGTCATGCTCTCGACCGTGTAGTCGCTGACGGCCATCGAGTGGACGACGGCGTCGATCTTCTCGTTTGTGAGGATATAGCTCAGCGCGTCGCCGACGCTCTCCGTCCCGCGGGTCGTGATGACCTCCAGACAGTCCAGCTCCGGTACGATCGCGCTGCGCTCGCAGACATAAAAGATCTTTTCGATCTTTTTCCCGCCCTGTCGGACGAATTCCCGAGCCACGCAGCTTGCGAGCCGGCCGGAGGCGGCGTTTGCAATCCTGCGCACCTGATCGATCTGCTCGGTGGTGCCGCCGGCAGTAATAATGATATTCATAGTTGCTCTCCCGTTTCAGTGGATAAACGCCTCGCGGCGTTTAGTTCAATAGTAGCCGAAAACGAGGCGTTTTGCAAATATTTTTCCATTTGAGCGCCGGGACATAAAAAAATAGAAAAAACAGCGCGGAGCTATTGACATATGCCGATAATAGGATATAATAGCCATGCTAAATAAATGGCATATGCCGAAAAAGGAGGGGGAACCCGATGCCGAGACCCTGTAAGGCGCGGCGCATCTGCGCGCTGCCGAGCTGCAGGCGCTTTGGTCCGTCGGAGCCGGGCGCGGGGCGCGAGTGTGTCACCATGACGCTCGATGAGTATGAAACGGTGCGCCTGATCGATCTCGAAAGGCTCACGCAGGAGGACTGTGCAGCGCGCATGGACATTGCGCGCACGACCGCGCAGGCTGTCTACAACAGCGCGCGTATAAAGCTGGCACGCTGCCTTGTGCTGGGCTGTGAGCTGCGGATCGACGGCGGCAACTGCGTGCTCTGCGACGGGAACGCCCCCTGCTGCGGCCACTGCCGCCGCGGCTGCTGCCGCGAACAGAACGGTTAAAATTTTTTATTCTGGAGGAAAAATAATGCGAATCGCAGTCACTTATGAAGAAGAAAGCGGACAGATCTATCCGCACTTCGGGCACACCGAAAAGTTCAAGCTCTACGACACCGAAAACGGCAAGATCGTTTCGAGCACGGTGATCCCGACTGCCGGCACCGGACACAGTGCGCTTGCGCAGTTTCTGATCGGCCAGGGCGTGGACGCCGTCATCTGCGGCGGCATCGGCTTTGGCATGCAGGAGGCGCTGATGCGCGAGTCTCTGCTGGTATATGGCGGGGTCAAGGGCAGCGCGGATGATGCGGTGCAGGCGTTTTTGGAAAAGCGTCTGGAATTTGCACCGCATCCCGAATGCGCCGGTCACGAGGAGGGCGAGGGCTGCGGCTGCGGGCACCACCACGAGCACGCAGAGAGCAGCTGCGGCTGCGGCCATCACCATGCGCATCAGGAGAGCGGCTGTGGCTGCGGGCACCACCATGCACATCAGGAAGGAGACTGCGGCTGCGGTCACCACCACGGAGCCGAGGCCTGAACGGAAAGCTTCCGCAGGCAGGAAAAGTCCGGGGCAAAACTTTCGCGTTTTGCCCCGGACTTTCTGCTTTATTGCGCGGTGGTCGTGCAGATAAGACGGCTGAGTTCGGCGTAAAGAAGCTGCGGGTCAATGGGCTTGGCGATGTGTGCGTCCATGCCCGCCGAGCGCGTGCGCGCGACATCTTCATCGTAGGCGTCCGCGGAGAGCGCGATGATGGGGATGGTCCCGGCATCCTGCCGATCAAGCGCCCGAATGGCGCGGGCGGCGTCATAACCGTTCATGACCGGCATCCGGATGTCCATGATGATGGCCGCGAATTCGCCGGGTGCGGAGGCTGCAAAAAGTTCTGCTCCCTCGCGGCCGTTTCTGGCCCAGACGGCCTGCATCTTTTTGGCTTCCAGAATGCTCTGCAAGATTTCCGCATTCATCTCGTTGTCTTCACAGAGAAGGATTTTCAGCCCGTCGAAATCCTCCGCGCGGAAAGTCTGCCCCGCATCCGGCACATAGTCCGGGACGAATTCGAGCGGGAGCCGGACCGTAAAAGTGGCCCCCTCGCCTTTCAGACTTTTCACATCGATCTTTCCGCCCATCATGGCAACGAAGTGCTGAACGATGGAAAGACCGAGGCCGGTTCCGCCGATGTTGTCGACGCCTGCCGGATGTTCCTGCGCGAAAGGTTCGAACATTTTCGGAAGGAAATCTTCGCTTATGCCAACGCCGGTATCGCGAACGGTCGCCGTCATGCTCAGATGCTGGGGGGCCGCCTGCCTGCAGTCAACGCTGAACTCGACCGTGCCTTCGGGCGGCGTAAATTTGACGGCATTCGTCAAAAGATTGAGAAAAATCTTCTGCCATGCGACGCGGTCAACGCGGACATAGCCGCGGCTCACGCCGCTCTGGTTTACGAGGAAGTTTACGCCCTTTGCCTCCGCAAGCGTGCAGACCGGCGTGGCAACGTTGTTGAGCAGGTCCTTTAGCTCAACAACGGTCGGATTGAGCGCAAACTTGCGGTTCTCGATTTTGGAGATCGTCAGCGTATCATTGACGAGGTCTAAAAGCAGTCGGCCTGAAATGCGGATCTTGCCCAGATAATCCCGCATGGTGTCGGGGTCCTGCGCTTGAAGCGCAAGGTCCGTGTAGCCCAAGATCCCGTTGAGCGGGGTGCGCATATCGTGACTGACATTGCCGAGAAATTTGTTTTTTTCAATACTGGCCTGTTCGGCGGAGCGCAGCGCCGCGGCCTGCTCTGTCATCAGACGTTCCTCGCGTGCGCGTTTGCGAAGCAGGATCAGAAGAATAATGAGGAAGAGGATCCCAGCGGAGAGAATGATGATAAAGACCGCAAGATAGAGCGTCGGAATGCGGTTTATGAAAGTGCTCCAGGACTCGCTTGAGGCCTGCGAATATCTGATGACGAGTTCGGTCATGGTCGCGGCGCTGGTGTGACGGGTACACTTGTTCAACACGGCGTAGAGCGTGCTGTTGCCGTTTATGTCTACGCCGGCAGTGAGTGCGTAGCTGCAACCGTTGAGTGCGGAAATGGTATAGTCCGAAGCGCGGTTGACATTCATCAGATAGTTCGTTGCGACGGTGTCGAGAAAGACGGCATCCACACGCCTGTCCCGCAGTGCGTCAAAGCAGGCGAGGGCAGTGTCGTGATACTCGACCCGGCGCGGCGTTTTGTGGGCCGGCTGCTGAGAGGTATAGATCGAGGCAAGCGCACGGGGGACAGCGATACTGGAGAGGTGCGCTGTCCCTTTTCGCGTGAGCTGTGTGACGTAGGTTTTCATGTAAGGGTTCGTGAGCCGTATGCCCTGCGCAACGGAAGCGATGGAATCATCGGTAAGTTTACCGGCGATGTCCGCCCGTCCGTCTTTGACGGCCGCAATCGCTTCCTCCTGTGAATCCACGGGAAGGAAACGGAATCTCAGCCCCGATAGCTCGGCACTGCGTTTGAACATTTCCGGAATCGCGCCGGTCATGGACCCGTTTTTGTCAACATAGGAGTAGGGGGCGTCACTGCGTTCCAGCGCAACGACAAGCGGCTGCGCCGAAGCAATATAGGCGAGCTGCTCTTGCGTGAAGATGGGTCCCTGTGACTGGTTGACGAGGGAATACTTGTTGTATAGATCGGTTTTGAAAGAGGGATGGAGGATTTCGAGCTGCTCCATCGCCGCGTCGAGCTGCACCTTGAGCGCGGCGCGGTCTTTCGGCAGTGCAAAGTACATGGGCATGGGGTTGAATTCCGCAACCACACGGTAAGGACTGCTGGAGCCGCGATAGGAGATCGCGACGCCGTCGATCTCGCCGCTGTCGAGCGCCCTAAAGAGGTCGCCATCCGAAGCCAGGTCGATGATCTGCATGTTCAGCGCCCGGTCGGACGCCCATCGACGAAAACTGGCCCCGTCAATGGAGGCGGCGAGGACGCCGACCCGCATGCCCTGAAAGGAATCATAGTCCTGATAAGCGTGGGCCGTGTCGTCGTCCGGCACGACCAGAGTCGAATGGATCGTTCCCATATCATCTGCCGAGTACAGAAGTTTTTTTTCGCGCTCTACCGAATAAAAGACAGCGGGAAGCAGGTCAATCTGCCCGGCCTCCAGCGCGGCAAGCGTGTCTTCAAAGCTGCCAAACTCGACAAACTCATATTGCCAGTTGGAATATTTCGCAACTTCATAGAGATACTCAATGTCGTAACCGCAATAACTGCCGTCCGAGCTTTTGTACATAAAGTCGCTGTCGTAGTAATACCCGGCTTTGACGGTCGAGGGCGTTTCGGCGCGGCGCGCGGCCTGCGCCGGAGAGCGGCAGCAGAAAAAGATGCCTGCGAGCAGTGCGGCGAAGATCAGCAGAGAAATCATTCGACGGGGGCGGAGAGACAAGGCGCACTTCAAGATAGATCACCTACTTCGTCAGGTCGGAGGAGCGTTTGCTCCCACCCGAAACGCCGGTTGAAAAACAATCGTACGGGAATGATCTATAAACATTATATTGTGCATCGGCACTTATTTCAAGCTTATTCTGCACATTCCCGCTCCTGTGCTCTGCCTCGGCCCGCTTCGGCTCAGACGGAAAGACCGCGCAGGAGATTTGCCATTTCAATCGCGCTCTCGGCGCAGGCAAAGCCTTTGTTTCCGGCCTTCGTGCCCGCGCGCTCGATGGCCTGCTCGATCGTCTCGGTCGTGAGCACGCCGAAGAGCACCGGCACGCCGGTCGATAGCGCTGTCTGCGCAACGCCCTTTGAAACTTCGCTGCAGACGTAGTCATAATGGCTCGTGCTGCCGCGGATGACGGCCCCCAGACAGAGCACCGCGTCGTACTTGCCGCTTTGCGCCAGCTTTTGCGCCGCGAGCGGGATCTCAAACGCGCCCGG
>JBMNPV010000103.1:0-5830 GCA_050943775.1 Oscillospiraceae bacterium
TACGAAAATGAGCAGGGCCGCCGTGACGAGCAGCTTGTCCGCGAGCGGGTCCACAAACTTGCCGAAGGTCGAAACCTGATTGCAGTGCCGCGCAACATAGCCGTCCAGCCAGTCGGTGGCGGCAGAGACAGCAAAGATCGCCAGTGCAGCATACTCGTGTCCCTCAAAGCGCATCAGCGCGCACGCGATGAAAAACGGAATCATGCAGATACGCGTCATCGTGATCTTGTTTGCAGTAGTCATAGTCGAATTCTTCCTTTCCTCTCCCGTCGAAGCGCTCTGTGTGGGTCCGGCAAAGACCTACAGCCCAAAGCAGGGCGTGTACAGGATAACATTTCCACACCGTTTCTGTCAATGCCCCGTCATCCCTCAGCTCCTCCGGTCTACCGTATGCCATTTTGCTCGCTCAGCCTTCGACCACCGAGCCGTACCACTCGCCGTCGGTAAATTCGTCAATGTGGACAAGGACGATCTGTCCGGCCGGACATTCGCCCGAGAAAAACACGATCCCGTCGATCTCCGGCGAGTCGGCATAGGTCCTGCCGAACTGCATTCCCATCTCCTCGTCGTAGCCCTCGCAGAGAACGCGCACATCCTTGCCGATAAAGCCTCGGCTCCACTCGTCCATGATGCCGTCCTGAATTTCCATGACAAGCTCCTGGCGTTTTTCGGCCTCCTCGGTCGAACAGCGGTCCTCCATCGCGGCAGCGGGAGTTCCCTCCTCCGGCGAAAAGACGAACACGCCCGCGCGCTCCATCTTCGCTTCCTTCAAGAAGTCGCAAAGCTCCGCAAACTCCTTTTCCCCCTCGCCCGGCAGGCCAACAATAAGACTCGTCCGAATAACGACCCCGGGGATGCGCTCGCGCAGCTTTTTAAGCAGCGCGCGAATGTCTGCGCCGGTCCCGCGCCGGTTCATACGTTTTAAAATACCGTCGTTGATGTGCTGGAGCGGTACGTCAATATACTTGAGGATTTTTTTCTCCGAGGCGATCGTGTCGATGAGTTCGTCGTCGAATTCGTCCGGATAGAGGTAGTGCAGCCGTATCCACTCGATGCCTTTTATCTTGCAGAGTTCTTTCAGCAGCTCCGGCAGCGCGTGCTTTCCGTAGAGGTCGGTACCGTAGCGCGTGACGTCCTGCGCCACAACGATGAGTTCCTTCACGCCCGTCTTTGCAAGCGCCTGCGCCTCCTCGACGATGTCCTCCATCTTCCGCGAACGGTACTTGCCGCGGATAGACGGAATAACGCAGTAGGCGCAGCGGTTCGAGCAGCCTTCGGCTATTCGCAGATAGGCCCAGCCCGGCCCGGTCGAAACGATGCGGCCCAGCTCCTCGTCCGCCTCGTTGATGTTGCCGTACCGGCACAGACTCTTGCCCTTGAGCGAAGATCTGACCGCCTCAACAATATCTCCATAGCTGCCGGTGCCAAGCGCGCAGTCCACCTCCGGCAGTTCCGAGCAAAACTCGTCCTGATAGCGCTGCACAAGGCAGCCGGTCGCGACAATGCTCTTGAGTTTCCCGGTCTTTTTCAGCTCCGCGAGCGCGAGGATCGTGTCGATCGCCTCGCTCTTTGCGCTCTCAATAAAGCCGCAGGTGTTCACAACGACACAGTCGGCCTGCTCCGGTTCGCCGACAAGCTCGAAGCCCGCGTCGGCAAGCAGGTAGAGCATCTGCTCGCTGTTGACCAAGTTTTTCGGACACCCGAGCGAAACGAGCGCCACCTTGTTTTTTGCCATAGTTGCCTCCGAAATAAGATTGAAGTGGAATCATCCAAATAGGAGAATATCTTTTCTAATATATCTGATCAGTTTGCATTCCAGCGTATCGCCGCCCTGCGGCATAGAAGACCGGTGCACTTTCCGCACTGCGTCAATCCGGCGAATGCTCGTCCCAAAAGCGGTTGACCGCGCAGCTGATCTCATCCCAGGAATACCCTCTGCGAAACAACGCGTCGGTCGCCCTTTTCATCTCCTGCCGGTCGGGCGTGTCGCTCCGGAGTTTCCGGCACAAAAGCGTATAGACCGTTTCCGCATCATCCGGCCGCTCCTCGAGCGCCGTTTCCCAAAGCTCTCTCGGCACGCCGCGGCGGTAGAGCTCACTTTTGATCTTCTGCGCGCCATAGCCCTTTGCGGCATAGTGCCGGACGACCATCCCGGCGTACTGCTCGTCGTCGAGGTAGTGGAGTCCCACCATCCAGGCGACCGTCTCCTCGGCATTTTCCGGGGTCTCGCCCTTTTCGATGAGCCTGTTGCGCAGTTCTTTCTCGGACATCGGCCTTGCGCCGATGATGCGCAGCGCCCGCTCTTTGCACTTCGTGAGCGACACACGGGAGGCAAGCTCCAGAAGCGCCTCGTCGCTGAGTTCCTTTCCCGGATACAGGCCCAGATCCGCCACCGCATCCGCGGAGAGCTTCACCTCCGACCCGTCCGAGAAGCCGACGGCGAAGCGGCCCGTCGGCAATTCACGCAGTTCTGTGATCGTCGTCATCAGCCGTCAAAGTCGTCCGCGGACACATCCACGGCGTGTCCTGCCGTTTTTCTTGCCTCGCTCTTTTTCGCATCGGCCTTTTTTGTATCTACGGCGGTATTGAGCTTATGCGCGTTCTCACGGATCTTCGCTTCGATCTCGTCGGAGACGTCGGGGTTTTCTCGAAGATACTGCTTGACGGCGTCCCGTCCCTGCCAGCGCATATCGCCGTAGCTGAACCATGCGCCGGCCTTGTCGATGATTTCGAGTTTCACGCCAAGGTCACATATCTCTCCGACTTTAGAGATGCCCTCGCCGTACATAATATCGAACTCCGCCTCCTTGAACGGGGGCGCTACTTTATTTTTAATGACCTTCGCCTTTGTGCGGTTTCCGACCATCTCGCCGCCGACCTTCAGAGTCTCTACGCGGCGCATGTCGATACGTACGCTGGAAAAATACTTGAGCGCGCGACCGCCCGGCGTTGTCTCCGGATTCCCGTATGTGACGCCGATCTTTTCGCGAAGCTGATTGATAAAGATGACTATGGTCCGCGTCTTCGACACGGCGCCCGCCAGCTTTCGCAGAGCCTGCGACATCAGCCGCGCGATCACGCCGACGCTCGAGTCGCCCATCTCGCCCTCCAGTTCGCTTCTCGGCAGCAGTGCCGCGACGGAGTCGACGACGACGACATCCAGGGCACCGGAGCGCACCAGCGCTTCGGTAATCTCCAGCGCCTGCTCTCCGGTATCCGGCTGTGAAATGAGCAGACTGTCTATGTCAACGCCCAGCGCCCGCGCGTAGGCCGGTTCAAGCGCATGTTCCACGTCGATAAACGCGACCTCGCCGCCCTGCTTCTGCGCGCTTGCGAGGATGTGCAGGGCCAGCGTTGTTTTGCCGCAGGATTCCGGTCCGAATATTTCAACGATACGGCCTCTCGGAACGCCGCCGATGCCAAGTGCGAGGTCGAGCGAAAGAGAACCCGTGGAAATGGCCTCGCAATTGATGGGAATATCGTCGCCCAGGCGCATGATCGCGCCCTTACCATACGTCTTTTCGATCTGTGCAAGCGCCGCTTCGAGCGCCGCTTTTTTGTCCTCGGCCTGTCCGACCTGCATAATGGGGACTTTTTTCTTTTCAGCCATTTCTTACTCCTCTGTTCTTCCTTTGCATTTCTTACACGTTTCCACAGACGACGCGCTCCGTACCATTCGTATCTTTGACGCTTCCGACATTTGTCAGTCCGTTTTTCTTCATCAGTTCCATGACGTCCCCGCTCTGGCCTTCTCCGACCTCGAAGATCATCAGCCCGCCCGCGCGCACCACATTCTTCCATTTGGGGATGATGGAACGATAAAACACAAGCCCGTCTGCGCCGCCGTCGAGTGCCGCAAGCGGCTCAAAATCCCGGACGGAGGCGTCGAGCGTGGCTATCTCGTCTGATGCGATGTACGGCGGATTGCAGCACAGCAGATCGAAGCTGCCGAGCACCGGGGGCGGCGGCAGCAGTGCGTCCGTTTCAACGCAGGTGACCCGCGGATTAAGACGGTTTTTGAGGATATTCTGCTTTGCAACGGTGAGCGCCTTGGCGCTGTTATCCACCAGCACAACATGCGATGCCGGCAATTCGCTTGCAATGGCGCAGCCGATGCACCCACTCCCGGTGCAGAGGTCCAGCACGCGCGCGTCCATTTTTCGGCCGTGCAGCGCTTTCACAGCGGTTTCGACCAAAATCTCGGTATCCGGGCGCGGAATGAGCACGTCCTTCGTCACAACGATGGGCAAGCCATAAAACTCCCACTCGCCCAGAAGATATGCCACCGGCTCGTCCTGCATACGCCGCTCGGTGAGTGCGGCAACGCGCTCCTCCACCTGATCGGACGCATAAAGCGGTAGCTCGCGCAGCAGCTCGTCAACACTTTTGCCTGCCGCGTGGGAAACGAGCAGGCGCGCTTCGAGCTGATAGGCCTCAACGCCCTTTTCGCGCAGTTTTTTGCGCACATCAATGTAAATGTCACTGTACGTTCTCGGCATTGCAATGCTCCTTTCGTCTGTCCGGCATTACCACTTGTCGAGACCCTTTTTCTCGGGGATAACGAGTTTCAAGGCTTCGATGGCGCACTCCATCATGCCGTCGTCCGGTTCGGCGGTCGTCAGACGCTGCAACGCCTTGCCCGGAGCGGAGAGGACAGACGAGAGCCAGTTGTCGTGTCCGCCGGCCCAGTGGATGATCTCATAGGAGAAGCCCATGACGAGCGGAAGCAGCAAAATGCGCGTCCCCATGCGGACCCACGGGTCGCTCCAGCGCAGGAACGAAAACACGAAGATCGAAATGATCATCACGATAAAGAGAAAACTTGTGCCGCACCTCGGGTGAAAGCGGGACTGCGGCCGGACATTGTCCACCGTGAGCTCAAGGCCCTTTTCGTAGCAGAAAATCGTCTTGTGCTCTGCGCCGTGGTATTCAAACACCCGCTTCAGATCGGGCGATTTCGTGCAGAAATACAGATACAGCAGAAAGATGACGATGCGGATGCCGCCCTCGGTGAAGTTCCGCCAGAACGTCGATGCTCCGACGTCCGTGACCCAGCCGGCGATCAGTGTCGGCAGCAGAACGAACAGTCCCACCGAGAGCACCACACCCAGCACGATCGCAAGGTCAATAAAAAACTTTTCCGCCTTTTCTGAGCCGATTTTCTTCTCGATCCACGCTTCAAATTTTGTCGGCTCCTCCTGCTCGTCCTCGGGCAGCATGTTGGCCGAATAGGTCAGCGCCCTAACGCCGTAGACCATCGACTCGATGAAGGCCACCGCGCCGCGGATGATCGGCCAGCCGAGCCACTTGTGTTTTTCGCGGACGAAATGCGGTTCCTCGACCTTGTCGATCATCGTTCCGTCCGGTTGCCGAATGACAATGGCCTGCTTGGTCGGCCCGCGCATCAAAATTCCCTCAATCAGCGCCTGACCGCCGATCATCGTGCGAAACTCGCACTCGCCCTGTTCTTTTTTGCTCATGCAGCAAAGAGTCCTTTCCAAATTTCAGTGCCGCACGACCGGCAGGCGCACGATCACACGCACCCCGCCGCCCTCGGCATTTTCTATCACAAGCTCGCCCCCGTGCCGGGCGACGATCTCGTCGCAAACGGCAAGCCCGATGCCGCTTCCGCGCTCTTTCGAACTTCCCTTGTAAAATTTCTTTTTTACAAACGGCATCTCGCCCTCCGGGATACCGGGCCCGTGGTCCCGCACGCGGATCACCACAAAGCTGTCCTCCTCGCCAATGGAGACTTCGATGAGCTTGCCGTCCTTGCCATACTTCGTGGCGTTGTCGAGGATATTCAAAAAGACCTGCCGCAGCCGCTCCG
>JBMNPV010000104.1:0-5601 GCA_050943775.1 Oscillospiraceae bacterium
GAGTTCTCTATGCCGATGTCATTGATGGCGTTGGCTTCACCCCGGACGTTTTCGATGCTCTGTGTCAGAGAGCGGAAGAGCTGCAGCAGATCCTCCGTCATGGTAAGGACCTGATGATTCACGCCGGAAACGCGGGTGCGCTCGTCCTCTATCGTATCCATGACGTACATACGGCAGTTTTCCGGGACATTGATGCCGCGCGCGATCGCGTAGGCCATGTCCATGCAGGACGCGAAGCCGCAGGAGTGGCAGTTGATGCGGCGCTTCTCCGGCGTCGTTTTACGTAGGTGCTGGTAGGCCGCTTCGATCTCCTTCTCGGAGGGATAGTATTTCGAGTAGATGGAACGGTCGTAGCTCCGGGTAAAGTCATCGAGCCGGAGCGTGCGGTCAAATTTTTTAAACCGCAGGTCTTTTCCCGCGCGGAGCTTGATCTTCGGACGGCGAATGGTCTTCATCGCCTTCTGCTGCATGTGTTTTTTGACGCGGAACGGTCGAAAATCTTCTCCCGTCCCGGGGCCGTCGTTGCAGCCGAACTCGCAGTTGAGCACATCAAAGACCTGCGGCAGATCGCTTTTGTCCGCTTCCATGTACTGCATGAGTTCCGGGTAGACCTTGTCCACACCCTCGGAATTGATGACGCTGAGTCCCGGCACATGCGCCAGCAGGTTTTCCCGCAGGCCTGCCGGTTCGGGATAGAGCGTGCCGCCGAAGCCTGGTTCACCGTCAAAAACCGGGTCCGTGTCCGAAACGCGGATGTCGGAAAGGCGTATGTTGTGCGCCGCAATGTATTCTCTGAGATGCTTGAGCGTGACATTATAGTTCACAAGCCCGGTCTGCTGAAATTCGTCCGTCTTCGCGATGCAGGGGGAAAGCGCGGCGATCTTGCCGGAAAGGCCAAGATATTTTTTTATGTAGACAGCCGTACAGAGCATCGGGCTGTGTACGGGTGAAAGACTGTCGATCAGCTTCGGCCGCTGCTTGAGCGCATAGTTCACGATGGCGGCGCAGGGCTGAGAGATCAGCTTTGCGTCCGGGTGCTTCTCAAGATAGCGCAGGTGCGCCCATGTGCAGATATCCGCGCCGAAGGAAACGTCATAGACGCCCTTCACGCCCTTTTGCCGCAGCCATGCAACGACCTGGCGCCAGTTTGTGCCGAAGGTGTTTTGGATGGCAGGCGCTACGATAAGCTGGATCTGTTCTCCGGCGGCCAGAGCACGGAAGAAGGCCTCCGTATCATCCGTGTAACTGCGTGCGTCGTGCGTGCAGGCGTCTATACAGGCGCCGCACTTGATGCACTTGTCGTCATCGATCGTGATGACCATTTTCTGCTCGGCCTCATTGAAAGACGCGACATTCGCGTCCTTTGCCGGACAGGCCTTGATGCAGGAGTTACAGCCGACACATTTCGAAATATCGATTTGTATTCCATTCATGTCTTTCCCCTCACTCAGTCTTCAATATACATCTATACGATGAAACGGTTTCTCGTTGCGTGGGTGTGTTGGAAAAGCGTGATTGTCCGGAGAGTGCCTCCATCCTCCCCGGTGTTAGGCATTACCAAAATTATTACAAATAATTATAGATGTATTGTCGGCATTATGCAACATAAACCGCGAATTTTCTTTCATAAAATCAGCAAAATATCAATTTTGTATTCTTCGTAATGCTGTTTTTGCGCAGAAAATCCCGATTTCCCGTTCGGCGCATCCGCATACAGTTGACTTTTTTGCTTGCAGTGGTTAGAGTTATTTTAGAAGCTGCCGTGCAGCCTTTCGCGGCGCATGTTCGTGCGCTAATCTTGAGAAAAGAGGAACATTTGTGTATATTCATGAACTATTTCCCGGAGACTCGGTGGAGGGCTTTTTCGTTCTTGAGAGCATTTTTGAAAAACAGGCGTCTAACGGAAAACCCTTTCTGAGCCTCGTTCTCGCTGACCGAACGGGAACCATGGAGGCCAAGGTCTGGGACTATAAGGGGCCCATCTGCGCGGCCGACACCGGCGCCGTGGCATACCTCAAGGGCAGCGTCTCCGAATTCCGCGGCGCTCCGCAGATCACCGTTGACGTCATCCGTCTCGCGGACGAGCGGGACCGCTACTCGGTCAGCGACCTCGTTCCCACTGCCCCCATCGACATGAAGGCGTCCTATCAGAAGATCGAAAACTATATCGACTCCATTACGGACCCCGATTACGCCGCCATCTGCCGGGCGATGCTTGCAGAATACGGGGAGCGTTTCCGCACACTTCCCGCGGCAAAGAGCATCCACCACAGCTTTTTGAACGGACTTCTCATGCACACACTCTTCATGGTGCAGACGGCGGATTTCCTCGCGGCGCAGTATGCGGATGTCATCGACCGCAGTCTGCTCATCGCGGGGACTCTGTTGCACGACTTTTTAAAGTGCGAGGAGTTCACCGTTTCTCAGCTCGGTCTTGTGACGGACTATTCGACAAAGGGGCAGCTTTTGGGCCACTCCGTCATGGGTGCGCAGGCCGTTGCCCGCCTCGCGGAGCAGTTGGGCACGCCGGAGGAAAAGTCCGTGCTGCTCCAGCACATGATCCTCTCGCACCACGGCGAACCCGATTTTGGCGCGGCGCTGCGTCCGCTCTGCGCGGAAGCCGAGCTTCTCAACCAGATCGACGGCATCGACAGCCGTATGGAAATCTACCGTGAAACACTCGCGGAGGTTCCCGCAGGCGAATTCAGTCCGCGCATTTTTGCGCTTGACCGACGCATCTATCACCACAACTGAGCGGCTTCTCAGAAGCATACGGCAGCCCCCGGCAATGGTGCCGGGGGCCGCCGTATGTTCTATACCCACGCCTGTCTGCACTGTGCGGACGGTCCTGATCTTGCGCAGAGCGCCGCTTCCCGCGCCGCGCATTCTGGCACAACCATCTCGTTTTGGTTCCTGTTTTGCAGTCCAGATTTGGCGCAGGCAGACCAATAGTCTGCCAAAATTTCTGATAGCTATGCCGCATTGCCAGACAGATTATCGTGGAGAATATGGCTTCAAAAACACAATATAAGCCTTTTTGCAGAAAAATGTATGCAATATTTGACAATTATTTATCAATATATTCCATTTATTATTCTTACTGCCACTTTTTACACTTCGTCATTATTCACGAAATTTCTATCCTTATTTTGTGCACGTATCTGCTTGGATTTCTGTACATACCAGCAGCTACAAAATGCTTTGAGTACGGTTTTCACTCCGCGTGGTCGTCCGCACGCGGACGGACTATTTTTGCACACTCGGATGTCCCCCGTCCTTTTGCTGGCGGAGATAGGCAAGCATCTGCCGCTCCGCCGGGGAAAGGCTTTGCTCGTCTTCTCGAAAAGCGACACCGAAGCGGTAGCGGATGAAGGGCTTGACGTCCACGCTGCAAAGGCCGCAGTCCTGCTGTGCCGGTGTAAACTCGCCGGGCTGCAAGGAAATGCCCATGCCGGATTTGACGAGCGCGGCACAGTCCGCCGGGTTGCCCTCAAAGACGATATGCGGCGAAATGTCCGCTTCGGCAAGTGCCGCCATGAGCGCGCGGTGCAGCTTCGTTCCGCGTGTCGGCAGCAGCAGATTTTCGTTTTTGAGCTGACCGAGCGAGAGGGCATAACAGCCGGAAAGCCTGTGTTCCTCAGGCATCAGCGCCACAAGATGGTTCTCTCGCAGGGGCAGAAAGCAGTATTCCGGCGTTTCCCCTTCCAGCAGAAAAGCGGTGAAAAGGTTCGTTTCCCGCCGCAGAAACATGCTGTAAAGCTCGTTCTCCTCCGCCTCCACAACATTGACCCGGCATCCCGGGCAGACCTCACGAAAACCGATAATGAGCCGGTCAATGCCATAATACTGGAGATTGCCGCCTGCCGCGAGAGTGACCTGCGAGCCGTTTTCGCTCAAAAACTCGCGGGTCCGGCGCTTTGCCGTTGCGTATAGCGAGCTGATCTCCCGCGCGTACGGCAGATAAAACTCGCCGAGCGCGGAGAGTTCCATTCGGCGCGTACTGCGGCGAAACAGCTGACCGCCGAGTTCCAGCTCAAGCGACTTGATGTGTTTGGAGAGCGTCGACTGTGCCATGTTCAGATGCAGTGCCGCTTCGCCAAAGCTTCTCCCCTCGGCAAGCGCAATAAATTCTTCGAGATAGCGTATTTCCATCTGTCTTTCACCCGCAGTCATTTGTTCCGAGACCGCCAACGCGGAAATTTCATTTATTCTTTCTGAGAAATGATTATGTCGCAAATCGAATTGTTCGGAAACTTGTTAAAAGATATACTAAGTTCAGAAAATGACTTCCGTCCTCCGTCGGCAAGGCACGCCTGCGACGGACGGGCTTCCTCTCTTTATTCAGAGATATTTTACCACACTGTGCCAAACGCAACAAGCTCTTTTAAACACAGTATGCCTCCCCGCATACTTTTCCCGGCACTTTGCCGCTTTGCGCCGCGGCCGATGGACACGGTCCCGGCAGCCCCCGCAGTTTACACCCGTAATTATATGTTTGGAGGTACATAATGGAAAATCTCAAAATCAGCTCCATCGACGATCCCGCATACATCCCGCATCAGGGACCTGTCCGCAAGCCGATCCTAAAACTCGCGTCGATGGTCACCAATCGCCTTTTCTACAAGATGAAGCCCGAAGACCCTGAATACTGGGGCCTTGCCGCGCTCATCTCCGACGAGGAGGCCGAGGTCTGCCTGAAAATGAAACGCCGTGTCCCGCGCACGATGGCGGATCTCAAAAAACTCACCGGCAAGACCGAAGAAGAGCTCACCCCCATGCTCGAGCACATGAGCATCGTCGGCGTTCTCGAATACAACTGGGAAAACCCGCAGCATGAAAAGCAGTGGGTTCTGCCCATGTTTGTTCCGGGCAGCGGTGAATTCACCAACATGAACGAAGATGTTCTCCGCGAGCATCCCGAAATGGCCCGCTTTTTTGAGCGCATGACTTTCCTGCCGCTGGCTTCCGTCACTCCCATGGTCCCGCCCGGAGGCGCCGGCATCGGAATGCATGTCATCCCGGTCGAAAAGGCCATCGGCACCGAAAACGAATCCATCAGCATCGAACACATCTCCCACTGGCTCGACAAATACGAAGGCAAGTACGCCGCTTCTCCCTGCTCCTGCCGCCGCGGCCGCGAGATCCTCGGTGAAGGCTGCGCGGACGACACCAACGACTGGTGCATCGCCGTCGGCGACATGGCGGACTACGTCGTTGAAACGCACAAGGGCGGCCGCTACATCACAAAGGAAGAGGCCCTTGAGATCTTCCAGAAGGCTGAGGATAACGGCTTTGTCCACCAGATCACGAACATCGACGGCGAAAACAAGATCTTCGCCATCTGCAACTGCAACGTAAACGTCTGCAACGCGCTGCGCACCTCTCAGCTCTTCAACACGCCGAACCTCTCCCGCAGCGCTTATGTCGCGCGCGTCAACCCGGACGACTGCGTCGCCTGCGGCCGCTGCGTCGAGTACTGCCCCGCGGGCGCTGTCAAACTCGGCCAGAAACTCTGCACCAAGGACGGTCACGCGGTCAAGTATCCGAAGCACCCGCTGCCGGATGCAAAAAAGTGGGGCCCGGAAGACTGGGATGTGGATT
>JBMNPV010000105.1:0-5263 GCA_050943775.1 Oscillospiraceae bacterium
AAACGTCGACTATGAGGACTTCCGCGACAGCAACATGGGCGACTTTGTTGCGGACGCACATGTCTATGCCTATGAGAAAAACGGCGGCATCGAAAAGCCCATCGGCATTTCCGCCAAAGGCATCGTCCGCGCCGCACTCTATACGGGCGATGTGACGCTCAACGAAGCATACAGCGTCGCGTCCGTCGGACAGGGCGTGGACGGCACGATCGGAGACCCGCTTGCGCTGGTCTACCTGTATGGCAACGAGCTGCGGCAGACCTGCGAGATCGTCGCTTCCATGCAGAGCGGCAATACGCAGATGTATTTCAGCGGCATGCGCTATACATATATGAATGCGCGTCCCTTTGGCGACAAGGTCATTGATGTGGAGGTACAGGATGAAAGCGGCAACTGGACCGCAGTCGAAAACAAACGCCTTTATCCCGTCGTGGTAAACCTCTACATCGCGCAGATGCTGCCGGTCGTGACAAAGCAGACGCACAATCTCTTTTCGATCGTTCCCAAGGACAGGGACGGGAAGCCGGCGGAGGACGTTGCCAGTCTGACGCTCCGGGATGAAAACGGTGCCGAGCTCAAGGATTGGATCAGTCTTGTCGAGTATCTGCAGAGTTTTCCGAAGAATTCGGATGGCGTGAGCGTTATCCCTGAGAGCTATCGGACAGCCCGCGCGACCAAAACCGCGGTTCCGTTTCATCCGGCAAAGTACTTCACCAATACTTCAAAGCTCGGTTTTGTGATCTACGGCGCGCTGGCCGTGGTGATCGCCGCTGTCACGTTCGCGATCCGTGCGGTGGTAAAAAAGAAAAAGACAAAACGTGAGCCCGCGGTACGCGTAGACTGAACGGGCAATATTCCGCCACGCCGTGCCGTCCGGCCCCGTGAGCACAGCGCAAATACGCAGTATGAGAGACAGAGTTCGGAAGCTTTCCGGGCTCTGTCTCTGTCTGTGCTGGTCTTGCGCGCATAGAATGCTGGGGAGGTGAGCGATATGTCCGGCCTCAAAGACCTGTCCGGCGCTGAGCTTGTCTATGCGGCGGCAAGCTTCGCGCTTGCCCTCGCGCAGGACTTCGGACCGGATGAGCTTGCTGTCCTCAGCAGCTTTTTTTCTGCGGTCGGAGATGGCCTCGGACTGATCGCCGCACAGGAGGCCTTGCAGGGAAATATGCAGGAATGTAAAAAGGCGCAACCTGCCGTTCGGGCACCAAAGCAAGCGGATGTAACCGGCAAATTATAACAGTAATTGAATAATAAGATACATAGGTATTATTATGTATGCAAATATTCGTATAATAGCTTTTTTTTGATTGATTTATTAAAGTGTCCGCTATATAATATAAAATTATGTGGTTGCATTTCTCCCACTTTGGAAGTTGTGTATGCCCAATGCTTTGACGGCTTTTGCCGGCATCCCCTTTGAAAGCAGGGTTGTTAAATGCGGAAACGCTTCTACGAATGGAAATATTTTGGATTACATAAGAAGGATGTTCTGGAGTACGCGGATATGATACGTTGTGAAAACATCCTTTTTCTGCGAGTGCAATGTCTGTTTATCTGGCTCGTGACCTACGGTGTGGGGCTGGCTTTTCTCGTCAGCCCCGACATGTTTCGCAAGGGCGCCATGCTGCTTTGCTGCGGGTCTGTCTTTATGATCCTCTATTTTCTGATCCGCGATGCATCAAAGAACATTGAGTTTCTGGATGCCAAAAAGGCGTCGGCTCTGGTGAAAGCATTTGCGATCACGCTGTTCATCGTTACCGGGTATATCGGCACCTTTGCTTCTGACGGCAGAGTTGCCGTTACCGTGGTCGCAGTCCTGCTGTTCGTTCAGGTGGACATCGATATTCTACCGGAGCAAAATCTGGGCTACGCGCTAGCCGGATTCGGAATCTTTGCCCTGTGCAGTTATCTTACCAAGTCGAGGGAGGTTTTCATTCTCGATATGCTCGATGCCACCATGGGCACAACGCTCGGCCTGTTTGTCTCATGGCAAAAGTCGAAGAACAAGTGGGAATATGTCATCGCGCAGGGAAAGCTTCGCGAAATCAACTATCAGCTCTACCATGCCTCCGTGACGGATGATCTGACGAAGCTGCCAAACCGCCGGCAGACTTTTGACCACTTTAACCAGCTCTCGCTGCGCTGCGCCGAAAACCAGAGCATGCTTGCCTGCATTGTCATGGATATCGACTGCTTCAAGCGCTTCAACGACACCTATGGTCACCCGCAGGGGGACCGCCTGCTAAGGAACATGGGGGAAGTGCTGCTCCGCTTTGCGCGAAGCAACGAAGTGCAGGTCGGCCGCATCGGCGGCGAAGAATTCATGTTCTTCTGGGAGGAGTACGACTGCGAACGCGGCTATGAGATCGCCGAAGCCATCCGGCTGGCCGTGCAGGAAATTCCCCATCCGGACAGCGACAAGGGTGAGCTTGTCACGGTGAGCATCGGCATGAGCCTGCACCGGCTGGAGCTGGATTTTGACATGGAAGATGCTTACCGCGAAGCAGATAATGCCATGTATTGCGCCAAGCGCAGCGGGAAAAACAGCTGCTGGCGTTATTATCCCGAAGACGGGAAATATGCGCCCATTGTTCTATCCGCTGTAAAATGCTGAACAAGACAGCAGGCCGCCCGCTTCTGAAAGCAGAAGCGGGCGACTTTTTTATTTATCCGTCAGTTTTTTGAAAAGTGCCTGCGCTTCGTTTTGGCGGCGGGCTGTCTCCGCCGCGTCCGTTTCGATTTTCAGAACACTGGACTCCCCGGCATCGGTCGGGACCAGTGTGCGCGGCAGCTTTGCAAAGCTGCCGTCCGGAAGCTCCACAACGGCAAAGTCCCCCTCAAAGCGGTCAATCACAACATACATGAAAAAATCCTCCTCAGCGCGCAGTTGAAACCGAAATGTTTGTGCCGTCGCTCGTCATCGTGACGGTGCCGCAAAGGTCCGTGCGATAGACGCGAACGCCAGCGCCCGCAAGGCGCTGGAGCGTCTGCGCGGACGGATGCCCGTAATCGTTGCCCGCGCCGACTTCGATCACGGCGTATCTGGGCGCGACCTTTTTCAGAAAAGCCGCGCTGGTGGAGGAGCTGCTGCCGTGGTGACCGACTTTGAGAACGTCTGCCTGCACATTTTCGGTAATTTCTTTTTCAGAGAGCGTTTCAGCATCTCCTGTAAAGAGAAAAGCGTTGCCTTTATAGCTCAGCCGGATAACAACGGAATAATTGTTGAGATCATCATATTTCTCGCTGTTGGGCGCAACGACGATGGCGGCGGCGCCGCCCGCATCCGTGAAGATCGGAGCGCCGGCTCTGACGATATAGGCAGGCGCACCGCAGTCTGTGACGGCGGCAAGGAAGCGCTTATAGGTCTGCGTGGTCGTTGTGGCATTCGGGAGATACACCGCGCCGATCGAAAAGCTTGCGAGCACCTTCGGCAGGCCGCCGATGTGGTCGGCGTGCGGATGCGTCGCGACGACGTAGTCGAGCTTCGTCACGCCGAGCGCCTTGAGTTCCGCGACGACGCGATCACCGTATTCCGCTTCACCCGCGTCGATGAGCATGGTCTGCCCGTTCGGGAGTTGAATAAACTCGGAATCGCCCTGGCCGACATCGAGAAAGCGTACCGTAAGCTTTGCCTCCGCCGTGTATCCGGTCGAACAATCAATGGTGATCGTGTTCGTCGTCCCGTTCCAGTCGACGTCGAAATCCACCGCCGCGGCAAGGTCGCGGAGCTTGAAGTAGTTGTTTCCGTTGATGTTGTAGGCGCGGAGCGAGAGCGCCTTTCCGTCAAGGTAAACGGCGGCGCTTGCGGGGGTCACGGTGGGCGCTCTGCCGCTGCCGGTGCTCAGCTCGCCGCCAACGGGTGTGTAGGCTCTGCCGGAAGTGAGACGGACCGCGTTTTCAGCGCCGTTCCAGCTGACGTCAAACTGCTTTTCGCTTCCCGAGAGCGCAAAGGCCAGATCGCGGAGCTTGAAGTAATTGTTCCCGTCGATATTGTAGGCTTCAAAGGCAACAGGCGTTCCATTGACGAGTACGCTGGCGGACGTTGCCGTTGCGGCGGGCGCGGCGAGGCCGGTTCCCGTCAGAAGCAGGATGGCCGCGAGCAGCAGCGGTAGCAAGCGAAACTTTTTCATCGATCATCTTCCTTTATATATAAATGTTGCACGTTCAGTATAGCTCTGCCGGGCCGCTTTTGCAAGCGGACAAGAAGGACCGCTGCAAAGCGGAAAAAACTTTGCAGCGGCCCTTGTGCGTAGGAAAGGGTATGATAAGGAGGCACTTGGAAAATTTTATTTTGTCTTGAGACCGATGTTTCCGGCAATGACCATGCGTTGGACTTCGCTGGTGCCCTCATAGATCTCAGTGATCTTGGCGTCACGCATCATGCGCTCAACATGGTACTCACGGATATAGCCGTAGCCGCCGAAGAGCTGCACACAGCGGCGGGTGACGTCGCTCGCGGTTTCGGAGGCAACGAGCTTTGCCATTGCGGCATCGACGGAGTAACGTCCGCCCTTGCCGGCGTTGGCGGCGTCCTTTGCGCAGGCAGCGGCGTAGACAAGGTATTTCGCGGCCTGAATGTGGGCGTACATATCCGCCAGCTCGAACTGCGTGTTCTGGAAAGCGGCGATCTTGCGGCCGAACTGCTCGCGCTCGCCGACATACTTGACGGTCTCGTCAAACGCGCCCTCGGCAATGCCGAGCGCCTGTGCGGCGATGCCGATACGACCGCCGTCGAGAGTCGCCATGGCGATCTTGAAGCCCTGACCTTCTTCGCCGAGCAGGTTCTCCTTCGGAACGATGCAGTCCTCAAAGATGAGGTCGGTCGTGGAGGAGCCGCGAATGCCCATTTTCTTTTCGTGCTTGCCGTGCGAGAAGCCTTTGAAGCCGCGTTCCACGATGAAAGCGGAGATGCCGTGGTTGCCGTCCTCGGGCTTGGTCATCGCGAAGATGATGAAGGTGTCGGCGACAGCGCCGTTCGTGATGAAGCACTTGGAGCCGTTGAGAACGTAGTGGTCACCGTCGAGAACGGCAGTGGTTTTCTGACGGGAAGCGTCGGTGCCCGCGTTCGGCTCGGTCAGACCGAATGCGCCCAGCTTGCGGCCGGAAGCCAGATCCGGGAGATACTTTTTCTTCTGCTCCTCGGTGCCGAAGTGCAGGATCGGATCGATGCACAGGGAGGTGTGGCCGGAAACGATGACGCCGGTGGTGGCGCAGCAGCGGCTCATTTCCTCAACGCAGAGTATGTAAGTGAGGATATCGCCTC
>JBMNPV010000106.1:0-5018 GCA_050943775.1 Oscillospiraceae bacterium
GCCACAGGAGTTCCACTTGGCACGGACGTCGTCAATCGTGCAGCTCGCGTTGCCGGCGGGGTGGGACATGTTGTTCGGGCCGACCTCCGTCATACCGTAGGCATTGACCATCTTGACGCCCTTTGCCCAGTAGATCTCAAGCAGCTCGCGGCCGGTCGGGGCAGCTCCCGTAACAAGGTAGCGGTAGCAGGAAAAGTCTGTCTTTTCGAAGTCCGGATGCATCGCCATGGCCTTGTACATCGTCTCGACCGAGATGCCGATCGTGGGCCGCTCGTCTCGGATGGCCTTGAGGACCCTTTCGGGGTTGAAGCCGCGCATGAGGATGACACGACCGCCGAGGTTCAGCAGAGGCAGTGTAAAAACGTTCCAGCCGGCAGTGTGAAACAGCGGCAGCGTCAGGATGCAGGAGTCGCTGTCGTTGAGCTGGTAGCCCTGCGAATCTGCAAGAAAGTTGTAAAACATCGCCCGGAAAGACATCATTGCGGCCTTCGGCACGCCGGTCGTGCCGCCGGTATGTATGAGCATCTGGATATCTTCAAAATCGAGCTGCGGATCCGGAACATGCTCATAATCCTCAATTGCCATAATGTCGTCATAGCAGTATTTCTCGTCCTCTCCCTTCATGTCGAGGCAGATAAATTCCTGCTGGAAGCCCTGCTCGCGCAGACTCATAATTGTAAACACAAATTCGGCGGAGTAGAAGATGACCTTCGGCGCTTCATTTTCAATGAGCGCAAAGAGTTCTTTTTCGCGGAGAAGGCAGTTGTATGTGGTGATGATGATTCCCGTCTTGAAGGTCACATAGTAAGCGTCGAAAAAAGCGACTGCGTTTGTGGCGCAAAAGCCGATTCGGTCTCCCTTTTTGAGGCCAAGCTTGTTAACCAGAAACCAGGCCAGCTTTTCAGACCGCTCCCACATGTCGTTGTAGGTGTAGTGCTTGCCGGCGTCGTAGTCATAGATCGCTTCGTTTTTTCCGGAAACACGCACGCGGTACTTCTGCATGTTCTGTAGTGTTTCAGAGTCGTACATAGAACTTCCTCCCTACCCTCTCGCTGTTTGCCGGCTCTGTTTTTTGAAACGCAGGCAACAGACGTTTTTTCAACGCTGCGAGGGTATCAATTTTTTTAAATCGTTGTGTGTTTATTTTATTACTCCTCACAGAATAAATCAACCTTAAAATGTGCCAAAAGCTGAATTTTGCACAATAAAAACTGAAAAGTGCCGTCAAATTGGCGGCACATTTCTTTAAAATCGTGTTTTTAGTTTACATAACTTATTACGCGGACGTTTGCCGTTCGATTGTTCGGCGGCACTTTTATCCGCCCTTGTACGATTCATGCGGACAGCCACTGCCAGGCCATTCCGAACGCCTCTCGAATGAAATAATTGAGCCGAAGCACCGGCCATCCGGTGTGCGCGGCAACGCCGACCGGCGTACAGCCATAGGATGCGGCGATTTTCCTCGCACGGCAGAGATGGTATTCGCTCGATACGATGGCGACCCTGCCCGAGCGGTCACCGCCGTCCGCGTCGATGATCGCGAGCGCATTTGCGATATTCTCACTCGTTGAATGCGAGCGGTCTTCGAGTAGGAGCCTGCCGTCGGCAATTCCCTTTTCCGCAAGCCAGCGGCGCATACATTCGGCTTCAGAGATGTTCTCCCCCTCGCCCTGTCCGCCTGAGAGGACGGCCTTCGCTTGCGGATACGTCTCAAGATAGTTCTTTGCGGCGATCAATCGCTCCACAAGCGAGAGGGTCGGCACTTCCCTGTTGACCTTTGCACCCAGAACGACGCAGTACGGTGCTTCGGGTTCGCGGTCCGTTTGCGCGCCACGCACGACAGCCGTTTCCGCCACAGCGAAAAACGCAAAGCCGCAGACGAGCAAAACAGTCAGCAGCGTCCGCATGATTTTTGCGGGTCTCGGCTTTTTTCGGCCCATCAGGTCGAGCAAAAAATACAGCAGCACAACGATGGCCAAAAACAGGCAGCAGAATGACAGCGTCGTATAGACCAGCAGCACAAAGCGGTAAAACGCCGCCGCCGCGAGTAAAATTCCCACTGCAATGAGTACGCCTATAATTTTTCGTTTATCCATCGAGGCTCCTTTCAATCCGAAAGCGCGGCCCAGCGGTCATAAGCTTCGTCGAGCTGCGCCTGCAGCGCCGCCTTTTGCTCGTCGAGCTCCATGAGCTTTTTGTAGTCCGAAGCGTTCGCCTCGACCTGCGCGTCAAGCTCTGCCATCTGCGCCTCCAAGCGCTCGATCTCGCGCTCGCTTTTTTGCAAAAGCTTTTCGTTGCTTGTCCCGCCGCTGCCCGCCTTGCGGGAGGGTTTCGGCGGTTTTGCTTTGGGGACCTCCTTCGCTTTTTCGGCGGCGGCAAGCTCCTCCTGCCGTGCTCTCCACGCGCGGTACTCCGAAAAGCTGCCGCGGAAGTCGGTGATCGTGCCGTTTTCCAGCATCCAGATGCGCGTTGCAAACTTTTCGATGAAATAGCGGTCATGCGAAACAAAGAGGAGTGCCTCTCCGTAATCCGCCACAGCGTCCTCGATCCACTCGCGGGACTGGATGTCGAGGTGGTTCGTCGGCTCGTCGAGAATGAGGAAGTTCACCTCGTCGCGCATAAGCGTACACAGCCGCAGGCGGCTTTGCTCACCGCCTGAGAGCGCAGCGACGGGCTTGAAAACGTCATCGCCCGAAAAGCGGAAGCTGCCAAGACGCGTGCGCGCGGCCTGCGGCGTGATCTTTTCGGAATAGAGCAGGGTGTCCAGCAGCGTGCGTTCCGGGTGATCAAAGTGGATGATCTGCGGCAGATACGCTGCCTTGACGGATGGGCCGAGACGAATCAGTCCCTCATCCGGCGGCTCTTCGCCCATTATCATCTTTATGAGCGTGGATTTGCCGGTTCCGTTATCGCCCAGCAATGCAATGCGCTCGCCGCCTTTGATCAGAAGCTCAAGGCCCGAAAAAAGCGTCCGTTCGCCGAAAGACTTTTTAACACCATCAAGCACCAGCACTTCGTCGCCCTCAAAATCACGCTCTGCAAAGCGCAGAGAAAGCTTTTTTTCGCTCTGCGGCCTCTCGGTCTGCCGGATACGCTCGATGCGCTTTTCCATGGAAAACGCGCGCTTATGCAAAGCGTCGTTGCCCATGAACGCCCAGAGGTGCATCTGATCGGCGGCTGCCTCAAGCTGCTTGATCTTTGCCTGTTCCTTTTCGTAACGCTTGAGCTGTTCCTCATAGCGTCGGCGTTTTTCGGCGGCATAGAAACTGTAATTTCCGCTATAGAACTCCGCCTTGCCATTTTTAATTTCGATACAGCGGGTCACGGTGCGGTCGAGAAAATAGCGGTCATGCGAGATGGCGAGCACGGTGCCGTGAAATTTCTGCAGATATTCCTCCAGCCATTCGGTCGCGCGCAGATCGAGATGGTTCGTCGGCTCGTCGAGCAGCAAAATGTCCGTGTCCTCAATAATGAGCCGCGCAAGGTTCACGCGTGTCTTTTCGCCGCCGGATAAGTCTGCGAAAAGCTGTTTGCGCATTTCCGGGGAAATATCCAGACCGTTGGCAATGCGGTTTCGTTCCGTTTCCGCGTTATAGCCGCCGCGAGATTCATACTCGGCTGCTGCCCGGTCGTATTCGCGCATGAGCGCTTCGTCGCTCGAAACGGCCATCTGCTCGGAGAGGCGGGCCATCTCGGCCTCCAGTTCAAAGATGCGTGCGTGTGCGGTCTTTAAAACGTCCTCGACGGTGTAGTCGTCCGGGTAGACGGGGATCTGCGAAATGAGTCCGAGACGCTTGCCGCTCGCGATGGAGACACTGCCCTCATCCGGTCGGACTTCCCCTGTAAGAATACGGAACAGGGTCGTTTTGCCCGCACCGTTTTTGCCGAGAATTCCGACGCGCTCTCCCTCTAAAATGTCAAACGACAGGCCATCGAGGATGTTTTTGTCCTGCTCGAAAGACTTGACAAGGTTTTGAATAGATACGTCTGTCATAGGGTACTCCTGTAATCGTAAAAAGGGGCGGCGAAGGCCGCCCCTTTGTGGTGTCAGTCGTTCGCCGCAACGGCGGCCTGCAAAACGGCGTTTGCGACGGGGCCGGCGTTGGCGAGTCCGCCGCCGCCCTTTTCGATGCAGACGGTGACGGCATAGGGATGCTCGCTGTCGTTCAAAAAGCCGACGAACCATGCGTTTGATGTCCCGTCGCCGCGCTCGGCGGTGCCGGTCTTGGCACAGAGGGCAAGGCCCGGAAACCGGGACTCTCCATAGGCCGCGGTGACGTTATAGGACATCATATCTTTGAGCTTGTCGGCGGTAGACTGTTCCATCAGCTTTGTCGTGGAAGTCCTCGCGTTTTTGATAAGGACCGGCTCCTCCGCGACGCCGCCGTTGGCGATAGCGGAAACGAAGCGGAGCATGGAGATCGGCGTCACCATGTCGTTGTACTGGCCTATGCCCATCCAGCTGAGATTTACCGTGCCGTCTTGTCCTTTTTCAATGCTGCCCGCAGCAGTCGCGATGTCGCTGACGGAGAGTTTTTTTGTCAGACCAAGCTTGTCCGAATAGGACGAAATGACGTCCGACCCCAATTCCTGCGAAAGCTGCGAGAAGGCGCAGTTGCAGGAGTGTGCAAGCGCCTGCTCGATGGTCTGGTTTCCGTGCACGCCGGTGCAGTTGACCGTATCCGGACCGACTTTGACGCTACCCGCGCAGGCGAAGTTTTCGGCATCAAGGTCCGGCTTGTTCTCGATGGCCGCCGTGAGCGTTACAAGCTTGAAAACAGAGCCGGGCGTAAAGCTCGAAGAAAGACAGCGATTGATGTATGCGCCCTCGTATGCCGGCTGCGAGAGGTCCGGCGGGTTTGCCGGATCATATGTGGGGGTCGAGACCATACAAAGGATCTCCCCGGTCTGGTAATTTTCGACCAATACCGCGCCGCGGCGGCCGCCGAGCGCGTTGAGCGCCGCAACATTGAGCTTTGCGTCGATGGAAAGCGGAACCTTACCACCGGCGGAATTGA
>JBMNPV010000107.1:0-4887 GCA_050943775.1 Oscillospiraceae bacterium
GAATGTAATTCCGCGGAACGTTTTAGTGACGCAACTATTATAGGAGGAGGTGGCAACTACAAATGCCCAATATCAAATCTGCGGCCAAGAGGGATGCCCTCAGCAAGGAGCGCAACGCAAAGAACAGAGCGGCTAAGTCTGCGCTTAGAACCAATCTCAAGAAGTTTGACGCGGCAGTCACCGAGGGCGATCACGAAAAAGCCGTCAGTGCCTATAAGGTCGCCGTCAAGTCGCTTGACCACGCAGCTTCGAAGAACCTGATTCACAAGAACTGCGCAGCCAACAAAAAGTCCAAGCTGACTGTCAAGCTCAACGCAATGCAGTAAGCATGGCCGTTCCCGCTAAGACACACCTGCAATAAGCTCGAAAGTTTTTGGCTTTCGGGCTTTTTATATCTGCCTGCGTCTGCCGCTTTTTTCAAAAAGCGCGTTCCGTCAAACGCTTTGCTTTTAGTACATTCTGCATATGCCGCTCCATATTGAATAAACCATTGAAATTTTTCTTTCTATACGCTATAATTATATAATGTTTATAAAAATGCCGGCATTTCACAAACCCGGTGATTTTTCGCTGTTAAAACGCGCTATTGCGCTCATACGTGCACACAGGAGAGCGAAGCCATGAAAAAACAAAAATACAAAATTGGCGATATACTTGTCATGCAGGGCTTTCTCTCGCAGCAACAGCTCGAGTCAGCGCTTAGCGCGCAGCAAAAGACAAAACAGCGCCTCGGTGACTATCTTATCGACGCGGGCATCGTTTCCGATAAGGACATTCAGCAGGCACTGCACGTTCAGCTCGGCGTTGAGACCATCGACCTGCACGGCGTCAATCTTCCGGAGGACATTCTCGGTCTTGTCCCTGTAAGCGTCCTGCGTAAACACAACGTTCTGCCGGTCGACTATCTCGACTCTGCACATACCACTCTGATCCTTGCCATGGTGGACCCCTTGGACATGGTCGCAATGGACGACATCTCCATCATCACGGGCTGCCTGGTGGAACCGCGGGTATCGACCGCTCGTGAGATCAACGCCGTGCTCGACCGCTACTTTGGCAAAGGCGAAGCCATGTCGGCGGCTGAAAAATATACCCGCGAGAAAATCAAGGAGCAGGAGGAAGCGGCCGCGTCCGCAGCCGTGGAGTCGGAGGATGTGTCCAGCGCTCCGATCGTTCAGATCGTCCGCTCCATTATTGAACAGGCCGTCCGTTCCCGCGCCTCCGATATTCACATCGAAGCGCTTGAAAAGCAGGTCCGCGTGCGCTATCGCATCGACGGCGTGCTCATCAACAAAATGGTCTATGACATCAACCTTCTGCCGGCGATCGCCGCCCGCATAAAAATTCTCGGCGGCATGGACATCTCCGAAAAGCGCAAGCCGCAGGACGGACGCATCACCATGGTCGTTGACCGCACGGAATACGATATCCGAGTCTCGTCCCTGCCATCCTATTTCGGTGAAAAGATCGTCTTGCGGCTCGCGGACAAGATGGCGCTCACAAAATCAAAGTCCGAACTTGGAATGCGGCCCGAGGAGCTCAAGCGCTTTGACCACATCATTTCGAATCCGAACGGCATTTTTCTCGTCACCGGGCCGACCGGCTCCGGAAAATCCACCACGCTCTATACTGCGCTCTCGGAACTCAACTCCGAGGCCGTTAACATCATCACCGTTGAAGACCCGGTCGAAGCGTCTATTGCGGGCATCAACCAGGTCCAGGTAAACCCAAAAGCCGACCTCACGTTCGCGACCGCCCTGCGCTCCATTCTGCGGCAGGACCCGGACATCATTATGATCGGTGAGATACGGGATAGCGAAACCGCAGAGATCGCGGTGCAGGCGTCCATCACGGGGCATCTCGTTGTCTCAACGCTCCACACGAACAGCGCCGCCGCTTCGGTCACGCGTCTGATGGACATGGGTATTGAGAGTTATCTGCTCGCAGACTCTCTCGTCGGCATTATCGCGCAGCGCCTCGTTCGCTGCCTGTGTCCGAAGTGCAAGCGGGCGCGTGAGGCCACGGAGAGCGAAAAGCGTATCCTTGACCGTCCAAATGATGAACATGTCACGATCTATGACCCCGTTGGCTGCCCCTATTGCAGCAACACCGGCTACTATGGCCGAACCGGCGTGTATGAGATCATGGAAGTGACACCGGCACTCAAGCGGCTGATCTCAAAGCAGGCGTCCTCCGCAGAGATCCAGGAGGCGGCCATTGCCGAGGGGATGCACACGCTGCACACCGCTGCCGCTCTCTATGTGCTTGACGGAACAACATCCCTATCTGAAATGCTTCGCATCACCTTTGACTTTGAAGAATAAAGAAGGAATCCGCTTTGCAGACATTACAGGAACTGATTGCTCACGCTATTGACAGCGGCGCTTCCGACCTCCATCTCAGCGCCGGCACACCGCCCTGTATCCGCATCAACGGTGACATCATCCGCGTTGGAGACGAGGCGTGTACGCCGGATTCCATCCGTGCGATCTGCGAGGACATTCTCGATGAGAACCACAGCAACACGCTCGCAGCCGAGGGTGAAACCGACTTTGCGTACTCGATTCCGTCGCTGGGCCGTTTCCGCGTCAATATTTTTCGCCAGCGCGGTTCTCTCGCGCTTGCGCTTCGTATCCTTAATTTGACAATTCCGAAGCCGCGGGATCTCGGTCTGCCGAATGCTGTCGTCGAAATGACGAACAAGCGCCGCGGTCTCATTCTTGTAACGGGCGCGACCGGTTCCGGCAAATCGACGACGCTGGCCTCTCTGATCGACGTCATCAACCAAACGCACCCCTATCACATCATCACGCTTGAAGACCCGATCGAGTACCTTCACCGCCACGGCAAGTCGATCGTGGACCAGCGCGAGATCGGCTCAGACTCCATGAGCTATGCGCACGCGCTGCGCGCCGCGCTGCGGCAGGACCCGGACGTTATTCTTGTCGGTGAGATGCGCGACCTTGAAACCATCCAAATTGCCGTCACGGCGGCTGAAACCGGACACCTTGTCTTGTCGACGCTGCATACCGTCGGCGCGGCAAACACGGTCGACCGTATTATCGACGTTTTCCCGCCCTATCAGCAGCAGCAGATCCGCACCCAGCTTGCGGACGTGCTGCAATGCGTCGTTTCCCAGCAGCTCATCCCGAAGATCAGCGGCAAGGGCCGCGTCGCCGCAATGGAGGTCATGATCTCCAACAACGCCATCCGAAACCACATCCGCGAAGCAAAGACCTTCCAGATCTCGACCGTCATGCAGACGAACGGGAAAATGGGCATGAAGACCATGGACGACGCTCTCTTTGAGCTTTATCAGCGCGGGGAGATCAGTCAGGAAAACGCCCTGTTCTATGCGCAGGATCGTGCAAACCTGTCAAAACGTATTATCTGATCTTCAGCGATTTACATATTCTGTAATTTAGTGAAAACACGGTGAATAAGCGGCTGCTTTTCACCTTTCGGAGGGTGATGCCCGATGCCTACTTTTTCATATCAGGTCGTCAATCCGCAGGGAAAACATAGCAAAGGCAATATTGACGCCGACACGCGCGAAGCTGCCATGACCGCGCTCCGTGCTGCCGGCGGCACCATTATTTCGGTCGCCGAGGTCAACGCCCTCAACAAGGACGTGAAGCTGAAGGCATTCGAGAAAAAGCCCAAGCCCCGCGACCTTGCGGTTTTCTGCCGCCAGTTCGTCGCCATTCTGGATGCCGGCGTCCCCGCCGTGCAGGCCCTTGAGATGCTCGCAGAACAGACCGAAAACAAAATGCTTGCCGACGCGCTCGCAAGCTGTAAGACCACCATTGAGCAGGGCGAAACGCTCGCTGATGCGATGCGCCAATACCCGAAGGCCTTTCCCGAAATGCTTGTGACGCTGGTCGAAGCCGGCGAAGCCTCCGGCACGATCACCATTTCCTTCGCCCGCATGGCAGACCAGTTTGAAAAGACCGCTGCCTTGCAGGATACCATCAAGAAGGCCACGATCTACCCGGTCTTTCTTCTCTGCCTGATGGCCGGCATGATCTCGGTCATGCTCACCGCCGTCATCCCGCGCTTTCTGAGCATGTTCGACAGTCTGGGCGGGGAGCTTCCGGCTCTGACAAAGTTCACGCTCGGCCTTGCGCTCTTCATGCAGAGCAGGTGGTACGTCGTGATCGGAATTATCGTTCTCGCCGTCTTCGCCATCAGAAGATTTAAGCAGTCGCCGGGCGGACAGCGCTTTTTCGGCCGTGCGGCGATGCACTCCAAGATCCGCGGCAAGCTCGTTATCAAGACGGCCTCCGCCCGCATGGCGCGCACGCTCGGCACGCTCCTCGGCTCCGGTCTTTCGCTCGTTGACTCCATCGGCATCGCCGCAAAGACCATGGACAACTTCTTCTTTAAGGACGCGCTCGAGGAGGCAAAATCCGCCGTCGCACTCGGTCAGCCGCTCTCGCAAGAGCTCAAGCGCACAAACGTTTTTCCACCGCTCGTCTACCACATGGTCGGCATCGGCGAGGAGGCAGGCGACATAGAGGGCATGCTCGACAAGCTTGCAGACTATTATGAAGAAGAGGTCCGGGCCGAGACCGAACGCCTGATGGCCGTGCTTGAGCCGCTGATCATCGTCATCATGGCCGCCATCGTCGGCACGATGATCATTTCCATCGTCCTGCCCATGATGAATATGTATAACACCGTCTCCGCAATGTAAGTCCACCTAACCCGGATGACACGGTTCTCCGCCGTTCCATCATAAGAACCCGATTATTGAAAGGATGAAAACTATGCAGAAAATGAAAAAGGACAACAGAGGCTTTACCCTCGTAGAGCTGATCGTTGTCATCGCGATCCTCGGCATCCTCGCGGCAGTCCTCGTCCCGCAGTACATCAAGTACATCGAAA
>JBMNPV010000108.1:0-4843 GCA_050943775.1 Oscillospiraceae bacterium
CTCAACGTTCTCGAAAATGTTGAGATGGCAATGCTCTACGGCGGCGTGCCAAAGGCCGAGCGCTATGCACGCGCAAAAAAAGCGCTTGACCGCGTGGGCCTGTCTGACAAGCTTGACCACACGCCCTCCCAACTCTCCGGCGGCCAGCAGCAACGCGTTTCGATCGCGCGGGCGCTCGCGAACCGGCCATCCGTGATCCTCGCGGACGAACCCACAGGCGCGCTCGACTCCAAAACAGGCCGCGAAGTGCTGCACCTTTTGCAGGAGCTGCACGATGAGGGCAACACCATCGTGCTCATCACGCACGACAACTCGATCGCAAGTACCGCTCCGCGCATCCTACGTCTGGCGGACGGCAAGCTCGTCTATGATGGTCCGAGCGGTGTGCGCGAAGCGCTCGTCCACTCCGCTGACGAGGAACAGGGGGCGGCGCAATGAACTTTTACCAGTCCTTTCGTCTCGCCCTGCAAAGCATTCAGAAAAACAAGCTCCGTTCCTTTCTGACCATGCTTGGCATCATCATCGGCGTTGCCGCCGTGACTGTGATCGTCGGTCTTGGCAACGGTATGAAAAACTATATCACGGACAGCTTTGCAAGCATGGGCACAAACCTCATCACCGTGAGCATTCAGGGGCGCAGCTCCTCCCGCTCGGTCGATGTGCAGGATATGTTCGACCTCGTCTCCAAAAATCCGGATGTACTATCCGGCGTGTCGCCCATCGTCCCCATCAACGGCACCGTTAAGATCGGCAATGAGTCCACCACGAGCACCACCGTCACGGGCGTGAGCGAAAACTACGCGACCATAGAACGCAGCAGCGTTTCCTCCGGTCGTTTCCTCCAGTATGTCGATGTGCTGCGGCGGAAGAATGTCTGTGTCGTCGGCAGTTATATCGCGCAGAATTATTTCGACGGCAACGCCATTGGTAAGCAGCTCAAGGTCAACGGAAATTATTTCACCATTGTCGGCGTACTCAGCGAGGAGGCCGACAGCACAGAGGGCTCGGCTGACAACATTATCTACATTCCCTATACCATCGCCGCAAAGATCAGCTGGGTGCGGCAGATCTCAAGCTATTCTTTCAGCGCCGCCTCCGAGAACAGCATTCAGCAGGCTGTGGCGCTCATCAAAAGCGTGCTCTATAAGACCTATCAAGACGAGGATTACTACAACGTCATCAGCATGACCGAAATGCTCGATTCCCTCACGAGTATGATAAACCTCGTCGTCATGGTCCTCGGCGCGATCGCGGCAATTTCCCTTGTTGTCGGAGGCATCGGCATCATGAACATCATGCTGGTCTCCGTTACAGAGCGCACGCGGGAGATCGGCATCCGCAAGTCGCTCGGCGCCAAGCAGCGCGACATACTCAGTCAGTTCGTCATTGAGGCCGGCACCACAAGTGCGCTCGGCGGCCTGATCGGCATCGGTTTTGGTTACCTTCTCTCATCGCTTGCGACGAAGCTCGTCACCGTCTCCATGGAGACCCCCATCACTGTCTCCCCCACAGCGAGCTCCGTTCTGGGCGCTTTCGCTGTCTCCGTTGCGATCGGCGTCATCTTCGGTTATCTGCCCGCGCGCAAGGCGGCGCGCCTCAACCCGATCGACGCGCTGCGCTATGATTAAGAAAAGAGAGGAACAAAAATGAAAAAAACGCTTTCACTCTTGCTCACCGCGTGCCTCCTGTTCTCCCTTGCGGTGCCTCTGGCGGACGCCGCCTACACGAATGAGGCCACTGTGCAGCAGACCGTTTCCGCGCTAGGCATCATGGTCGGCGATGAAAACGGAAATATGAACCTTTCCGGGGGCGTCACACGCGCACAGCTCGCAAAGATGATGATCGCCGCCTCCACCTATAAGGACACGATCAGCCCGACCGCTTCGTCGTCCCCTTTCAAGGATGTGAGCTACAAATACTGGGGCGCATCCTATATCAAAACGGCCGTCACAGCCGGTTGGGTCACAGGCTACACGGACGGCACCTACCGTCCCGATCAGGGCGTCACGCTGGAGGAGGCCGTCTCCGCGGTCCTGAAGATGCTCGGTTATACGACAAGCGATTTTGCGGGTGCTTTTCCGGACGCGCAGCTTGCGACCTACACCGCCCTCGGTCTGAACAGCGGCATCTCCAAAACGAAGGGCCAGACGCTCACACGGCGGGACGCAATGTACCTCTTTTATAATCTCATGACGACAAAGACGAAGAGCGCCACAGATTCCAGATACTATGCTGAGACGCTCGGCTACACGGTCAACGCAAACGGCGAGATCGACTATCATTCCCTTGTGCAGAAGAACATGAAAGGGCCTTTCATCGTTGAGAGCAGTTCTTGGGTCAGCGAGCTTCCCTTCTCCGCAAACAATCTGACGCTCTATAAAAACGGCGTTCTCTCGACCGTCTCGGCCATCACGGCTTATGACGTCTATTACTACAACCCCAGTATGCGCACCGTCTGGGTCTACCGCAATCAAGTGACCGGCGTTTATACCGCCGCCTCACCCAACACTGCGGCGCCCATTTCCGTAACGGTGGCCGGAAAGTCCTATGACATCTCGACCTCCGCTGCAAGCTATGCGCTCTCGACAAACGGAAGCTACAAAATCGGTGACACGGTAACGCTGCTGCTCGGCATGAACGGCGACATTGTCGGCATTGCCTCCGCAGGCAGTCTGAGCACAACGCGCTACGGCGTCGTCAGATTGACCGGCACCAAGAGCTATTCTGATTCTTACGGCAACACCTACACGCAGGACTATGTCACAATGACCTGTCTTGACGGCAGCACCTATGAATTTTACAAGAGCAACACCTTTCTCAAGGCCGGCGACGTCATCTCCGTGACCTATGAAAACGGCGACACCACTTTCTCGCTGCTCAGTGGCAAGTCCTTCAGCGGCACCGTCAACAGCACCGCCACCGCCGCCAGCTCATACAGCTTCGCCGATGACATTCAGATCCTCGACACGACCGCAAAGGGGTCCTACGTCATCATCTATCCGAGCCGTCTCGCCGGCATGTATCTCAGTTCCTCCAAAGTTCGCTGGTACCAGCTCGACAGCAGCGGCAAGCTCTCCATTCTCATTCTCAATGACGCGACCGGCGACTGCTACAGCTATGGCGTTTTGACGCATGCTTCGGAGATCTTCGACGACACGTCGATCTCCTCGTCGTACAAATACATCATAAACGGCGAATCCGGCAGCTACAGCAGCAACAACACCATCTTCGGTACAAGCTCGGGCCCGGCTCAGTTTGAGTTCAATGGAAACAGTATTGTAGGACTGCACAATCTGACTGCCCTCCCGCTGACTTCGCTGACAAGTCAATATGGCGTCAAGGACGGCGTGCAGTATAAGCTCGGCGACAACGTAGCTGTTTTCCGCTATCAAAATGGCAGCTACTATGTCTCCAGTCTTTCCGCCGTACTCAACGGCAGCTACGCGCTGACCGGCTACTACGACGGAACGCTCTCGGGCACGACCCGCCTGCGCGTGATCGTCGCAAGCTGAAATTCCCCCGGTGAGCGTCCATTCTGGCTGTTCGCTGCAAAATTTCCCGCCTGCGGGCCGCATTAAAAAGGCTTCGGAGAATTTACTTCTCCGAAGCCTTAGCTTTTATAGCATTTGTCCAACAGGCCAATAGAGTCCGCCGCGTCGGGCGAAAATCTGCACACAAGGCGAGCCGGTCTTTTAGCAGTTGCCGGTATAGACGTATTGCAGGTGCTTCGCTGCGACGTCGCGAAGCGTAAAAATCGTTTTTATCGGGGTCGGCGAGCGGTTTGTCATATGGTAACGCGGGAAAAAGCGGCTGATGTGCAACGGAATGCAGGGGTCAAGCGACGCAAGATACGCCGCTTCGCGCTCCATGTCCTCCTCTCTGTCGTTGAGGTCCGGAACGATCAGTGTCGTCACCTCAACATGGCAGGCCTGTGACGCCAGCGCGATCGTCTGTTTCACCGTCTCCAGATCACCGCCCATATGGCGATAAATTTCCGCCTGAAAGCCCTTGAGGTCAATATTCATCGCGTCGATCAGCGGCAGCAGCTCTTCAAGCGGCTCCGGCAAGATCATGCCGTTCGTCACCAGCACCGTCTTGAGTCCGTTTTCCTGTGCAAGCGCCGCGCAGTCGCGGACATACTCAAACGAGATCAGCGGTTCATTATAGGTGAAAGCAAGGCCGATGTTTCCTCGTTCGCGCAGGGCAAGCGCCTTTTCGACGAGAGCCTCCGGCGAAACGAAGTCCGTCTGCGCCGAAGCGTCCGCCATTGAGATTTCGTAGTTCTGGCAGAAAGAACAGCGGAGATTACAGCCATAGCTCCCGGCAGAGAGGATCCTGCTTCCCGGATAAAAGCGCGCAAGCGGCTTTTTTTCGATCGGGTCGAGCGCAAGCGCCGTCAGACGGCCGTAGTTTTCGCATCGAATTTTACCGCCCTCGTTTTTTCGAGCGCGGCAAAATCCGGTCTGTCCCTCGGATAGCGCACAGCGGTGCGGACAAAGCGGACAGATCAACGGTGTCTCACCACCTCAAAACGGTAGAGCACCGGACTGACGTTTTCTGCAATGCCGGCCTTTCGTTTGGCAATGGCGATCTGCTGCGCAACATCGTCGATCCCGTCCAGATCCGGCAGCAGCAGCCCGCGCTTGTCGCCGTCCTCCACAATGACGCCAAAGCGCCGCACATCCAGCTCCGCAGCGGAGGAAATACGCTCCGGCTCCGTGAGCACATCCACGCTGTATTCGAGCGATGCCAGCTCAGCCGGTTCCACCTTTGGAAAGCGCGGATCCTGCGAGCAGGCAGCCACGCCGTTGTGCATGATCTCTTCCGCGAGACAGGGCATCGC
>JBMNPV010000109.1:0-4697 GCA_050943775.1 Oscillospiraceae bacterium
AGCAAGATGAGCGCCGCGCGGAAAGTGCGGATGTTCACGCCCATGTTCTGTGCATAGACCTCCCCGAGCTGATATGCGCCGATGGGCTTGCTCAACAAAAAGGTCAGCGCAAGTGCCGTGAGCACGACGACCGCTATGACCCGGACATTTTCCCATGAGACGCCCGAAAAGCTGCCGAGCGCCCAGTTGTGAAGGTTCACAATGTTGGAGTCATCCGCAAAGGTCACGACAAAATCTGTGACCGCGGAGCAGATATAGCCGATCAT
The DNA here is from genome assembly GCA_050943775.1 of Oscillospiraceae bacterium. Lineage (GTDB taxonomy): Bacteria > Bacillota > Clostridia > Oscillospirales > Oscillospiraceae > UBA2658. The sequence goes on from JBMNPV010000109.1 coordinate 267, forward strand.
AACGCCGCTGATGATGAGCATGGACATCTTTTTCACCCGCCGTGAAATGAGCAGCACAAAGCCCATGGAGAGCATTGCCCCCACGAAAGCGGCTAAAATCAGCGCGGCGGAGCCGATGCTGATCCCACGACTCAAAAAGCCGATCAGCGTGAGCGAAACCGCAAGCTTCGCGCCGGAGGAGATGCCCAGAACGAACGGTCCGGCGATGGGGTTTGCAAAAAAGGTCTGCAAGAGAAAGCCCGAGACGGAAAGCGCGCCGCCGAGCAAAATCGCCGCCAGAATGCGCGGCAGACGAATATCCCAGATGATCGCGGTGCTCTCGCCGGTCCTGTGAAACAGAACATCCAATATGTCCCCAGCAGAGAGCTTCACGCTGCCCGAAGCGAGATTGAGAAAGATCAAAACGCCCAGCGCAAGGAGCAGCCCCGCAAACGCGAATTCATATCTGCGGCTCTCCCGCTTTGTCATGTTTCAGCCGCCTCCGTCAATTTGTCAGTCTGTGCAGATAGCTGAGTTCTTCTGGCTTCGGGTCCTGCTCTGTCAGGACCGTGTGAAAATCCGCGATCAGTCTGCCGAGTCCCAGGGGTTCCTGAAAAAGGTTTTTCCCCGTACACCAGACATTTCCGCTCTTGACGGCTTTGAAGTCCGCGAATAGCGGGCTTTTTGCGAGAAGCTCCTCCATCGTGTGTAGCTCGCCGTCAATAGCGCTGTTGTAGATGAGAACGTCCGCATCCTTTGCGCGGCTGTAAAACTCCTCCATCTGCATGTTCATGGTAGAGAGAGCGCTCGCGTTCTCTGTAAGGTCTGGAAAGATATATTGTCCACCGGCCATGTCGATCATCTTCGCAACGTAGTCGCCAGATTTCCGGACGTTTACGCTCCCCGTCGTAGTGATGTAAAAAAAGGCGACCGTCTTGTCGGTGTTCTCTTGGCCGATGACGCTAGAAAGCGCGTCGACTTCCCGGTCAAAAATCTCCTCCGCAAGCGACTCTTTTCCCAGCAGGACGCCGTAGAGCTTGAGCCACTCCATTCTGCCGAGCGGGTCGCTCTCATAGCTTGAACGCTCGACCAACACGGGAACGCCGAGACGCTCAAGCTGCTCCTTTACCGCGGGGCTGTGGTAGATCATGGTGGATTCAATCGCGAGATCGCATTTTTCGGCGTATATCAGCTCGTAATCCGGCGCACTGTATTTCCCGGCATAGAGCATTTCTCCGCTCGCCATCGCGCGCTTTGCCTCGTCGATGTACCAACCGGATTCCTTCTCTGCTGAGAGACGGATGTTCCCCACCCCGTCGAGCGCACGAAAGAGGTCCATCGCTGAGGTCGCCGCGAGATAGATGCGCTCGAGCGGCTGACGGAGAATGACGACATCGCTCTCAAGGCCGACCGGCGCGGTCTTTCCCTCCGGGACGAGCAGATAGCTGCCGCTGTCAACAATAGTAATAAGCTTGTAGCCGTCCTCGTAAGCCGTCACGGCGAACTGCGTTGCATAGCGCAAATCGAGCCTGCCCTCGGCTTTCAGCGAAGTCCATTCCGGGCCGTTCGCCGGGGTGGGTGTCTGTGTGACTGCCTCCGTTACCCCATTGCGAACGCATGCAAAAAGAAACACGCCCAGCGCAAACAGCGCAGTGAAGCAGATAAGCGGCAGCGCTCTGTGTTTCGTCATGCGGAGGGTCCCTCCCCGGCGGCTGTGATTGAAGCGGAGTCAAAGCGCAGCGTATAGTCGATCTCATGCGGCTCGCCCATAGCCACGGTGTCGGCTACGACGGCCAGATCCCGGTCAAAGGCGTCAATCGGCAGCGTAAAGGCAGAGTTTCCGCTGGTGTTGACCGGTTCGTATTTGACGTCACCGATCTTCATGTAATCGTAATTCGGACTGCTCCAGACGATCGTCACAGTGGCTTTCCCGTTTTCAATTCGAAGCTCTGCGGGAGAGTCAACGCTTGCGCGGCCCGAGCCACCGCTGAGCGTGACCGCGATCTGATATGTCCCATCCGCAAGCCCCAGGCTCTCCGCTGTGGTGCCGTCTGCATTTTCAGAAACTGCGGGCGGCACGGCCGAAGTATCCGCCTGTGCGCTTGCTTTTTCGCTGTCCTCTGCACCGCAGCCGGACAAGAGTGCTGCGAGAAGCGCGGCTGTCAGCAGCAGTGAGCTTACAATGTGCTTTTTCATTTTGTTTTCCTCCCTTGTTTCAAAAGCAGCACGGACTGCTTTTTTCGATGTATGCGATACTTTACGCCGGCGGCTTCAAGGGTACGGAAAAGAAAACCCTTTTACCGCATGGTAAAAGGGTTGGTTAACAGGGCCTTTTTCCGAAGAAAAAAGCCTCGGTACAATCAAGCCCTCGTGATTTGGAAGTTTCCTTCCCGTACCAACAGACGGCAGGTTTCCTGGCTCACAGTTCTGGGAATGTTGTTGCCTTCCCGATTTCTCAGTGGCTGCGTTTTCCGCCAAACGACATTCAAACTGCATACAGTGACGAGTTCGCACAGGCCTTGCACCTGTTTCCCTTTTACCCTTTCTTTTCCTCTTTGAAAATGAAAGGCACCGGCTGCTTCCATATTCGGTTGTTTAAATTATAGCATACGACTCAGAGAATAGCAAGCTTTTGTTCTCAGCTGCGGCGCAGGTCCGGGCAAGCGCGTATCCGACGGGGGCGCAGGAAAAGGCGCGTGGCCAAGCGCTGTGCTCACCACGCCGTTCATAACGGCGCAGGCCTCGGCCATGACTTCAACCGCTCGGGACACCGCAGTATGGACACAAAAAACGGCGGACGGTTCAAACGAATCGCCCGCTTAAGCTGTAAACTGTTCTCTTTATCTATGGAATTGACCGTACGACGAGGGAATCCTTCATGTTGGCGTCGATACGGCCTTTGGCATCCCGCGGAGAGCATCTTCGCGGGATGCCGGGAGGTGAAGTATTCTATCTGTTCCGCTTATGCGGGCAGTAGATCTGTTTCAGTCGTCGAAATCGTCTTCGACGATCTGGCCGGTAGCAATGATCTCCTCTTTGAGCTTTGCGCGGAAATCCGGATGGGCAATGGGCAGCAGCGCGCGGATACGGTCCTTGTTCGTGCGGAGGTAGACATCCGCAACGCCGTATTCGGAAACGACGTACTGTACGAGATAGCGCGGTGTCGTCACGACACAGCCCGCGGGCAGCGTGGAGACGATATTCGAGTGTACCTCGCCGTTTTTGTCCTTATAGGTGCTGCGCAGGCAGAGGAAACTGCGACCGTTTTCGGCCTTCGGTACACCGGAAAGGAACGCATACGAGCCACCGACGCCGCTGTACTGGCGGACGCCCTGCGCCTCGGAGCAGGCCTGTCCGGTGAGATCGACCATGAAGGTCGCGTTGATAGCGACAAGGTTCTTGACACCCTGCAGAGCCTCGGGCGTGATGACCTTCCGCACCGGCAGAAGCTCCACAACGTCGCCGTGCTCACCGAGCCAGTGATAAAGCTCTTTTGTGCCAAAAGCACCGCCCATCTTGATGTCCGTGACGACACCGGCCTCGACGAGATCGATCATGGCGTCCGTGCCGATCTCGGTGAAGATGCGGATGTTCTTTTTCGTGATGAGATCCTTGGCGATTTGATTTCCCAGGCCGCCCATACCGATCTGAACGGCGTCGCCGTCATGGATATAGGGCATGATCTGCGCGGCGATCTCCTTGTCATACTCGGTCGGATCTGTCACCGGCAGCGAAGGGATGTCGTGGTCATTTTCGACGATATAGTCGAACATCGAAATCGGCAGCTTTGTGACTTCATCCGAGCCATGCGCAACGGGCTGGAACTTGTTGATGACCGCGATGCGCGTCTGAATGGTGTCGTGGCGAATGATCTCAGGCGTAAAATTCGTTCCGAGGAGTCCAACATTGCAGTTGCCGTCTTCGTCCGGCGGGCAGATCTCGATGGCGACAACATTTGCGCGGTAGACTTTGGTGACTGCCGTTTCCAGTTCGCCGTAAGGCGCGGAGTGGAAGTCGATCACGCCCGCCTGCGCCGACATGCGTTCAAGCACATTTGTGAAGAATGAAATGATATGGAAAGACTTTTTGTATGACGGGTCCATCAGCATGGGGTTGGGATTCAGATACATGTTCGCGAGCAGGGTAACGTCGTGCAGCTCGTCAACGCGTTCGGCAAGCGCGCTCATGAAAGCATCCGGTACGCAGAGCGTGCTGCCCATCCAGATCGTATCGCCGGACTTCACCGCCGCCGCGGCTTTGTCCATCGTCGTAAGGTGTTCGTCATAATACTGTTTTCAGTTTGCCATACTCCTTCTCCTTTTTTCATTTGTAAGAAAGATAGGATTGTGCATTTGGCAGAAAAGATGTATAATAAAATAACACTAATGCCGCCCCTTCGCGGCGGTATCGGGAGGATTTATATGGAGCTTCGTGATCTGAGATATTTTTGTC
>JBMNPV010000110.1:0-4628 GCA_050943775.1 Oscillospiraceae bacterium
TTCGCGTCAAAGAGCCAGAACGGAACGTAAACGCCTTTGATCTCGTTGATGTGATTTTGGTCGCTGAAGTTCTTCGGCAAAAGCTTTTTGCCCTTGTAGAACTTTTTGAGTGCCGCAACGGCGTCCTCCTTGCTGTTTTTGAAGGGAAGTATGTAGTCGGGTCTGAGCATCCCGGAGAAGTTTCCGGGGATGACCGTGGGGTTGCCGCAGTAGGGACAGCTCGTTGCCGTGGTCGTCTCGTCGCAGACGAGCTGTGCGCCGCAGGAGGGGCAGTTATAGGCTTTCATTTTAGCGGCTTCGTCCCCCCATTCGCCGCCCGCGCCGGCAGTATCCCACTTGGGCGCATTTGCGGCGGCTGCTGCCGCCGCCTCTTTGTCCGCATAGATTCTCTCTACCGCTTCCGGCTCAAATTCCGAGTCGCAGTAGTCACATTTGAGCTTACTAATCCTGCTGTCGAAGTGCAGGGGTCCGGTACACGCGGGACATTTATAGTTCGTCACTTCTGTTGGCATATCTTTTCTTCCTTCCCAAAGCCCGACTTCTCCTATGCGGGCCTTTCTCTTTTTATGGGATATAAATCTGTTCCACTGCCGTAACGACTTGGTCAGTTGTTGTGACTTTCGCCAAAATCTTTCCGCTGTTCTTGACGACCGTGGCAAATCCGCTGAGATTTGCGCCTTTCCGCACGCCGTCCAGATAGACGATGAAAGTTGCACTGTCGCTGATCTCGTAGGAGAACGTTTCCGGGTCCCCGTCATAGAGGGCATAACCGTCCGACACATCCTCCGGGTCAATGCCGAAGAGTTTTCGTGCATACGTGTCGCTGGCGTCCACGCGGACGACCTCGTCCGCGTCCAGATAACTCACACCGTCCACGACCGCGTATTCACACCAGGCAACAAAGGTCCGCTCCCCGCTCTCATTCTCGGTGTCGGCGGCGGCAAGCGCATCTTCGCGCAGTTTGAGGGCGGCACGGCCGATGGGCGTGTCTGTCCGCGCGGCGAGCGAAACATTCCCGGTGCCGTCCGCAGCGCTGACCCGAACGGTGCTGCCGTCCGTTCCGTATGTCGAAAAGGCATAGATCGCCTGTCCTTCGCTGTTTTTCACCTTGATGCTGCCGTCCTTTGCGGACTTCCATGTGCCCGCCGTGATCTTATCGGCTCCGGCAGCTTGACAGGTACAGGTCCCGTCCGGCTTAAGCGTATAGCGCGCGGACCAGTTGAAGTCTTCAAAGGGGACCGCCTTTTCGTCTTTCAAGTATGCGTAACTGATCCACTCGCCCGCAAAAGCCGCCTGTGCGGAGGCGTCCGGCGGGACCGGCGTGGTCTCGCCGCCGCAGGCCGAGAGGGAAACGAAGAGCGCGGCGCACAGCAGCGCCGAAATAACTCTGCACTTCATGTCCCATTCCTCCGTTCCATTCAATTTTTACTTTTTGATGTCTTCGTCGCCGAAGGGGTCGCCGCACTGCGGGCAGAACTTCGGCGGATGCGTCGGGTCTTCCGGCTCCCAGCCGCACTTGTCGCACTTGTACTGCGGGACGCCGGCAGGCTTGGGCTTGCCGCATTCCGTGCAGAACTTGCCCTGATTGACAGCCCCGCAGGCGCAGGTCCAGCCGACCGCCGGAGCGGGCTGAGGCTGGCCGCAGTTGGAGCAGAACTTGCCGGTATTCCCGGTCGCGCCGCAGGCGCAGGGCCAACCGGCCGCCGGGGCCGCCTGTTGCTGCTGTTGCTGCTGACCCATCGCATAAAGGTTCTGCGCGTTCACGCCGCCTGCGTTCTGCGCCATGCCCATGCCCATGAAGGCCATCGCGGGACCGGCGCCCTCGTTTCTTGCCGCGTCCTGCATCGCCTGCGACTGCGCGCCGACCATCTGCGCCGCGGCCATGGTCGGGTCGCGGAAGGCCGCGTTGCGCTGGAGCTCTTTGATCATCTTCTCGTCTTCCTCGCTCGCCTTGACCGAGGAAACGCCGAAGGAGACGATCTCGATGCCGCGCAGATCGCGCCATTTCTGCGAGAGGACCTCGTTGAGCGCGTCGGCAAGCTCGGTGGTGTGCCCGGGCAGGGCCGAGTAGCGGATGCCCATTTCGGAGATCCTCGCGAAAGCCGGTTGGAGCGCGGTCAGAAGTTCCGTCTTGAGCTGGCTGTCGATGGCCGCGCGGGTATACGCTTCCTCGACGTTGCCGCAAACGTTTGTATAAAAGAGGATCGGGTTTGAGACCCGGTAGCTGTATTCTCCGAAGCAGGCGATGGCTATGTCCATATCCAGACCGACATTGCGGTCGACCACGCGGAACGGGACAGGACTCGGCGTGCCGTATTTGTTGCCGACGAGCTCCTTGGTGTTGAAGTAGTACACGCGCTGATCCTTCGGGGCCTCACCGCCAAAGGTGAAACGCTTGCCGATATTCCGAAAGACCTTCCCGATGCTCTCGCCGAGGTTTCCGGCAAAGATGGTCGGCTCGGTGGAGGCGTCATAAGTGAATTCGCCCGGCTCGGCGCAGATCTCCGCGACCTTGCCCTGTTCGACGATGATCATGCATTGGCCATCCGCTACCGCGATGACAGAGCCGGTGGAAATGATGTTGTCACTGCCGTGCTTATTGGAAGAACGGCCGGAAATGCGCTTTTGTCCTTTCGCAACAATGGTGTCAGCGTCGAGCGCGTCACAGTAGAAATATTCCTTCCACTGGTCGGCCAGAACGCCGCCGGCTGCGCCGGTGATCGCTTTGATAAGGCCCATATTCTTTGCTCCTTTTCTTCTTAGGCTGTGCCGCACATGCGACAGTTTTTTGTCTTGTTGGAGGGAGCCGGAACTTGCCGGCGTTGTTGTATTATTGTATCATATCCGCTCTCAAACGTCACGCATTTTCAACACAAATGCACAAATTCGTTTTCGTCTGTGCGAACAGGCCCTGCCCCACGCCGCAGCTAAAAAAACGGCGCTTAAGCGCCGTTTTTTGATAAATCATCGGAGTTTTCGCGGCGGGTCGGCGTGTCAAGCGCGCCCGCGCTCACGCGTCCCCGTCGATGAGTTTCAGCAGGCAGCGCGTCGTGCGCGCGGTCAGACCCCAGATGACGCGGTCCTCCCAGACATAAAACGGGATCGACTCCCGCCCCGGCATCCACGGATAATCGCGCGGGATGCCGTATTCCTCATAGGGAAAATCTTCCGGCAACTCCGGGCGCAGGGCGCAGACGTATTCCCGCGCGGGGTGCTCCCGCAGATCGTCGAGCGGCACGAGAAAGGTTTCCGCAACCTCGTCCGGGTTGAGCGTCATGTGCTCAAGCACTGCGCCATTGACAAGCCCCAGTACGGGGTGCATCGTCGCGCCGAAGCGCAGGGCGATAAAATCCAGTTCGCCCAGAACGCGGACCTCCTCCGGCGCGATGCCCAGCTCCTCCCGCGTTTCCCGCAGCGCGCAGTCCACAACGGACTCCGCTCCCTCCAGCCCACCGCCCGGAAAGCAGATTTCCCCCGGCTGACGGCGCATCGTGTGGCAGCGCACCTCATAGAGCAGGTACAGTCCGTCCTCCCGTTCGATGAGCGGCACGAGCACCGCAAATTTTCCCTTCGAGTCCATCAGTCCGGGCGTGCGCCGCGCAAGCCGCGTTTGCAGCATCTCGGGCCGCACCGAAAATCTTCCGTCGTTCATGTCGTGTCTTCCTCCGTCCGCGGCCGCGCCGCGCTTCGTTTTCCTGCATTGTACCGCCATTTTCAAAAGGACACAAGCATTTTCGCCCGCCGCGCCCGATGCGGCTTGTTCCTTTTCGTCGCGCGGAGAAAAATTTTCAATCGCCTTTGCCCCGCGCCGTACAAAAAAGCCCCTCCTGCGTCCCAACGGATAGAGGGGCATTTTTGCACCCAAACGTAGAAAGGAGAGGATCTGTATCAATGGCAAGTACAGGCAAAACACCAAATCTCGGTCTGTGTCAATGGCAACTCTCAGACCCGTTTCTGATGGAGGACATGAACGCGGACAACGCAAAAATCGACACGGCGGTGGCGGCGCTCGGGAGCAAGGCGGAGTTTCTGCCGCTCAAGACCGTCACCGCGATGACGAACAACACCGCGCAGGTGGACGTGCAGGTGTCGGACATTGATTTTACCAAGTGGCAGTGCGTTCTGCTGGACGTCACAATCCCGCAGAGCTGCGAGATGCGCATCAACAGCACAACGCAGGGAAACTATATGTATCTTTGCGGCAGTTCAAGCTGGTCGGACGGCGCGCTGAACAAAGCAGAGTCCGGCGCACGGATCATTTTTTTCTCGCACTGCGGCTTCACCCCCAGAATCCGCACAATCTGCCTGGCAGACAATCCGACTTACGGGTATGCCGGCACGAACTTCGGCAGTCTTTCAGTCCTGAACTTTGTGGCATACTCGAACTGGCTCTTCACCGGCGCGTGCAGCTTCAAATTCTGGGGGGTGAAATAACATGACGATTCAGGTGCTGGTCTGCCGCGCGGACGGAACGCAGGCCGTCGAGACCCGCGAGGTGCCGTCCGACTGGCTGCCCGCCGCGCCGGCGGACAGCGGCACGGGCGGGGAGCCCGCACAGGCAGAAGAATAAACGACAAAACGCCCCAAGGCAAAAGCCTTGGGGCGCTGTGCTATCTAAACACGGTTAG
>JBMNPV010000111.1:0-4503 GCA_050943775.1 Oscillospiraceae bacterium
GACGATGCCTTTGGCGGAAATGCCGATGGGCTTTTCGATGCCGCCGTTTTTCTCATAGGCATAGACATGTGCGTCCGCAACAAAGTCGCCCATGTTGCTGTCGCGGAAGTCCTCATAGTCGACGTTTACATCGTCAAAATCGACCGTGCTCACCGCGATGACATCGTCAAACTGTAAACCGTAACGTGAGAGGAACTGTTCGTTGACATCGCGCTTGTAGTTTTCGATCTGCGCTTCAATTGCCGGGTCGGGGGCAAAGGCGGATGAGATCGGCAGTACCTCATATTTCACCTGCTTTTTGGACGACAGGTCAAGGTCCAGTATGCCGAGATAGCGTCCGTAACAGCCGCAGGAAACAATGGTCGTGTTTCCGACTCGGATCGACTCTTCGAGCAGGGTATGTGAGTGTCCGCTGATGATAACGTCGATGCCGTCCACCTTTTTGGCGAGCTGAACGTCCTCGGAATCCGACGCCTTTTCCACGGTGCCGCTATGACTCAGGCAGACGATCACATCCGCCCCCTGCTGCTGTAACTCCTTGACGCAGGTCTTTGCCGCGGCAGCGCGGTCCGAAAAGCTGACGGAGCCGGGATAGGCAATATCGGAGGCCGCTTCGTCGCCCATCAGACCGAAGAGACCGATCTTTACGCCGTTTTTCTCCACCAGGACAGTCGCGCTGCCCCCAATTTCCTCGAGAGCGGCTTTCAGCTTCTGCGAATCGGCCGCGTTACCAAACCGTATATTCGCCGTGAGCAGCTGCGGCGGGTTTTTTGCGGCAAGCAGCGAATCGGCCAAAGCCTCCGGCCCATAGTCAAACTCATGGTTTCCCAGCGTCACCGCGTCGTACCCCATTTCGCCGAGCAGGGTCATATCCGGCGAGTCCGTCCGAAAAACGCCGTTGAAGAGCGTACCCATCGAAAAGTCGCCGCCGTCTACCAGAACGCAGGTGTCCGTCCGATTTTCGTCGATCGCGGTCTTCATACGGGCGTAGCCGCCGACCGTCGTGACCTCTCCATCCACCGCCGTCTTCCACGGCAGGATCTGGTCGTGCATATCGTGTGTGAACATCACGCGCAGCGTTCGCGTCTCGCCTGCCGCAGTTTCGGCCAGAGCCGCGGGCGAAAGCAGGCAGGCAAGCATTGAAATGGCACAGAGCATGACTATTCCCTTTTTCTTCATTAAATTCTCCCCCTCTTTTCCTTGTCGTCAGATGTGACAAAGGCTCTGCTACATTATACGTCCGCAGGACGCACACATACAAGTCAAAAATGTATGTCTTGCTGACATTTTCAAATTTTCTATCCGTTTCCTCTTTTTCCTCGACATTCTGTCAATTTAAATGGCAAAATGCGAACTTGGAATTGCAAAGCGCGGAAAACGATGCTAAAATCTATACTGTATTATTTTCGGCGGGCTGGCGGGTCGGTCCCGCCCGCCGGAGGATGAAATGAGTGACATTATGAGCGAAAACGACCCCATCATTCGCATAGATGGCCTGTACAAGACCTTCCAGAGCAAGGACGGCGAGGTCCGTGCGCTTGAGAACATCGACCTTTCGATCGAGCGTGGGGACATCTTCGGCATCATCGGCGTGTCCGGCGCGGGCAAATCCACGCTTGTGCGCTGTATGAATTTCCTTGAAAAGCCGACAAGCGGCCATGTCTTCTTTGACGGCCGCGACCTTTCGGCGCTCTCCGAAAAAGAGCTTTATTCCGTCCGGCAGTCCATGGGAATGATCTTTCAGCAGTTCAATCTTCTCATGCAGCGCACCGCGCTGCAAAACATCTGTTTTCCTATGGAGATCACCGGCGGGAAAAAAGCAGCCAATGAAAAACGCGCGCATGAGCTCCTTGCGCTTGTCGGCTTGCCGGACAAGGCCAATGCCTATCCGTCGCAGCTCTCCGGCGGTCAGCGCCAGCGCGTCGCGATCGCCCGCGCGCTTGCAACAAACCCGAAAGTGCTCTTGTGCGATGAGGCCACGAGCGCCCTCGACCCGAACACGACAAAGGAAGTCCTCGCGCTTTTAAAGGACATCAACAAAAATCTCGGCGTGACCGTCGTTGTCATCACGCATGAGATGGCCGTCGTCGAGGAGATCTGCAACAAGGTTGCCGTGATCGACGAACATGTCATCGCGGAGGCCGGCGAAGTGGGCGAGGTCTTTACACGCCCGCAGTCCGCAGCCGCGCGCAGGCTCTTTTACCACAGCGAAAGCACGGAGCACTTCAAAAGCGCGACCTGCTGCCGCATCGTCTTTGACGGCAGCTCGTCCTATGAGCCGGTCGTCGCAGACATGGTGCTCAAGTTCCGCCGCCCGGTCAACATCATCTTTGCCGACTCCAAAAACATCGGCGGCAAGGCCTACGGTCAGATCGTCCTGCAGCTCACCGGGGAAGCGGAAACGGACAGCCGCATGATCGAATACCTGCGCTCGAAAGGGCTTGCAGTCGAGGAGGTGACAGACCTTGCCTAACGCAGCAGAATGGCAGATGATCGGCATCGGTTTTCTGCAGAGCCTCTACATGACCTTCCTCTCGACGGCTCTGGCCTATCTCATCGGCCTGCCGCTCGGTATCTTGCTCGTCGTTTCTGATAAGGACGGCCTGCACCCGCGCCCCGTCCTCAACGCCGTGCTCGGCGTTATCGTTAATATCCTTCGTTCCCTCCCGTTTTTGATCCTCGCGGTGCTGTTCCGGCCTTTCACCCGCGCCGTCGTGGGCACGACCATTGGCACGAACGCCACTGTTTTTGCGCTCGTCATCGCCTCCGCGCCCTATGTTGCGCGTCTTGTTGAAAGCTCCATCAAGGAGGTAGACAAGGGCGTCATCGAGGCCGCCGAGTCAATGGGCGCGTCCACCTCGCAGATCGTCTGGAAAGTGCTGCTACCCGAAGCGCGGCCCTCGCTGCTCATCGGCGGCGCGATCGCCATCACGACCATCCTCAGCTACTCGGCCATGGCCGGCTTCATCGCCGGCGGCGGTCTCGGCGACATCGCCATCCGCTACGGTGTCTACAAGTATAAGACCACCATCATGTTCATTACGAGCGCCATCCTCGTCGTCATCGTGCAGGTATTGCAGGCCGTCGGGATGAAGCTCGCAAGGATAGGAGACAAGCGCATCAATTGATCGCGCCTGCCATGAAAAAGCAAAGGAGAAAGTGAAAATGAAGAAAAAGCTCATCTCTGCGCTGCTCGCAACCGCCATGCTCTGCTCTCTCGCGGCCTGCGGCAGCAAAACGGCCACAGAATCCGCATCCCCCGCCGCTGACGGCACCACCGCCTCCAAGGTCATCAAGATCGGCGCAAGCCCCGCGCCGCACGCCGAGATCCTCGCAAAGGCCAAGGAGATCCTTGCACAGCAGGGCTATGACCTCCAGATCGTCGAGTTCACGGATTACGTTCAGCCGAACGTAGCCCTGGCGGACGGCGACATTGACGCCAACTACTTCCAGCACAAGCCGTACCTCGACGACTACAACCAGCAGAATGGCACCGACCTCGTTTCCATGGCCGCGATCCACTATGAGCCGCTCGGCCTCTATCCCGGAAAGACCAAGACCCTTGCCGACCTCAAGGACGGTGCACAGATCGCAGTCCCGAACGACACCACAAACGAAGCCCGCGCGCTTCTCCTGCTCCAGACCAACGGCCTGATCACGCTGAAAGCTGACGCAGGCTTCACCGCCACCGTCAACGACATTGCGGAGAACCCCAAGAACCTCAAGATCGTTGAGGTCGAGGCCGCCCAGATCCCGCGTTCCATCGAAGATGTCGATATGGCCGTTATCAACGGCAACTACGCGCTCTCTGCCGGTATTGACATCGCCACCGCGATCGCCAAGGAGGAGAAGGACTCCGACGCCGCCCAGACCTACGCGAACATCATCGCCGTCCGCAAGGGGGACGAGACCCGCGAGGACCTCAAGGCGCTCGTCGCCGCTCTCCAGGCCGCTGAAGTCACGAAGTATATCGAGGACACCTACAAGGGCGCCGTCGTTCCCATGGCATAAGACCCTCGGCTGAAAGCAAAAAGGAGCCCGCCATTGGCGGATGCAGCTTAGGGATATATGATCCCGAAAAATATCGGCATAGTTTGGTATGTATTTACCGGCTATGCCGATTTTTCTTGTTCTGCGGCAGAGGCGAAAAGCGGTGTGTTTAACTTGCCAATGTCGGTGTCCCTGCGAACATTCAAGTCAAGTAAAGGCATTCCATTCACACACGCTCACGACTATTATTTCATACAGTGTAATGTATATATCAGGTGAACCAGCCTGTTATACGTATTTCCGATATTTATGGGGGTTGTAGCATCGTGGGGCAGATAAATAACTGCAGCGGATCGGAAAACTGTCAATTACGACTATCAAATACTTTTAGGCAACTATGGATGGAGCACGTACTATGGACCCGTCTTTTTATCCTGAGTACGGCCTTTGGTCTTCCCGACCTTCAGTTTGTGACAAAAAGGCTATTACAGAATCCTGTCGATTTCGCCAAGG
>JBMNPV010000112.1:0-4456 GCA_050943775.1 Oscillospiraceae bacterium
GGGCGGCCTCCTTTTCGTTGTTCGTTGGATGAATTTAAATTACATTATACTCCATACAAACGAATTTGGAAATGTTTATTTTGTGAATTCTCGGCTTTCCTCTGCGATTTAACAGGCCGGAGGGGGCAGTTCCGAAGCGCTTCCGTCCGCTCGCAGCAGAAATGTTCGCTTTTGGCCGTTTTTAGAGCGTAGTGTAACGGTGCAGTCCGACCACGTGGAGGGCAGATGCGGCGAAAACGAAATTTTCCCGTTTTTGAGCTGCAGGCCCAGCAGGTCTTCGAGTACGACGCGCCAGAGCCAGCCTGCCGAGCCGGTGTACCAGCTCCAACCCGCGAGACCGGCACAGTCGGGATTGGAGTAGACATCTGCCGAAAGAACATAGGGCTCGGCAGCATACAGAGCAGGATCGCGCTCCGAGGGGAGAAGTGCTTCGAGCAGCGGCAGTGCGTCGTCCGGACGATTTTGTTTTAACAGCGCCATGACGAGCCAGACTGCGCCGTGGGTGTACTGCCCGCCATTTTCCCGGAAGCCGGGGCCATAGCTCTCGATATAGCCGGGTGCGGGACGCGCGTTTTCAAAAGGCGGGTCAAAGAGACGGATGAGCTTATGGCGGCTGTCCAGAAGACGGGTGACGGCGGATGTGAGCGCAATGTTTGTCCGGGCGGGGTCCGCTTCCGGACTGAGCGCCGCAAAGCTCTGCGAGATCGCGTCGATCTGGCAGCAGATATTTTGCGCGCTGCCGATCGGACTGCCATCGTCATGCCAGCCGCGGAGATACCATTCGCCGTCCCACGCATCGTTTGCGGCCCGTCCGATACGCGCAGCCGCTTCATCAAGCTGTGCGGCCGAAAGAGTATTGCCGCTGCGGCGGAGTATGGCGGCGAAGCGATGGGCTGTGTGAGAGAAAAACCAGCTGAGCCAGACGCTTTCGCCGCGGCCCTGTGCGCCGGCAGTGTCCATGCCGTCGTTCCAGTCACCGCCGCCCAGCAGCAAAAGTCCGTGGGAACCGACACCGCGGGAGAGGACCATGACCAGTGCCCGGCGCGCGTGTTCCAGAATGTCGGCGCTCTCGTCACTGGCGACGGCGGTCTCGTAGCGGCCATGTTCATCGGGCGACAGAGGAGTGGAGGTCAAAAAGGGGACGGACAATTCGCAGAAAGCGCGGTCCCCCGTTTTTTCCACATACTCACACAATGCCCACGGCAGCCAGAGAAGATCGTCTGAGCAGCGGGTCCGAACGCCGCGCGAGAGCGATTCAAGCGGATGCCACCAGTGCATCACATCGCCCTCCAGATACTGATGGCGGCAACAGTCGAGTATCTGCGATTTTGCGAGTTCGGGGTCGAGCGGAAGGAGCGCGACCGCATCCTGTAACTGATCGCGGAAACCGACGGCGCCGCCGCTCTGGTAGAGGGAGGTGCGGCCAAGCAGACGACAGGCCAGCGTTTGGTAGGGAAGCCAGCCGTTAAAGAGGCGGTCAAGCGCGGGCAGAGGCGTTTTGATCTCAACGGAAGTGACGCTCTGCTGCCAGTGTTCCGTTGTCGAACGCAGCAGATCGTAGGCGGTGCTTTTTTTGCACAGTTTGCGCAGATGCTCCTCGTCATCGCAGCCGCAAACCAGAATGAACGGGGGCTCCGCCGTGAAGCGGACGCCGAGAAAGCCGCCGGCTTCGCTGCGCCCATTTGATTGGCGAGCGGAGCATGTGGAGCAATCAGTCGTGTATTCGGAAATATTTGCAGACGATACTATCTTAAAAGGATAGTTTGAATAAGAACTCTCTGGATTTTCCGCTGTGAAGATCCCGTCTTCAAGATGGACGCGAGATTTGCAGGCCGCCGTATCATCGCCGCAGAGAACAAGGTCGCTGCTCCAGAAAAAGTCGCGTTGCCCGCCGCTCCAGTTTACGAGCAGGACGCGGGCATCCACATCGGGCGGGACAAAGGCAAGCGTTGAAAATTCCACGCCGTCGATCGTTTTGCGCCATTCGGCGAAGCCGAAGCCGTAGCGGACCGTACAGTCGCGGTCAAGAGAAGAGGCAAAGAGCGTTTCGTCGGCGGTTTGGAGCACTTCGCTTCCCTCAGTCGCGAGCGGATCGCATAGCCAGCGGTTGAAGCGGTATTCGCGCGCGTTTTGATACCACATGTGCCCCGTTCCACAGTCGCTTGCCAGAAAGCCGAAGCGTCCGTTTGTCAGAATATTGCTCCATGCACGGGGCGGGAGCGAACGCTCCACCCGGAAAGAGAAGCTTCCGTCATCGTTCCACTGAAAATACGGGAAGGACTGCGCGGGCGCGTCAAGCTGCGGCGTAAGGACTGCAGCCTGCGGTGGGAGTAGCGGCTCTGTCCGCGGTGAAACAGCCGCGCACAGGAGCGGCGTGACGTCCACAGTCCGGTCAAGGATAAAAATGTGCGGATTGTCGCCGCCGAAGGAGCGCTTTTTCTCCGCGAGAGCGTTAGCGGCAGGACGCAGGTAGCTGCCGCCCTCATCCGTCAAAAAGACGAGGTCAAAGGGACGGCCGAGGGAGCATAAAAAAGCGTGCTGGCGGATGAGTGATTCTGCTTCCGACTGATCGTCGTCGGACGCGATCTCGCGTACGATGATGGGCAGATCGCCGGAGAGTCCGAAGCGCCAGAGTTCACGCTTCGCGGGCACGTCAGCATGGCAGCCGGGAAAGGCGATGGTGCTGAGAAGCTCCATCGCGCCGGCAAGCTGCGGCGGCGTCAGCGAGAGCGCGGCGGCGAGGTCGGCAGGCCAATCGGATCGATCGGATGCGTCGCCCGCGAGAATGCGGTGGGCCGCGTCAAAAGCTTCGTCGGGCGTTTGGCCGAGTGCCAGTGAGAGCGTCACGGACGCGTCGCTGCCGGATGGGAGGTGGATAGGGATCTTTGCGACGACAAGCGCGTTGGAGAGCCAGCCGAGCGGCGGGAAAGGGGCGGCGAGTGCGGCTTCAAGTCCGCCGCGTCCCGGCAGAAGGTCTGCACGCGCGGAAAATTCAGCAGGCTGCGTTGAAGCGAAGCAGAGAAAACTCTCCGGCAGTTTGCCGCGCGCAAGACGGCGCAGCAGAAGGGAAGCGCCTCGCTGTTCGGCATACAGACCGAGCCCGAAAAAGGCAGGATGGCTGTTGTAATCGACAAGCTTGGCGAGAACGGGCTTAAAAACGGTAATGAGCTCACAGTTTCCGCTCTCCCCGGTATTGCTGAGCCTGACGACGCGCTTTTCCCCGTTTAAAGTTGCGGAAACAGTGGTCGTTACATCGGCGGAGAGGTCAACGAGCTTGGAAGATATCTCGACTCGAGATAAATCCATAGAAGTATCGAATGACAGAAGACTGTTCTGGCCGCTTGATGGCAAAAGCGGCAGCAACGTGCCATTCCGGTGCAGATAGAGCGCAAGGCCCGGCTGCCGGTCATCAGCAGGAAGGTAGGGAACGATACCGCGGAACTGTGCGGAGGATGCACCGCGTTCCGTCAGAAGAAGCGAGTAGTCGCCGTTGGAGAGCATGGCACATTCGGGTTTGTCCGGGCTTTCGGCGCATCGCTTCTCCCACCAGAGACTCGCCGCGCGCGGCGGCTTTTCAGGCGGCGCTTTTTCAGTGCGGGAGAGGAGCACGCCACCCATGGGCAGTTTTTCTTCAAGAAGACAGGCATAGGCTGCCATGGAGGGATCTCGCATGAGCCGGTGCGGCATGATGTTGCCGCAAAGCGCATTGCAGATCGCGACGAGACTCATGCCGAGATGATGCGCCATGACGCAGTCGACAAGTTCGCCGTCTTGCGCTGCGGAACGCCCTTGCGAAAAGTCGACAGCCTCCACAAAGCCATATTTCCCAGATGCCCCGAGTGCTTCGAGGGCGCGGAGGTTGCGAATTACGGGATGGACATCCGTGCAAAGGGCGAGAAAGCTTGCGTAGGGCGCGACAACGTATTCACTGTCCATGCCCCGCTTGAGGGCGAGCGGCGCGCAGCCGTGGGCTTTATAGCGGTAGCTCAGCGACGGGTCAAACGCGAAGAAGGCACTTTCGGAGACGCCCCAGGGAAGCCCGCGCTTTTCACCGCAGCGTTGCTGGACGCGGACGGCGAAACGGTCCGTTTCCCAGAGCAGCGAGCCTTCGACACTGTGGAAAAAGAGACAGGGCATGAGATATTCAAACATACTTCCGCTCCAGGAGACCATGCCGCGGTGGTGCTCGGACTCGACCATTGCGCGGGAGAGCGCGCGCCAGTGACGGCGGGGCACATCTCCGCGCGCGACGGCGTAGAAGCCGGTCGTACGGGCTTCGCTCGCCATCAGGTCGTAGCAGCTGTTCGTGAGCGCGTTTTTCTCCAGATTAAAGCCAATGGAAAAAAGACGGTGCGAGCGGTCATACAGCGGTGCGAAGGACATCGGCGCCAGGAGGTCGGCGCACTTTTGCGCGAGGTCGGGGCGGCCGTATTCGAGAAGACCCTCGCGCGCAATG
>JBMNPV010000113.1:0-4300 GCA_050943775.1 Oscillospiraceae bacterium
CCGTGAGCACATCCACGCTGTATTCGAGCGATGCCAGCTCAGCCGGTTCCACCTTTGGAAAGCGCGGATCCTGCGAGCAGGCAGCCACGCCGTTGTGCATGATCTCTTCCGCGAGACAGGGCATCGCGGGACCGATCGTACCGATACAGCCGCGCAGCGCCCCGCCTTTTTTGAGTGAGACAAAAGCGCCCGCACGGCGGGAGCGCAGTTCCGGTGAAATGTCCTCCGGAAGCTTTGCGCGCGTGCCGGTCCGCACATAGGTTTCCACGCTCAGGCGCGCAAGGCGGACATATTCGTCCTCATGCTCGCGAAGCGCGATGAGGCGTCTTGTCGTGACCAGGTCGAACTGCTCTCCGAAGCTGCGGTCCTCGTCTTCCCCCGTCACTTCAAAGGCAGCGACCGCATAACCCACGCCGAAAGGTCCCTCATAGGAGAGAAGCTCCGGCTTCACGCTCTTTTTGTCAAGCGCTCCGGCCATGATCTGCAGAGAGCGCAAACCGCATTCGGCGGCGCTTTCGCAAAATTCGGGCGGCAGGGTCAGCAGACTCAAAAAATCGCCCTCACGCAGCGCGAGCGTGACCTGCTTATCAAATTCGGGCCCTTGCGCGGCAAAGCCATACGGCCCCTCGCTAAGCAGTTTGTGCGACAGATCGCCGCTTGCGATTACGACAACACGGCGGTCCAGCGCTTCCGCAGTCTGGGCGATGCGCATTCCGAGACTGTAATGCTCCCGCGCGGAAAGGCCCGAAAGGCCGATGCGCACGAGCTTATAGTCCTTCGTAAACGAATTGAGAAAATACAGCGGGATCATCGTCCCGTGATCCAGCTTTGGGTTCCGTTCGCCGAGCGTGCCCGCTGCCGGTCCCTTTTCCTCGCAGAGTGCCGAGAGCGCCGCGGCAAACGCCTCGTCATAGGCGGCGGAAATTTCGACCTCCGGCGCACGGAACTCCCCGAAATCACCCTTTGCGCCCGCGCCGGGCGAAATGTGAAAATAGTCCGCGTACATAATGCTGTGCGGACTGGTCAGCACGATCGTGTCGGGTTTGAGTTCTGCGGCGCGCCGCATAGTCTCCCGATAGGCGCTGAGCGTTTTTGAGATCTTCTCTTCCTCGCCGCGGCCGATCTCCGGCAGGATGATCGGTGGATGCGGCACTGCGAACGCAGCAACGACGGACATGGTCATTCAGCTCCTTTTCATCCGTCGCACACCGTCCGGGGCGACGGGCCTGTTTGCCTGTGGTGGATTGGAAGGCATCCGCCTGTTCAACCCTCATTGAGTTCCGCAAAATCGGAGATGCATTTGGAATAGTAGTCCCTCGCATACTGCTCGCTGAATGTTTTCACAAAATGCGAAAAATCGGACTCGCGAATTTCGTCGCGCGGGGTCGCGCTGTAGCTCAGTCCCAGTTCACCGACCGCGTCCGGGATCGAAGTCTCAACGCAGTATTTGCGAATTGAAGGGCGGCTGAAGAACGCCGAGCGCGGGAGGATGGCAAAACCAAGTCCGCTTTTGACGGTGGAGATGATCATGCTCAGGTCGTTTGACTCGCAGACGATGTTCGGCGTATAGCCATGGCGCTCCATGCACTGATCGAGGTTGATGCGCAGAGCGGAGTCCTTTGAGGTCGCGACCATCGGCTCGCCGATCATATCGTCAAAGTCGATTGCCTTTTTCGAGAGCATCGGATGATTCGGTGGAAGCATGACGCAGGGCTTCTCGCGGAAAACAATATCCGTGGTGATCCCCTTTGTGGGGTCGTTCGGCAGCGGCGGGCTGCAAATGGCAAAATCCTGTTCGCCGGTTTTGATCGCGTTGAGACAGTCCTCGCGCGTGGCAAACGTGATCGCAAGCTGATAATCGGGGTTTGCCTTCTGGTAGGCCAGAACGAGCTGCGGATAATGGGCCTCTGTATTCGTCACGATGCGGATCGTGTGACTGCGGCGCTCGATGAGTTCATCCATATTATTGCGGAGATTATCCAGCTCGGTCAGTATCTTTTTCGCGTGAAAATAGAAGACCTCTCCATACTCGTTGAGTTTGATCTTGCGGCCAACATTGTCAAAAAGCGGCACGCCGATCTCCTTTTCGAGTTGTCCGATCACTTTTGTCAGAAAAGGCTGCGCAACGCCGAGCTTGTCGGCCGCCCTTGTGACATGCTCCAGCTCCGCTGTCATGCAAAAGTATTGCAGATCGCGAATTTCCATCTACTATCCTCCTGAAAACAGGCTCAAACTGGCACAGACAGACCTCTTTTTGGCGTCCATGCAGGTTCAAACGCCCTGCGTTCGCACCTGTTTTTGTGCTATATTGCTGTATTTTTGCCTGTTTTCTGCGCTTTATTAACATAATTCAATCGTTATATTTCTATCTCTTTACAAGATTATACCTAAGTTCTCTGGCAAAATATATGGATATATTTAATAAAATATTTGATTTTCCTTTGGTTATGTTGTAAATTAAGAATAGAAAGAGACAACACAGTGGTCCTGATCCTCTGGTTCGGAGGATCAACCAGCTAGCCGGAACTCTCAGCCGACAGACTCTTTTTTACGCAATACTCCTTCTCTTCCCAAGAGCCGGGAAAGGTAGCACACAGCCTTTCCCGGCTCTTGTCAATATCGAAAACGGCGCAGGACGTCGAGGGGATCATCCCTTTCCGTTTCCGTGCCGCTGCACAAACGGCGGGCCGGGAAGCATTTCTTCCGCAGCCCGCCGTTTTTTGCTCAATAGCCGAGCTCCTCACCGATGATGAGCACCTCGACCCGTTCACAGCCGGTCATTTTGTTCCAAAGCGTCACAAGCGCGCGGCAAATGCGCTCCGGGCTGTTGCAGTCATAGCAGCGCAGATTGCCCTTGACGCAGGGCGTATTTCTCTTGAGGCGGCGTGCGTTGAGCGGCGCTGCAACATTGCGCGCACGCCACACGGCCTCATTGTAATCCGGCGTAAGCTTGTTTTTGCCAACAACGAAGCAGACCTCTTTTTTGCCGAAAAGCGTTGAAGCAACGCGGTTTCCCGAGCCGTCGATGTTGACGATCTCGCCGGTCTCCGCAATGGCGTTGGCGCTGCATATATAGACTTCCGCGTTCTGTGCGGCGGCGAGCGCCTCATCGCGGTCCTGCTTCCAGTGCCATGCGACGGTGGCTCCGTTTTCTGTCAGGCGTTCGTACAGGCCAAGGGCCTCCAGTGTCTTGCTGCCGCCGAAGGCGACGCTTCTGCCTGCGTATTCCGCCGCAAGATAATCCGCGGCTTCTGCGGCAGTTTCAAAATAACGCGGTTCAAAACCGCGCGAACGAAGGCCCTTCATGGTTTTTTCGATCATCTGTTCCATCGTATCTACCTCAGCCGCGCAGCGGCTTCATCTGCCGACAGGAACAGGCCAGGGTTTTTCTTTACCCTCGCCCGCTTCGGCCTGTTTCAAAGATGTTTAGGGCGGCTGCTTACGCGGCCGCCCCCGATCACGGTCCTCAGACCGTTTCTTTCACAAACGCGCTCTTTGGTTTCCCGCACAGCGGACAGGTCCAATCATCCGGCAGCTCCTCAAAGGGAACGTCGCCGTCATAGACATAGCCACAGAACGAGCAGACCCAGCGTTCCTTGCCCGCAGGCTTTGCCTCGGCGGCAGGAGCCGGTGCGGCAGCGGAGGGCGCGGGAACGACGCCGGTATCCTTGTAGGACTTGAAAGCTGCCATGCAGGCGGCCTTCATGGACTTCTGATAGTCTCCGTAGGTCAGTGGCGTGCCGCTGCCGGTCCACGCGTCCTCGACATCTGCGAAAAAGACGGTGTGCGTGCCGATCTCTTTCTGGTCGGTGACTTTGCAGCGATAGTACGCAACGGCGTTTTCAAGCGTCGGCAGACCGTCCACAATGCGATGCGGGACGTTCGCCCATTTGTCAACGTCGCGGCCGGACTGGAAACCAAAGTTTCCAATCACGAACGGGTCGCAGTCTGCTCCGAGCACGGAGACGGTGAATTCACCCGTCTGCTTGATGGCTGCGTTCGTCTGGTTTTTGAGGATGGAGCAGAGGATGACGGTCGGTTTCGGCTCAGATGTGGACTGAATAAAAGCGTCCACAACACAGCCGGCATTTTTCCCATCGAGCTTCGTGCCGATCACATAGAGACCGTAAGAAATATTGAACAGTGCTTTCGCGTCCATGATTTTCCTCCTGACGTTTGCCGTTTACCGGCTTACCTGAATTCTTCCTTGCCAACGCCGCAGGCCGGGCAGGTCCAGTCTTCCGGCAGATCTTCCCAGCATGTACCCGGTGCGATCCCGATATCCGGATCGCCCTTGGCG
>JBMNPV010000114.1:0-4299 GCA_050943775.1 Oscillospiraceae bacterium
CTCGCTGTTCATGCTGCGCGGCTCCTGCCGGTCAAGCTCGGCGATCTTTGCGAGCAGATCTGTGAGATATACGTCCAGCTCCTCGGGGGTCATTGCGCCGATGTCCGGCTCTTCGTCAAGATATGCGCTGAAATCAATGATTTTGGCCATAGCGGTCCTCCCAGACGGAAAAACTTACTCTCTTACAGCAATTATAAGCGCCGTTTCCCCGTTATTCAATATGCGCCGCATGTTTTTGCCCGACTGTGCCGCGGCGAACAGCTTTCACAAATCCGTCACGCTTTTTTTGTTGCTGTCTGCCCGCAATTATGGTATCATGGCAAACGGAGTGTGATCAAAAACATGAGAATGAGACATAAACCGAATCTGATCCCGCGCATGGAGCGCTGCTCCCGCGTTTTGATAGAAGACCCCGCCGCCCTGCGCGGCGAATGGAGGACCGCGATACCCGGCTACGACGCGCTTTGGCTTGAACTCGGCTGCGGAAAGGGACGCTTTACGGCCGATACCGCAGAGCAGAACCCGCAGAAGCTGCTGGTCGCGCTCGAAAAGGTGCCGGACGTCATGGTCATGGCGATGGAGCGCGTCTGCGAACGGGAGCTCCAGAACGTCCGCTTCATCGACGGCGACGCGCTCGCGCTGCCCGTTCTCTTTGAAACGGACGAAGTGGACCGCATTTATATCAATTTCTGCGACCCGTGGCCGAAAAAAAGCGCCGCAAAGCACCGGCTCACAGCGCCCGGCTTTCTCGAGATCTATGAGAGCATCCTCAAGCCGGACGGAGAGATCCATTTCAAAACAGACAACCTGCCGCTTTTCGACTGGTCGGTGGAGACCTTCACAGAAAACGGCTGGAGTCTTTCCGAGGTCACGCGCGACCTGCACGCAAACGGTCCCGTCGGTGTGATGACCGACTATGAGGCAAAGTTCTATGCGCAGGGCGTCAAGATAAACCGTCTTGTTGCGAAAAAGGAGAAACACGCATGAAGCTCATTTCGTGGAACGTAAACGGCCTGCGGGCGGTTGTCGGCAAAGGCTTTACGGATATCGTTGCGCAGCTCGACGCGGACATTTTCTGCGTTCAGGAGACAAAGCTTCAGGAGGGTCAGATCGATCTCGACCTTCCCGGCTATGAGAGCTACTGGTCCTACGCCGAAAAGAAAGGCTACTCCGGGACGGCGGTGTTCACGCGAATGAAGCCGCTTTCGGTCGCACACAAGCTCGGCATCCCCGAGCACGATACGGAGGGCCGGGTCGTGACGTTGGAATTTGAGGATTTTTACCTCGTCTGCGTCTATACGCCGAACGCACAGGACGGGCTCAAGCGCCTCGACTATCGCATGTCGTGGGAGGACGCTTTCCGTGGCTATCTCTGCGCGCTGGACAAGAAAAAACCTGTCGTTATCTGCGGCGACATGAACGTTGCGCATGAGGAGATCGACCTCAAAAACCCAAAACAGAACGCCGGCAACGCCGGCTTCTCGGACGAAGAGCGCGGCAAATTCTCAGAGCTCCTTGCCGCCGGCTTTACGGATACCTTCCGCGCCCTGCACCCGGACGCAGTGGAATATTCCTGGTGGAGCTATCGGATGAAGGCACGGGAAAAGAATGTCGGCTGGCGAATTGACTATTTCCTTGTTTCCGACCGGCTGATGGGAAATGTGGACGCGGCGTATATCTGCGGCGACATTTATGGGAGCGATCATTGCCCGGTGGGGCTTGAATTGCATTTTTAATGGTTAAGTGCTCTCTGAATGGGAGATAGAAGAAAAAATAGCATGGTAAAAATCGGACAAGTGGAAATTAACGGTCAGCTCGCCCTCGCTCCGATGGCGGGCGTGACGGACGTTTCGTTTCGGGAAATGTGCCGCCGCTTCGGCGCGGCCTACACGACAACGGAAATGGTGAGCGCGAAGGCGCTCGTCTATAAAGACCAGAAGACCCGGAGCCTCCTGCAGCTCGGCGAGGGGGAGCACCCCTGTGCCGCGCAGATCTTCGGCAGTGAGCCGGAGGTCATGGAGGAGGCTGCGGGGCTTGCTCGCGAAATTTCGGGCGCGGACGTGATCGACATCAACATGGGATGCCCCGTCGGCAAAGTCGCCGGAAACGGCGACGGCTGCGCGCTGATGCGCGATCCCGAAAAGGCGCGGAAGATCATTGAAGCTGTCGTCCGCGGCGCGGGCGTGCCGGTCACGGTGAAATTCCGCAAGGGCTGGGACAAGGGAAATGTCAACGCCGTCGAGTTTGGACAGATGTGTGAAGAGGCGGGCGCCTCTGCCATTACGGTCCACGGCCGCACGCGCACACAGATGTACGCGGGCGTTGCCGACTGGGACATCATCCGCGATGTGAAAAAGGCAGTAACGATCCCCGTGTTTGCCAACGGGGATATTTTCGAGCCGGAGGACGCGCCGCACATCCTACGCTATACCGGCTGCGATATGGCGGTCATCGGCCGGGGGAGCTTTGGGAATCCGTGGATCTTTGAGCGGGCGGGCGCTCTGCTTGCCGGAGCTCCGGACCCCGGACTGCCGCCGCTCGCCGCGCGTATCGACGTTGCGGTGGAGCAGTTCAAGGCGACAGAAGCGAGAAAGGGCGAAAAGATCGCCTGTCTCGAAGCCCGAAAGCACCTTGCATGGTATCTGCACGGGGTGGCACATGCCGCGTCCTATCGTGAGCGCGCCGTGCATGTGGAAACAATGGCGGATATTCTGAAACTGGCGGAGGAGATCAAGAGGAAATTGAGGTGAATCCATGACGAGAGAAGAGGAGGCACGGCTGGTCGCGCGCGTACGCGAGGGCGACGGCGACGCCTTTGAGAAGCTGGTTTTGGAAAACCAGAAAAAGGTCTACAATCTTGCGCTGCGTATGGTCGGCAACGAGGACGATGCCTTTGATATGTCGCAGGAAGCATTTATCAAGGCGTACAATTCGATTTTGTGCTTTCGCGGCGACTGCCGCTTTTCGGTGTGGCTCTATCGACTGACAACGAACGTCTGTCTCGACTTTCTGCGCGCGCAGGGGCGGCGAAGCCACGCCTCACTCTCCTATGGGGACGACGAGGACGAGGAAAAGGAGCTTGAAATTCCGGATGAGCGCTTCTCTCCGGAAACGGAGCTCGAAAGGAAAGAACTGCGCGAGGCCGTCAATCGGGGCATGATGAAGCTGCCTCAGGAGTATCGGGCGATTTTGCTGCTTCGGGAGATCGACGGACTGAGCTATGAAGAGATCGGTCAGACGCTCGATCTCGAGGAGGGAACGGTCAAGTCCCGCATATTCCGTGCGCGAAAAAAGCTCTGCCGCATCCTCGCGGATGACGGGAACTTTTCAGAGCACCGCGCGTCTATCAAAATAAAGGGGGTGTGAAGCATGAACGACTGCGAGAAATACATTGAAATGATGAGTCAGATGCTCGATGACGAGCTGACCGCAGAGCAGACGTCCGAGCTTCGTACCCATATTGCCTCCTGCGAGGTGTGCAGAAAGGTCTTTGACGCCTTTACCGGCGTTTCCGATGCGCTGTCGGAGGGCCTGGCCGAACCGCCCGAGATGCTTGCAAAGGGCGTTATGTTCAAGATCCGCCACCAAAAAAAGAGGCGTCTTTTCTATGGAAGATTCACAACGATTGCCGCCTGCGTTGCTCTTGTTCTGCTTGGAGCAATGAAGTGCGGTTTCTTTACCGCCGGACCGCAGGATATCTCGCTCGACAGCGCGGCGACGGGGGGGCGGGTCTACGGCGAGGCGCTGCCACAGGACAGCGCTGCGGCGGATGAAGCGGCTGCTCCGGAAAAAGGGAGCAAGTTCGCACCCGCCGATCTTCAAAAGGGCATCAAACTGAAAACGGCGGAGGATGGGACGGTCTATCAGTTGGGCTTCCCGATCCAGAACGTGCAGCTCCTCGAGGGCGCGAAGCCCGAGGAGGTCAGACAGGAACCGTCTTGGCTGCTGAATGCCAAAACGCTGGAGGTCTACAAAGGAGCATGGTCTCCCTACGCAGAGTCTGCGGACAGAAGCGAGGACAAAACGGAAGTAAAAAATGAGCGCATTGCGACCGTGACGGAGACCGAGACGCTCGATGCGATCGACGAACTGCTGACCTCGGACCCGGGCGCTATGACTGAGATGACGGTGGAGAACACGGAGTTTTCTGACAAACAGCCGGTTTATACCATCTTCATCCCGGCAGAAAAGAATACGGCGGAAACGGAGCCAAAGGCGAGCGAGTCTGCCGGCACTGCGGAGAATCGGACAAATGCCGCAAACGGAAACGAAACAAAGGCAAGCATTCTCCGCGAAAGC
>JBMNPV010000115.1:0-4002 GCA_050943775.1 Oscillospiraceae bacterium
AGGATTTCTCTGCCAGAGGGCCTTGCGGAGTAGGATCTCGGAGAGTCGGATTCTCCGAAGCCCTGACACGCGACGCCTTGTGCCGACAAGACCAGACGACTCGCCGTGTCCGGCGCAGAGCTGCTTTTCTGCAGCGGAACGCTCGGACGGGAGACGATAAAAATCAGGAGTGAATATCAATGCCGAAAGAACTATCGAAGGTCTACGACCCAAAAGAGGTCGAAAGCCGCATCTACCAGCAGTGGGAGGCCGCCGGCGCGTTTCGCGGCGTGCGCGACCCCGAAAAGAAACCGTTTACGATCGTCATGCCCCCTCCCAACGTTACGGGCCAGCTCCACATGGGCCACGCGATGGACGCGACTTGGCAGGACAGCCTGATCCGTTATAAACGCATGAAGGGCTTTTCCGCCCTCTGGGTCCCCGGAACGGACCATGCGGGCATCGCAACGCAGATAAAGGTCGAAGAAGTTCTGCGCGGCGAAGGCCTGACCCGCTATGACCTCGGGCGTGAGAAATTTCTGGAGCGTGTCTGGGACTGGAAACACCAGTACGGCGACCGCATTGTCGAACAGCAGAAAAAGCTCGGCGCATCCTGCGACTGGGACCGCGCGCGCTTTACGATGGACGAGGGCTGCTCAAAGGCGGTCCGCGAGGTCTTTGTCTCCCTTTATGAAAAAGGGCTGATCTACAAGGGCAGCCGCATCATCAACTGGTGTCCGCACTGCGTCACGGCGCTTTCGGATGCGGAGGTCGAATACGTAGACAAGCCCGGCCACCTCTGGCACCTGCGTTATCCGCTCAGTGACGGCAGCGGCGACGTCGTTGTCGCGACGACCCGACCGGAGACGA
This sequence comes from Oscillospiraceae bacterium, assembly GCA_050943775.1. Lineage (GTDB taxonomy): Bacteria > Bacillota > Clostridia > Oscillospirales > Oscillospiraceae > UBA2658. Next base: position 850 of record JBMNPV010000115.1, read on the forward strand.
TGCTCGGCGACTCCGGCGTTGCGGTGAATCCGAACGATGCGCGCTACACAGAGCTCGTCGGCAAGACCTGCATCCTGCCGCTCATGAACAAGGAGATCCCCATCGTCGCGGACGAGTATGTCGACATGGAGTTCGGCACCGGCTGCGTCAAGATGACCCCGGCGCACGACCCGAACGACTTTGAGGTCGGTCTGCGCCACAATCTTGAGATCATCCGCGTCATTGACGACAACGGAAAGATCAACGAGCTCGGCGGCAAGTATCAGGGCATGGATCGCTATGAGGCGAGAAAGCAGATCGTCAAGGATCTTGAGGAGCAGGGTTATCTCGTGAAAGTGGAAGAGCACCAGCACAATGTCGGCACCTGCTACCGCTGCCATAACGACGTGGAGCCGCTCATTTCCGCGCAGTGGTTCGTGAAGATGGAGCCGCTTGCCAAGGAGGCCATCCGCGTTGTGGATGACGGCGAGGTCAGATTTGTCCCGGAGCGCTTCACAAAAATATACACCAACTGGATGGAGAACTGCCATGACTGGTGCATCTCCCGCCAGCTCTGGTGGGGACACCAGATCCCGGCGTGGACCTGTGAGGACTGCGGGCACATCACGGTCTCGCGCGAAGACCCGACCGAGTGCGAAGCCTGCCACTCAAAGCATATCACTCGCGAGGAGGACGTGCTTGACACATGGTTCAGTTCCGCGCTCTGGCCGTTTTCGACGCTCGGCTGGCCGGATCATACTCCCGATCTCGACTACTTCTATCCGACAGATGTCCTCGTCACGGGTTATGATATCATCTTCTTCTGGGTCGCGCGCATGATCTTCTCCGGCTGCGAGCACACAAAGCAGGCACCGTTCCATTCCGTCCTCATTCACGGCCTTGTGCGCGACGACAAGGGACGCAAGATGTCAAAGTCTCTCGGTAACGGCATCGACCCGCTCGAGATTATCGACCAGTATGGCAGTGACGCCCTGCGCTTTAACCTCATCACCGGCAACAGCCCCGGAAATGACATGCGCTTTTACACCGAGCGCTGCGAGGCGATGCGCAACTTCGCGAACAAAATTTGGAACGCGAGCCGCTTCGTCCTGATGAACCTCACCATTGACAAGTGCGAGCTGCCCGAAAAGCTCGAGACCGAGGACAAATGGATACTCTCCAAGCTCAATGCGGTCACAAAGGAAGTCAACGACAACATGGACGCTTTCGAGCTCGGTATTGCCGCGCAGAAAGTCTCCGACTTTATCTGGGACAGCTATTGCGACTGGTACATTGAGCTGACAAAGCCGCGCCTCAACGGGGACGACAAGGAGAGTAAGCTCAATGCCCAGAAGGTGCTTCTCTACGTTCTCACGCAGATTTTGAAGCTTCTGCACCCGTTCATGCCGTTCATCAGTGAGGAGATCTGGAGCGCCATCCCGCATGAGGGTGGCCTGCTCATTTTGCAGCAGTACCCCGAATATGACGAAAAGCTCTCCTATCCGAAGGACGAGCAGGACTTTGAGACACTCATGGAGGCGATTAAGGCCGTCCGCTCCCGCCGCGCGGAGATGAATGTGCCGCCCTCCCGTAAGGCACACCTTGTGATCGTCACGGACAAGGCAGCGATTTTTGAAAACGGCCGCGCGTTCCTCCTAAAGCTCGCCTACGCCGAGGACATCACCATCTCAGCAGAGATGCCTGCCGATGTTGCCGGAATGGTCTCCGCCGTTACGAACGACGCGAAGATGTTTGTGCCGATGGCCGACCTTGTTGACCTTGAAAAAGAGCGCGAGCGTATCGAAAAGGAATTGGCAAAGGCCCAAAAGGAATATGAGGGACAGAAGCAGAAGCTCTCAAACGAGAAATTCCTTGCCCGCGCGCCGGAGAAAGTCGTTGCGACTGAGCGCGAGCGTTTGGAAAAAGCGGAGGCACTTGTGGCAAACCTTACCGAGAGCCTGAATAAATTAAAATAAGTCCGAATTTGCCGTTTCGACAGATTCCGCAGACACCTTTTATTACAATAGCGCCGTGGACATGTCCACGGCGCTGTTTTTTGACCTTTTTTTGGAGGCGTTAGCATGAAAGTGTACTCACAGCAAAACGACGGCGTGCTGCGATTGAGCTTCCTCGGTGAGCTCGACCACCACGACGCCAGAATGTCAATGAAAACGATCGAGACTCTGATAAATGACAGTCTCCCGCGCGACTGCATTATAGACCTGTCCGGGCTGAGCTTTATGGACAGCTCGGGTATCGCGGTCATTTTGCGCATCAGCAAGCAGATGACGGACATGGGTGGCCGCGCATGGGTCGAAAATCCGACAGGACAACCCCTGCGGGTGCTGGATGCTTCGGGTGTGAATCGCATCGTCAGCGTCTTTTCCCGCGCGGATTGATGAAAGGAGACGTAATGAAACAGACCGATTACATAAAATTTGAATTCCCGTCCCGCAGCGTAAACGAGGGATTCGCCCGTGCGGCGGCGGCAAGCTTTGCCGCGCGTCTGGACCCGACGCTTGAGGAACTCGCGGATATCAAGACCGCTGTTTCCGAAGCGGTCACGAACTGCATCGTGCATGCCTACCCCAGCGGGGTAGGTACGATTTGGATGCGCGTCGGCATCCGGGAGGGAAACGTGCTTGAGATCCAGATCAAGGACAAGGGCGTTGGGATCCCCGATGTTGACAAAGCGCGTGAGCCGCTGTTTACGACCGGCGGGGACGACCGGAGCGGCATGGGCTTTACGATCATGGAAAGCTTTATGGATCGCGTCCGCGTGAAATCAAAGGAGGGCAAAGGAACGACCGTTACGCTGACTCGGAAGATCAAAAGAAAGGCGCCGATCCTATGACCGCGCAGCAGACCGACGATCTGCGCCTTGCCAAGGCGGGCGATCGGGAGGCAGCACAGCGGCTTATTGAAGACAACTCCGGTCTGATCTGGAGTATCGCAAGGCGCTTCTTCGGGCGCGGTGTTGAGGCGGACGACCTCTATCAGCTCGGCTGCGTCGGTTTTTTGAAAGCGGTAGAGGGCTTTGACGAGAGTTTCGGCACGCAGTTTTCCACCTATGCAGTGCCGAAGATTTCCGGGGAAATACGCCGCTTTCTGCGCGACGACGGAGCGGTCAAGGTCTCACGCGGCGTCAAGGAAAAAGCCCAGACCATCAAGAGC
>JBMNPV010000116.1:0-3928 GCA_050943775.1 Oscillospiraceae bacterium
ACGCCGTACGCAAGCCGATGGAACGTTCCTTCCGCACAGACTTTTCCGAAGTCGGGGTCTACGAGTCTCCGCTCGTCGCCCAAAACGGCGCGCAGGCGGCCGCCTCCGGCACGGACATCGCGTTTGCCCCCGGCAAAGCGGATTTTTCGTCCGAAGCGGGCCGCGCCCTGCTCGGGCATGAGCTGTCCCACATTGCCTCGCAGGCAAAGGGAGAGGTGCACGGCGGCGGCTTTTTGAAGGACCCGGCGCTCGAGCGCCGCGCGGACAGCGAGGGCGAGCGCGCCGCGCGCGAATTTTCCGCGTTTGACAGCGAGAGCGGCAAGACGCTCTCGCCCATGAGCACGAGCGGGGCAAACGTCCTCGGTGCGCCGATGCAGGCGAGAAAGGGCGGCGAAAAGACCCGCATGGACCCGTCCGCCGCGGACAAGGCCGCGTGGGGCGGCAAAGATGCAGGCCCCGATGGGAGCGGAAGATGAACGCCGAGCGCTTTGCGCGCTCACGCGTTGCGATATACAGGATAAGGGCTGCTTTCAGCCGCAAAAGCGAAAAGACTAAATACTGGAAAGGAAACGCAGTCTGATGGAATTCTCGATTCGGGAGATCACGCAGGAGATGCTGCCGGCCTTCGAGCCCTATCTCCTGCCACAGAGCGTCGAGAGCCTTTACGAGGAGGACGGTGCGCGGGCCTTCGGGGCCGTGTGCGGAGAGCAGACCTGCGGCGCGGCGATGGGCGTGGTACAAAACGGCGTGCTTTACCTCATGAGCCTTTTCGTTGATGAAAAGGTCCGCCGCGAGGGTATCGGCACTGCGCTGTTAAAGGCGCTGACGGACGCCGCCGGAACGGCAGCGGCAGAGGCCGACTGGATCTTGCCCGATGGCCCGTTTGAAGAGATGGACGCGTTTTTGCAGAAAAACGGCTTCTCCCCTGCCGAACGCGGCGGAGACATTACGCGGCTCGACACGCGGAAAATGCGCGCGGACTCGGTTCTCCGCAGGGCGTTCTCGCCCGCTTTCCGTCCGGACGGGAACATCATTCCCCTCGCGGAGATGACGGACGAGCAGCGCCGCGAGCTCTATTCGGATGAGGAGATCGACCCCTTTTTGCGCGCCGAGCGCTTTGCGGCGCTCTTCCCCTGCAGTTCGGTCTGTCTCGGCTATCGCTATGGCGGACGGATCACGGCTTACTTCATTGCCGAGCCGGTCGGCCCGCATGAGGGCGTCGTCCGCGCGATCGTCGCCCGAAAGGGCGCGCCCCCGGCGGCGGTTTTGCAATTGTGCGCCGCCGGACTCAACGCCGGCCTTCCGCTCATCGGCGGGGACGGCTATCTCTGGATGGACACGATAAACGATGCCTCGCGCGCCCTTGCCGCCCGGCTCGCAGGCAGTTCCGCTGATTTTTGGCATGAGGGCAGCGCTTCACGAGACGGCTGAACGCCGGGATCCGTCGCCGCGGCGCCGGCGAGACCGCAGATTGTTGAAGTCGGGAAACGCGCTCGGCCCGTTTTGAAGGCCGGCAAGGCAATTTTTGAGCGCAGTCGGGCGTTTATTCTAATACAACGACAGTCTGTATTCATGCAACAGAAAGGAAAACCGCTATGGACGAACTGCAAAGGACGAAGGAGCAGCAAAAGCAGGCGACGCTGACAGACGAACAGCTCCAGCGCAGCCAGCAGCTCATGCGGCTGCAAAGCTGGGACGGCTTGCCGGAAGGCGACACCAAAACGAAGCATTTGACAGATATTTTTTCTTTTCAAACGGCTTACGATCAAAGCGTTGCTGAGAAGATGCAAAGGCTCGGAAGACGGGCCGAGGTTCGCGCGAGTGCGCCGGTGGACCAGCCGCCCGCCGCGCCGGAACCCGCGCCGGAGGAGACCTATAAGCAGCGGCGCGAACGCATCAAGACCGCCAAACAGGCAGCAAAAGACCTGAAAGAGCAGGATACGAGCCGCCAAGCCGCCTTTACGCCGGAGATACTCGCGGAGGCAACGGCAAAGGGATACGACAAACGCGCGCTCAAACTCTTTTGCGACAGCTACAAGCTCAACTGGCGCGGCAAGCCGGCGAGCGATGCGGACAGGGCGACGCTGGAACGCAACCGGGAATATCTGCGGAAATATGTCACCGGCACCGAAGAGGAGCACAACGAGTGCCTGGAAGAGGCAACGCAGAAGATCCTCGCGATGGATCTCGATCTGCATGTATTTGACGATGAAAAATACGTTATGAAGCATCTGCCGGAAATCAAAGAGATCGGCGACCGACTGACGTATTTTGAAAACATCATGCAGGAAAACAGAGCATGGTTTGACGCGCAGCCGCAGGAGCGAAAGGACAAGATTGCTGAGAAGATGCACTTTTACGCGATCTACTCCACGGCCACCACTGTCATTGCGCGGGCAAACGGCGTGGAATCCAATCTTTTCACCTATACTGCGGACGACCCCGAACAGCAGTCCGCTATCCGGGATGCCCGCGAGTCTATCGGAATGATGCGCGAAACGTACAAAAAGATGTGGCTCGAGCAGGCGGTCGATAAAGAGGCAAAGGGCTATTACGAGGAAGAAAGACCCTTCTACATCCAGCAGGACGCCCTGTTTCAGACCCAATATGGCGTTTCCTTCCCGAAGGGGGCCAGCGAACTGGAGTATGCGGACATCGCGAAGTACCGCGAAATGATTGCAAAGTCTCCGGAGGCGTATGCCGCGAACGCCAAGATGATCGACGCTATGTTCAGCGACCTGTACCGGACCTTTGAAGTCATCGGTGACAAGAGCCTGCAGATGAAAGCGAAGCAAGGCGTTACGGATGCGCACAACACCGGCGTGTTTTCCGGCACGGATGACGATCTCATTTCGCAGACGGCGCTCAGAGGGATCGACGAGATCATGAAGGAAACAGACGTTTACCGCCGCTATGCAAACGGACTCATGGATGCACTCAAGCATCTGCTGACCGGCTCCGAGCCGTCGGAACCCGCAAAACCCATACTCGAACGCTACCGGACGCAGTCCGGCGGGCAGGCGCCGGATCCGGGAGCGCATTGACGGAAGATCTTGAGCCGAAAGGAGACAAGCGGCAGCCGCCGCAGATAAAATGGAAACGACAATTATCGATAAAGGAAATATCCGCTATTTTGAAAAGATGCTATTGCCCGAAGTGACGCAGATGCTGCTGGACGGCAAGGCAATTTTCGCACTCGGTGCGGTAGAGGATGGTACTGCCTGCGGGGCGCTGGCCGGCGGGCCAAGAGAAGGCCGCTTCTATATCCGTTCCTTTTTTGTCCCGCAGGACAGCCGCAAAAGGGGCGTGGGAACCGTGCTCCTGGAGGAACTCGTCCGTATCGCGGCGCTGCAGGAGGAACTGCATGAGCTGCGCTGTGAGTTCACGATCTCCTGTGAGGATCACCGCCTGCTGGCAGATTTTTTGAAAAAAAGAGGCTTTGCCTTTGAACAGCCCGAGAACGCCATCGTGTCCGTTCCGCTTGCGTCGCTGGCAAAGCTGTCGTATTATAAAGAAACAGAGCCGGTCTGCCGGGTCTACCGTCTTTCGGAACTTCCGGACAGTGCCTTGCGCATGCTTGACCGTCGGCTTATCGCCGAAGCGGGCCCCCTCTTTGAACGGAGCATTGATAAAATGCCGCTCGACCTTGATTGCAGTACCGCGACAATGAAAAACAACGAGATAGACGCCTGCCTGCTGCTCCAAAAACGCGGCGACAGCCGTCTGGAGCTCTCCTATGCCAACGCGGGTACGAGCGAGGACGCCGGCGTCTTTTCGAGCCTCCTCATCACAGCCTACCGCAGCGCCATAAAAAAATACCCGCAGAATACAGTTGTGCAGATCCAGCCGGTCACACCGCTTTCCGCGGCGCTTGTTTCCCGTCTGGCACCGGATGCACAGTCCCTGTCCCGGTGCGCCCTGCTGCCGC
>JBMNPV010000117.1:0-3862 GCA_050943775.1 Oscillospiraceae bacterium
ATAAATTTGATAACTACGAAAGCCTTGCTGCAGCCATAGAAGAATATATTCACTTTTATAACTATAACCGCCGCCAGAAGAAACTTAAATGCCTGTCCCCCACATCATACCGCCAGTTGCTTGAAAATGCCGCATAAGAAAACTGGATTCCGTATTAGGCAGAATCCAGTCTTTAAATTTTTATTTTCTTATCTGTCTACTTGACAGGGAGCAGTTCAGGTCTGACGGCGGGGTGCTTTTTGCGCTTTGTCAAATCTCACAAACGAACTCAAAGGGTCTTTTGCAAATTGACAAAAGCAGTCTTTTTAAATCCATTCTTCTCATAGAAGTTCGCGTCTTCTTTGAGGGCATGGAGCTCGATCTTGCAGATATTGTCCTTTTTCAATTCATCTGGCAGAGCGGCGAGGGCCATACTGCCGCAGCCCTGCCGCTGATAGTTGGGGTGGACAAAGATCTCGTCCACATAGAAACTATTGCAGTTGGCTGAGATGATGATACGGCCAAACAGATAGCCGACGACCTGCGTTTCGATCGTCATCGCAAATCCTCTGGAATTTGTGCCGGAGAGGTAAGCTGAAATGCGCTTTTCAGCGCGGTCAAGAGCCCAGTCCTCATGGAAGGGCTCCTCCCCATAGACCCGGCAGAACATCTGCGCGGCGTTGGGGATATCGGTCTTGTCACAGGGTCTGAGAAAAAGCATAAGATTCACCTCCAAATTTCCACGGCCAAAGCAGGTCTCACCAAAAACACCGCTTCGTGCGATTTTAAATATTCTACCATAGTTTACCCGAAAAAGATAGTGAAATTTTCGACAAACTATTTATCCGTCTGCTTTTAAAAAAGACTGCTCGTTTCGAGCAGTCCTTTTGCATGCATTTTTACTCCTGCGGAGCCTCTTCGACTGTCTCTTCGTTGTCAAACTCGAGCATTTCACCGCAGTTGGGGCACTGGATCTTGCCGAGTGCAAGGACATCCTCATCGATCGTGATGGTGTTGCTGCAAGCCGGGCAAGTCACCTCGTAGAAGTTGCCGTGGCCGTGGCAGCAGTGATCGCCATCGTGGTGGTGATGACCGCCGCAGCAGCAGCCCTCCATCTCTCCGACGGCATAATCGGAGTCCTCGTAGTAGCCGTCCTCGTCTTCGTCGTAGCCTTCGTAGTCCGTGTCCTCATCAAAGACGACGCTCTCAACGTCCGCGAGGTCATCGGACACAGCGTCGATCTCCGCGCCGAGGTCATAGGTGGTTTCTTCCAGCTCATCAAGGTCCCGTGCGACTGTGTCAAGTACGTCAATGATGGCGGCAATGAGTTTATCCTGTTTGTTTTCCTTGTCGAGACCGAGGCCATCGGCAAAGCCCTTGAGGTATGCTACTTTTTCGGATGTCGTCATATAGATATCCTCCTTATAAATGATATGCGGTTTTCAAAGCGCCGGACATTTTAGTATGCCCGACGCTCCGTTCGTCATGCCGTCCGTGGAGGGCGGCCGCGTTATCAGCCCTTTGCGCGCTCGAGATATTCGCCCGTGCGCGTGTCGATCTTAATGCGCTCACCCGGCTCGATGAAGAGCGGGACCTTGATTTCCGCGCCCGTTTCGAGGGTCGCGGGCTTCTGCGCGTTGGTGGCGGTGTTGCCGGCAAAACCCGGATCGGTCTCGGTGACTTCGAGTTCAACGAAGTTCGGCGCGTCAACCGCAAAAACCTTGCCCTTATAGGAGGAAACGGTGCAGACCATGTTTTCTTTCACGAAACGGAAACCGTCGGACAGCTCTGACTTTTCGATGGGGACGAGCTCGTAGCTCTCCGGATCCATGAAGTAATAGATGTCGCCGTCGTTGTAGCTGAATTCCATACTCTTGCGGTCGACATACGCGTTTTCAAATTTTTCAGTGGGGCTGAACGAAGTTTCGGTCACGGCGCCGGTAATGACATTTTTCATCTTGGTGCGGACGAACGCTGCGCCCTTGCCGGGCTTAACGTGCTGGAACTCGATGACCTGCATCACCTTTCCGTCCCATTCAAAGGTAACGCCGTTTCTGAAATCGCCTGCTGTAAGCATAAGAGGTCCTCCTATATAGAGATTTAAAATCATTAACGAGAGAAAAGGCGCAGATCCGCCTTAGCTGAATTATTCTACACTATTTTTGTACGTTTGACAAGGACTTTTCACACAAAGCGTCAAAAATCACAGAACGATCAGCCTTTTTTCGGCTTTTGTTAGGTTTTCGCTGCCTTTTTCAGTAATATGGATCATATCCTCAATGCGCACACCAAACTTACCGGGGATGTAGACGCCCGGCTCACAGGTAACGACCGTGCCCGCCGGGAGCGGTCGATCCCCTTTCGGGCTCGCGTTCGGGCCTTCGTGGATGTAAAGGCCGACGCTGTGGCCGAGGCTGTGTCCAAAATACTGGCCATAGCCCGCAGCGTCAATGATGTCGCGTGCGGCTTTGTCCATGTCCCGACCGAGGATGCCGGGCTTTGCCGCCTCGCAGCCCGCGAGCTGCGCGCGCAAAACGACTTCATAGACCTTTTTCATCTCGTCCGACGGCTCGCCGAGCGCGACGGTCCGGGTCATATCCGAGCAGTAACCGTTGATCTTGCAGCCGAAGTCCATGGTGATGAAATCACCTTTCTGGAGCGTATAGGTGCCGGGAACGCCGTGCGGCCGGGAGCTGTTCGCTCCCGCGACGCAGATCGTTTCAAAGGCAAGGCCCTGTGCCCCACCCTTCGTCATGCGGTATTCAAGCTCGGCGGCGATGTCCTTTTCGGTGAGTCCGGGTCTGATGAAGCCGAGCACATCGTCGAGCGCCTTTTCCGCGATGCGCTGCGCGGAAACAATGCTGTCGATCTCATACGCTTCCTTGATTTCGCGCAGAGATACGGTAACATTCTGCGCCGGAATAAGCTCGACGCCGAGCGTCACTGTCACGCGCTGCCATTCGGAATAGCTCAGCGACTCGTCCTGCGCGCCGCATTTCTCGATTTTGGCATCTGCGAGGAGTCTCTTTACGATGTCCATGTCGCGATTGTCGGCGGTGCAAAGCAGCACTTCGGCGTTTTCGACCTTTTCACGCGCGGCCTCGATGTAGCGGGAATCCGTGATAAACCATGCCCTGTCGGGCGTGATGAGGACCGCGCCGTCGCTCGTTTCAAAGCCGCCGGCATACAGACGGTCAAGCGGGTCGGTCAAAAGCAGGGCCGGCAGCCCCTCCTGCTTCATTTTCTGCTGGATTTTTGCAATGTTGTTCAAGATCTTAGCCTTCTTTGTTTGTTATTTTGGCGGTAAGCGCTGCGAAACGGCAGCTCCGCCCAGTAGCGCACCCGATGGAGCGGATTGGAGAGATCGATCGGTTCGACGGCAATGGCAAGCACGCCCGCGCGCCGGGCGCAGAGCACATCGGTATAGATCTGGTCGCCGACGAGTGCGGCGTGTTCCGGCGCAACGTGCTTTTTCGCGAGGACGCTCAACAGGAAACGCGGGCGCGGCTTTTTTGCCTTGGCGACAAATTCGACGGACAGCGCCTTTGAAAACGCCTCGGCGCGTACACCCCGGGAGTTTGAAAAAATGAACGGTTCTATCCCCGCGTGCCGCAGCGCGTCGGCCCAGTTGCGGAGCCGGACGCTCGGCTGCAGGACTTTATAGGGCGCAAGCGTATTGTCAAGGTCCAGAAGCAGCAGCTCGATCCCGAGCGCTTTCAGACGCTCCGGGGTAAGCTCGTAGATGTCGTTTACAATGAGGTCCGGAACTGGAAGTTTCGGCATGAACACAGGTCCTTTCGAATTTTATTGAACGGCGGCAAGCGCCTGGTCGATGTCTGCAATGATGTCGTCCGCATCTTCGATACCGACGGAAAGACGTATC
>JBMNPV010000118.1:0-3846 GCA_050943775.1 Oscillospiraceae bacterium
CCCGGCACGCGATCCCCGCGGCGCTGGTCGCAGACCTCGCAGGCTTTCTCTCCGCGGCGTACTTTTCCCGTATTTTCTGGGGATAGGCCGGTTCAAAAAGCCAAAAAAGAGCCCCGGGCAAAGCCCCGGGACCCGTTTTATGATTGGTCAACGCGCATTACATTTTTTCGGGTGCGGAGACGCCGATGATGTCGAGCGCATTTTCGATCACCGTCTTCGTGCACTCGCACAGTGCCAGACGCGCGCCGCGCAGGTCCGGCTCCGCGTCCTTGATACGGCAGGCTGTATAGAAGCGGTGGAAGTGCGCCGCAACGTCAATGACATAGCGGTTGATTCGCGACGGGTCGTAGGACAGCGCCGCCTGGCGGACCTCCTCCGTGAAGCTTGCAAGAACCTTGATCAGGGCTTTTTCCTGCTCGTCCTGCAAAAGCGCCGCATCAAAGCGCTCCGGGACGGATACGCCATCCTCCGCAAGCGCGGCGATCAGCGTGCAGATGCGCGCGTGGGCATACTGGACGTAGTAGACCGGGTTCTCGCTGTCCTGCCGGATGGCGAGGTCAAGGTCAAATTCAAGGTGGGAATCCGGCTTTGCGTTGAAGAAAAAGCGGCAGGCGTCCACGCCGATGTCGTCCATGAGGTCGCCGAGCGTCAATGCCTTGCCCGTACGTTTTGAAACTTTTACCGTTTCGCCGTCACGGATCAGACGGACCATCTGCATGATCAGAAAGTCGAGCTTTTTGTCCTGCAAGCCAAGCGCCGGAGCCTTCATCGAAGCGGCAAAACGGATAGCGTGACCGTGGTGGTCCGCACCCCAGACGTCGATGACGCGCTCAAAACCGCGCTCAATAAACTTGTTGCGGTGGTACGCGATATCGACCGCGTAATAGGTGTAAAAACCGTTGGAACGGCGCAGAACTTCATCCTTATCCGCGCCCAGCTCGGTATTTTTCAGCCAGAGCGCGCCGTCCTTTTCATAGGTCAGTCCCGCGTCCTCAAGAATTTTTACCGTGTCGGCCACATAGCCGCTCTCGTGCAGGCTCGATTCGAGGAACCACTGGTCAAAGCTGATGCGGTAGCGCGCGAGATCGCGCTTCATGCGGTCAATATTGTAGGGCAGGCCGAACTCGACGAAAGCCTTGCAGCGCTCGTCAGACGGCATGTCCAGATACTTGTCCCCGTCGCGTTCGCGGATAAGCTTTGCAAGCGCGCGGATATCATCGCCGTGATAGCCGTTTTCCGGAAACTCAACGGCGCCCTCGCCCTTGATGAGCTGAAGGTAGCGGGCCTCGATGGACTTGCCGAAGAGGTCGACCTGATTGCCTGCGTCGTTGACATAGAACTCGCGCCAGACATTGTATCCGGCGCGCTGCATGACGGACGCGAGCGCGTCGCCCAGTACGCCGCCGCGCGCGTTGCCGATGGTCATGGGGCCGGTCGGGTTTGCAGAAACGAATTCGACCATTACGCGCTCTCCTCTGCCCTCATTTGAGCAGCCGTAGTCCTTCCCCTCCGAGCGGACGGCGGAGAGGACCTCCGCATACCACTTGTCGCTGAGGCGGAAGTTTAAAAAGCCGGGTCCCGCGATCTCAACAGCGGAAAAAAAGCTGTCCGTCAAATCGATATTCGCGCAAAGTGCCTCCGCGATCTTACGCGGGGGCATCTTCAGTGTTTTCGCGCCGGCCATTGCGTGATTCGCGGCATAGTCGCCGTTTTTTTCGTCCTTCGGAATCTCAACATTTCCGGCAGGCAGTCCGCCCTCCGGAAGCGTTCCGGCGGCAGTTGCCCGCTGATAGGCGCTTTCAAGGAGCTCACCGATGGCGAGCTTTGCTTCTTCGATCAAATTAGCCATTTATACGCTTCCTTTTCTCTGTTCGCTGACATTGATCTTAAAGAGATTATAGCCCACGACTGCGTGCTGGAAATCAACGACATACTCGATCTCCATGTTACCGCCGTGCTCGTTAAAATCGACATTGAGCTTTTTTGTATCGACTCCCATCGTGGTCGAGCCGAAGGGCGTTTCATAGACGAATTCGTGCTTCCTGCCCTTTTCAAAAATCATGCTGCTGTTGAGGCTGCCCTCGCGCGAGAGGATCACACCCAGGGGACTGATCGTAAAGGAGGTCTTGGTGCCTTCAAGTCCCGTGAGCTCGCTTTCCATATAGGTGAGCACACCCTCGCCGTTTTCAAACGAGAACTGTCCGTCGGTCACCAGTTCGATCGCATTGTTCTGGCCATCCCCGTCATTCTGTGTGCCCTTTATTGAAATGATGACATCTTTCATTTTCATGGAATATTCCTTTATCCGTTTCCGGTCCGTCTGCCATTCGGACCGGCATTTATACATGAATAAAAAATCAGTGTTTGCTATTATATTATATTTCTCAGCGCTTGTCAAAGGGTTCTATCCCGGTCAGCGTCGAGGATATGTCCTTTCTCAGCATCAGCTGCGCCGTGCGGGCAAAGGCGTCCCGCTCTCCGGTCGTGAAATAGCAAGTACCGCCGCGCGCCCCATCGGAGAGCGTATCCGCATCGCGCAGATCGGCGCAGAGCCGGCGCGCCGCCGCCGCACCGGATGAGATCAGTCGGACCTCAGGGCCCATGTATTCGGAGATGATGTCCGCAAGCAGCGGATAGTGGGTGCAGCCGAGTATAATGGTGTCAACACCGGCGGCACGCAGCGGCGGCAGATATTCCTCCACGGCCTGTGTGACGCGCGGGTCCGTCTTTTCAAAAATACCGTCCTCCACCATCGTGGCAAACTTTGGGCATGCCTGTGATGTAACGGAGATCCGCGGCGCGACTGCATGCAGCAGACGCTCAAAATTCCCTGCGCGAATGGTCGCGCGGGTCGCCAGCACGCCGACCCGTTCGTTTCTGCTTGCGGACACGGCCTCGCGCACGGCGGGCTCGACCACGCCGTATATTGGAACAGGGCATTCCTGCTCCAGCGTGTCAAGCGCATTGGAAGTCGCGGTCCCGCAGGCCACCAGCACCGCCTTGACATTTTTGGACAATAAAAACGCAAGATCGGCACGCGACATTCGGATGATCTCCTCGCGGGATTTTTCCCCGTAAGGCATATTATAGGAATCGCCAAAATAGACGATCTGTTCTCCGGGGAGCAGCTCCGCCAGCTCAGCAGCCGCGGTCAGGCCGCCTAGACCGGAGTCAAACACCCCAATCGGTCTGTTATCCATGATATCTTCATTCGGCCCGCACGGGACAGGCCGACACTCCCGTTCTTTTTTGCCGTATCATCATACCGCTCTTTGAAATATATTGCAAGGTTCCGGCCATAATGTATCCGAGTTTGTGCGTAAAAACAGTAGAAATTTTCGCGGGTGTTTGCTATACTGTATTGAGCGATGCGGAGTGCACAGTCCTTGCACATCCGCCTCCCGCCGGGCAGATAGTCTGCCCATATACTTTGCGGCACGGGACCTTCTCCGTGTCAGCCTGAAAAATCTTTTCGCGCGTTTTCCACGCTTTGAAAGGAGGCCGTTCTCATGGATATCACGCTCTCAACCAAGGAGTTTCGCCATTTACTCGATCTTGTCTACGTTGGCAACTGGATCTTGAATTCAACACGTGGCAACGACCGTTTTGAGGAATACGACGATCTGCAGGAAAAATTTTTCACGCTCGCGGCCAAAAACGGTCTGCCGGAGTTGGCGCAGAACTATTACGGACACATCTTCCCTTCTCAGGCTTATGAGGAGGGCGGTATTCACGATGCCATTGCCGATTATGAAGACGCTGTCTTTTTTGACATTCTGGCCGAGGAGCTTGCCCGGCGCGACATGACCTACGAACACCTCAATCCGGATGATCTGGCCGAGCTGA
>JBMNPV010000119.1:0-3825 GCA_050943775.1 Oscillospiraceae bacterium
CCATCATTCAGACGGTCGAGGCGCACTTCCCCGGAAAGGAGCTGTGACGGATGCAGGAGATCAACTTTACAGACATCGGCGACATCGAAGTCGGCCACGCGCAGGACTTTGACGCGGCAACCGGCTGCACCGTCGTGCTGTGCCGCAAAGGCGCAATGGGCGGCGTCGATGTGCGCGGCAGCTCCCCGAGCACGCGCGAAACGGACGGTCTCAACCCCGTTAACGTCCGCGAGCACGTTCATGCGGTCCTGCTCACCGGGGGCAGCGCCTTCGGGCTTGACGCGGCGGCGGGCGTCATGCAGTTTCTCGAGGAAAATGACGTCGGGCGCGACGTGCTGGTCGCGAAGGTGCCCATTGTCTGCGGCGCTGTCATCTTCGACCTCAAGTGCGGCCGCTCGGATGTTCGTCCCGACAAGGAGATGGGCTATGCCGCCTGCAAAAACGCCACTGTCGGTCCCTTCGCCGTCGGCAGCGTCGGTGCCGGGACCGGGGCAACCGTCGGCAAGCTCAAGGGCCCGGAGTTTGCGATGAAGGGCGGGATCGGCACTTGCAGCTACCAGCTCGGTGAGCTGAAGGTCGGCGCGCTGATGGTCGTCAATGCGCTCGGTGATATCTACGACGAGGGCACGCAGCAGATCCTTGCAGGCGCGCTGTGCGACGACAGGAAGCATCTTGCCGACACGGAAAGTCTGATGCTCAGCGATTACAGCGAAGTCACGGATGTTTACACGGGAAACACGGTCATTGGCGTTGTTGCAACGAATGCGAAACTCACGAAGGACGAGGCCAACAAGCTTGCCTCCATCGCGCACGACGGCCTTGCGCGTGCTGTCCGCCCGGCGCATACGACCTTTGACGGCGACTCCATCTTCACAATGGCGACCGGCGAAGTCCAAGGAAACTTCAACGTTGTTGCGCTTCTGGCGGCCCGCGCTGTAGAAACCGCGATCATCCGGGCCGTCAAATCTGCCGAGTCCGTCGCGGGTGTCCCGGCCTATAAGGACCTGTTTGCATGACACTCTGAACCAATCGTTTAAAAAATCCGGCACGCGAATTTTTCGCACGCCGGATTTTAATTTTATGCTGCAAATGCGACATCCGCGTGCATCAGCAGATTGCGTCAGGATCTTTTTCACGGCACAAGCGCTTTCCGTTTCCCGCAGGAAACGCGGCAAATCGCTTTTTATTTCCCATAACCGTTCGGGTGGCTGCTGTGCCACTGCCAAGCGGTCTCAAGAATTGTTTCAATTTCCGCGTACTGCGGCTTCCAGCCGAGGATGCTGCGGGCTTTTTCGCTTGAAGCGACGAGCGTCGCGGGGTCTCCCGCGCGGCGTCCCGAAAGGACGGTCGGAATTTCATGTCCGACAACTTTTTCGGCGGCCTTGAGGACTTCCAACACCGTGAAGCCGATGCCGTTGCCGAGATTGAAAACGTCGCTTCGACCGTCGTTCATCAGATAGCGGACGGCAAGCACGTGGGCCTGCGCGAGATCGCAGACATGGATATAGTCGCGCACGCAGGTGCCGTCCCGTGTCGGGTAATCGGTGCCATAGACCGCGATGTTTGGGCGGGTGCCGTTCGCGGCCTGCAAAATGATGGGGATGAGGTGGCTCTCAGGGCGGTGGTCTTCGCCAATGGAGCCGCCGGGAGTGGCGCCGCAGGCGTTAAAGTAGCGCAGGGAGACATAGCGCAGGCCATGTGCCAGCGCGGTCCACTTGAACATCTGCTCCATGGCGACCTTGGTCGCGCCATAGGTGTTGGTCGGCTCTAAGGGGTCAGTTTCCAAAATCGGGGTGTGGACGGGCTCGCCATAGGTTGCGGCGCTCGAAGAAAAGACGATTTTGTCGATGTGGTGAGCGACCATGCTCGTGAGCAGGACCTGCGTGCCGCCAACGTTGTTGCCGTAATATTTGAGCGGGTCGGACATGCTCTCGCCAACGAGGGAATACGCCGCAAAATGGACGACCGCGTCGATGGCTTCGCGCTCAAAAACGGAGTCCAGAAATGCGCGGTCCCGGATGTCGCCGACATAGAGCGGGACCTCCGGCGGGACGGATTCGCGGTGTCCGGTCTCGAGGTTGTCGGCAATGACGACTTCAAAACCGCTTTTCAGAAGCTCGCGAACGGTGTGGGAACCGATATAGCCCGCGCCGCCGAGCACTAATATCTTGCCCATAAGCACCTCCGAATGATTTTGTGAAAGTAGTATAGCACAAATTCCCTTTCCTTGCAAGGGCGCGACTCCCCGCTTGCAGCATCAGCCAGCCCAACGCGTTGCGGCAGGGCAAATCGCCCTGCCGCTTTTTCAAGCGGGAGAACTGCGCAGCGCTCTCCCTTTGTCTTATTTCATCGAGTCCGCAAGCGCACCCGCCAGCGCGCGGAGTTCGGCTTCCTGCGGAGCTTTGACCGCGGATCTGACGGTCACACTGTTTTCGAGCAGATAAATGTCTTTCATTCCCTCCAGAATCGCGCGCATAAGCTGGCCGCTCTGCGGCGCCCACGTACCGTTTTCGATGAGGGCGACCGTGCGCCCGCGCAGGCCGTGCGCCGCAAGCTCACGCAGCAGCGTGTCCATCGTCGTGAACAGACCGGCGTTGTAGGTCGGCGCGGCAAAGACGAGGTGGCTGTAACGGAAGCAGTCCGAGAGAATATAGGACGGGTCGGTAACGGCCACATCATACATTTCAATGTTTCGGACGCCGCGCTCGGAGAGCGCGTTGGCAACAATATCTGCGGCGTTTTCGGTGTGACCGTAGATCGAGGCGTAAGCAATAACGACGCCTTTTTCTTCCGGCTGCCACGTCGCCCACTTCTGATATTTTTCAACGAACCAGTCAATGTTGGCGCGCCAAATCGGGCCGTGCAGCGGGCAGACCGTCTTGACTTCATGGGCCGCCATCTTGTTGAGCAGGGACTCCACCTGGGTGCCGTATTTTCCGACGATATTCGTATAATAGCGCCGCGCGTCGGGGAGCAGATCGTGCGCAAAATCAAGCTCATCGGCAAAAATATATCCATTGAGTGCGCCAAAGGTGCCGAAGGCATCCGCCGAAAAGAGGGTCTTATCCGTCATATCGTAGGTCACCATGACCTCCGGCCAGTGCACCATCGGCGCCATCAGAAAGGTCAGCGTGTGGCGGCCGGTTGTCAGCGTGTCCCCCTCCTTGACGAGGATGGCACGGGAGTCGATGTCAAAATCGAAAAACTGCTTCACCATATCCAGTGTTTTCGAGTTGAGAACTACCTTCGTCTCCGGGTGACGCAGGAGCAGATCTTCGAGCGTGGCGGTGTGGTCCGGTTCCATGTGGTTGACGATCAGATAGTCCAGCGGGCGCCCGCCGAGTGCGTGCGCAAGATTTTCAAAGAACCGGGAGGCTACAGCCTTATCCACGGTATCGAGCAGAACTGTTTTTTCGTCTGAAAGCAGATAGGCGTTGTAAGAAACGCCCTCGGGAATGGGGTAGGCGCTTTCAAAGCGCGAAAGCCGGCGGTCGTTGACGCCGAGCCATGTGATATCTTCGGTGATTTTCCTAACGCAGTACATAGACGCATCTCCATTCTGAATGATTATGAGGGGATTTGTTTATAGCATACCCCAAAGCGCTCCAAGATGCAAGAAGGGCGCGCTTTCCGCGCGCCCTTCGGCTCTGTTTTTATACATGGATTTACGCTTCCGGCAGCTTGAACTGATCGACGAGGTTCTTGAGGGAGACTGCCTGGCTGGAGAGCTCTTCGCTGGCGGCGGCGCTCTCCTCGCTCGTGGCGGAGTTCATCTGCACGACCGAGGACACCTGATCGACGCCGATGGAGATCTGCTCGATCGCG
>JBMNPV010000120.1:0-3799 GCA_050943775.1 Oscillospiraceae bacterium
GACTCGACCAGCCCGATATTGTTGATGATCGCCATGATGATCAAAAATGAGACGCTGATGAGGAGGTCCTGAAAGGCCATGGGTGCACCGACGCGCACAATGCGCAACTGCTCGGGTCGGTTATTGCGCATGTTTGCACGGTCGACCGGGAACGGCAGTCCCTCTTTTTTCATCTTCCAGATCGAGAAAACGACGCTCGCAACCTGTGCAAATACCGTCGCGATCGCGGCGCCCGCAACGTCCATACGGAGCACGCCGACGAGCAGCAGGTCTCCCAGAATGTTGAAGATGCAGGCCACTGTGATGAATTGCAGCGGGGATCTTGAGTTGCCGAGTCCGCGGAACATCGCCGCGATGACATTGAACGCCGTAATAAAAACAATACCGCAGGAGCAGATGCGCAGATACTGGACCATCTTCGGCTTTGCCTCTGCGGGGATATTCATAAGCTCGGCAATGGGGGCGGAGCACAAAAACAGAAGGACGCTCAGCGCAACGCCGACCGCGAGGAAAAGCTTCACCATTGCGCCGAAGGTCTTTGACGCGCGGTCCTTGTCCCTTGCGCCGACGGCCTGCCCGATCAAAACGGTCACGCCCATCGAAAGCCCCGTCATAAAGTCCGAAACTGTCTGCATGATCTGTCCGCCGTTTGAGACCGCCGCCACGCCGGAGGTACTTCCGAAGTGGCCGACGATCATCAGGTCCACCGCGCCATAGAGCGCCTGGATCAGTGTTGCCAGCATCAGCGGCAGCGTGAATTTAATGAGCGGTTCAAAAATCTTACCCTGTAGTATCGTGTTTTCGCCGTTGGACATTTAAAATGCGGCGGGCTTTTAGCCTCGCCTCCCCTTTCTATCTCCGCGTCCGCCGGGGACGCCCCATTTTTCTCTTTGGAGATAGAGCAATTGTAACATAGTTCAAACAAACAAGCAAATCCCGTCTGTCCCATAAAAATTGCGCCGCAGAGAATAAGCTCTGCGGCGCCCGCCGGGAAACATTAATGGAGGAAGTTATTTCGTAAGCTGACCCTGTTCCATAAGAGCCTTGACCTTGATGGGAAGTCCGAAGAGATTGATAAATCCCGCCGAATCCTTCTGGTCATAGTCACTTTCGCCAAACGTGGCAATGTCTTCGGAATAGAGGCTGTACGGCGACTCGATGCTGGACTGGATAATGTTGCCCTTGTAGAGCTTGAGCTTGACCTTGCCGGTAACATTCTTCTGCGTCGACGCAACAAACGCATCCAGCGCCTCACGCAGCGGCGTGAACCACTGACCGTTGTAGACGATCTCGGCATAGGTGACGGCAAGCTGTTCTTTGAGATGGGCGGTCTGCTTGTCGAGTGTGAGCATCTCAAGCGCTTCGTGCGCCTTGTAGAGGATGGTGCCGCCGGGCGTCTCATAGACGCCGCGGGACTTCATACCGACGAGCCGGTTTTCAACGATGTCGAGGATGCCGATGCCGTTCTTTCCGCCAAGCTCATTGAGCTTCCGGATGATGTCGGCGGGCTTCATCTTCTCGCCGTCAACGGCGACCGGCGTGCCCTGCTCAAACTCGATCTCAACATAAGTCGGGGTATCGGGCGCCTGTTCCGGCGAAACGCCGAGCTCAAGGAAACCGGGCTTATTGTACTGCGGCTCGTTCGCCGGGTCCTCCAAATCAAGGCCCTCATGCGAGAGATGCCACAGGTTCTTGTCCTTGGAGTAGTTCGTTTCGCGGTTGATTTTGAGGGGAATGTTGTGCGCCTCGGCATAGTCGATCTCCTCATCGCGGGACTTTATATCCCACTCGCGCCACGGAGCGATAATTTTCATCTGCGGGGCAAGCGCCTTAATGGCAAGTTCAAAACGGACCTGATCGTTGCCCTTGCCGGTGCAGCCGTGGCAGATCGCGTCCGCGCCCTCCTTGAGGGCAACGTCCACAAGGCCCTTTGCGATGCAGGGACGCGCGGTCGAAGTGCCGAGCAGATATTTCTCATACTGCGCGCCGGCCTTCATGGTCGGGAGGATGTAGTTCTCGGCATAGTCGTCCACAAGGTCGAGGACATAGAGCTTGCTCGCGCCGGTCTTGAGGGCCTTTTCCTCCAGTCCCTCAAGCTCATCACCCTGCCCGACATTGCCGGAGACCGCGATGACCTCGCAGCCGTAATTCTCCTTGAGCCACGGGATGATGATGGATGTGTCCAGCCCTCCTGAATAGGCAAGTACGCATTTTTTTATATCACTCATGGGTTTTTACCTCCGAACATTCAATATAGTTGAATATTAACACGCAATCTTTTGAATTGCAATAGCAATATCGCATAATTATTTATTATAAACTGAATATTTTTTCGCTTTTTTCGGCAGTTTACGCGAACGCGGCGATTCGACAGGAATTCTTGCGTTCGGCCCGGAATGGTGCTAAACTGGTTGATAAAATCACAGGGAGGACGTCCACATGTCTATCGAAAAAGCGCGCGCCTATCTGCGCGAATACGGTCTGGAGGACCGCATACAGGAATTCAACGTCTCATCCGCGACGGTCGAACTCGCGGCGCAGGCGCTCGGCGTTGCGCCGGAGCGCATCGCAAAAAGCCTGACCTTCGCCAAGGGCGACGGCTGTGTTCTGATTGTCGCTGCCGGGGACGCGCGCATCGCAAACCCAAAGTTCAAAGCGCAGTTCGGCATGAAAGCCACCATGCTCTCCGCCGAGGAGGTCGAGCGTCTGACCGGCCACGCGGTCGGCGGGGTCTGCCCCTTTGGCGTCGGCCCGGATGTGGAGGTCTACCTCGATGAATCGCTCCGGCGATTTGAGACGGTCTTCCCCGCCGCCGGCAGCGCGAACAGCGCCATCGAGCTAACGCCGGACGAGCTCTGTCGGGTCTCCGGCGCGCTGCGCTGGGTAGACGTCTGCAAGCTACCGGAGCAAAGCGCATGAGCCGCTGCACACTCTGCCCGCGCCGCTGCGGGGCCGATCGCGCGGCGGGGCATATCGGCTACTGCGGCTGCCCCGAAGAGATACGACTCGCCCGTGCCGCGCCGCACTTCGGCGAGGAACCCTGCATCACCGGCCTTGACGGCAGCGGCGCGGTGTTTTTTTCGGGCTGTACGCTCCGCTGCGTATTCTGCCAGAACCGCGAGATCAGCTTGCAGGGGCGCGGGAAAGCAGTGTCGGTGGAGCGGCTCGCCGAAATTTTCAAGTCGCTCGAAACCGAGGGCGTGCACAATCTGAACCTCGTCACCGCAACGCCCTGCGCCGACAAATGTGTCGAGGCGCTGAAGCTTGCAAAGCCATCCATCCCCGTCGTCTGGAACAGCTCCGGCTACGAGGACCTTGAAACGCTGAACCTCCTTGCGGGCCACGTTCAGATCTACATGCCGGATTATAAATATTCGACCCCGCTCGCGGCAAAGCGCTGGTCCGGCGCGCGGGACTACCCCGTCGTCGCCCGCGCGGCGATCGAGGAGATGTACCGCCAGACCGGCCCCTTCGTTCTGGACGAAAACGGCATTTTGCAAAGCGGCGTTCTCATTCGCCACCTGCTGCTCCCGGGCCGCCTCAAGGACGCTTTCGAGGTCATCGACTGGGTCGCGGAAACCTTTCCGCCGGATGCGGTACTCTTTAGTCTGATGAGCCAATACGTGCCGTATGCCGACAAAGCGAAGTTTCCGGAGCTTGCCCGCCCCGTTTCGCAGGAGGAATACGACCGCGTGCTGGCATATCTTGCCGCCTCCGGAATTGAGAACGGTTATTTTCAAGACCTAAGCTCCGCGACGGACGAGCTACTCCCCCGCTTTGACTTCACGGGCATTTGAAC
>JBMNPV010000121.1:0-3495 GCA_050943775.1 Oscillospiraceae bacterium
AGCCATGACCCGAGCCTCCCATTCCAGGATCAGCCGGTACACCGGGGCGCTGCTCCTCGGGATACTTTTTCCCTGGATCCTGTTCTTAGGCGAGGGTTTCGGGCAGGAACGCCGTCCCGGCGAGGTTGCCGGGGCCGGCGGCCTGGTACGCGTGAACATCATCAGCGAGATGCCGAGCGCCAAGGGGATGTTCCTGCTCAACGGGCAGATCCTCGAGGATTACAGCCCCATCATTGTGCGCGATTTTCCCTCCGTGGGGGTGGTGATCGACCGGCAGGGGCACATCCTGTCCTTCCTGGGCTACCGCTGGGTCGACATCCAGGCCCACGACGCCAGGATCGAAATCACCACCGGCGACGGCAGGAAGTGGCAGGGTAAACTGATCGGTGTCGACCAGAGCAACGGCGCGGCCGTCATCCGTCTCCTCAAGGGAACGCTGCGGGAGACCCCCGTGTGCCGGGACTGCCAGGTGCAGGACGGGGCCGTCATCGTGGCCCCGGCGTCCGGGGGCGCAGGGGGATCGGGTTTCCGGGAAGCCCGGGTCGTCTCGGTCGGGACCGGCTCCGACCTGCCAGCCGCGGAGCGCTGGACCTTCCGGATGAACCTCCCCGTCCCCGAGATCAGCCAGCCGATCCTGACCCGGGATCACCGCGTGCTGGGTTTCGTGGCCGACCGGGATCCCCTGGGCATGGAGATGATCGTATATCCGATCTCCACGCTCCTGGCTTCCGCGGAAAAGATCATCGCCTCCGGCGAAGATATCCATGCCGGCTGGATGGGGCTCTACCTCGAGGATACCCCCCGGGGAGTGCTGGTAGAGCAGTTGGATCCCGAAAGCCCGGCGCTGGCGGCGGGAGTGCGCCCGCGCGATATCCTCGTCCGCTACAACGACATCGAGGTCCGGGATGTCCGGCAGTTCATCCATCTGGTCCAGGATTCGGCCGTCGGTTCACGGGCCAGCCTCGGGGTCGTGCGCGAGGGGAAACCGGTCAAGGTCGTCGCCAGGGTGGGGGTGCGCAAGCCGGGGCGGCTCCAGCGCCCGGTATCCCTGAACCTCCCCAAGCCCGCCATCGGCCTGGATGCCGTCGTGATGACGCCCGACCTGGCCGACGCCCTCGGGATGCCCGGGCAGACGGGGCTCCTGGTCGTCGACGTGGTGAAGGAGACCCCGGCCGAACGGGCGGGGGTCCTGGCCGGCGACGTGGTCGTCGCCATGGACGGGCAGCCGATTTTCGATGCCGCGAGTTTCGCCTCCTACTGGCAGACCCACGGGTTGGGGGAGCGGCTGGTGCTGAGTGTGCTCCGCAAGGGGGCCGGACGCACCATCGAGATCCAGGTCCGCCCCGAGCCCCGGTAGCCCCCCGCACAATCTCCTGTTACCATTTCGGGTCGATTCCGCTACATTTCCCTCAAGGGAGGTACGGCTATGAAGTGGAATTTCCGATGCGCGGCATTCAAGATCCTTTCCGTGGCATCGCTCACCCTGGTTTTTTCGGTCGCCGCCTTCGGCCAGAGGACCGCACTCAAGCCGGGGTGGAACCTCTTCTCGCCCGCGCAGGACGTCGAACTCGGGCGAAAGGTTTCCCAGGACGCCGAGCGGCAATTGCCGATGTTGAACCAGCGCCGGGTGGACGATTACCTTGACCGGCTGGGGAAGCGCCTGGCCGCTTACGCGCCGGGGGAGAAGTACCCGTACCAGTTCAAATGCGTCAACGACGCGAGCATCAACGCCTTCGCCCTCCCCGGGGGATTCATCTACATCCACCGCGGGCTCATCGAGGCCGCCGACAACGAGGCGGAACTGGCCGGGGTGATCGGGCACGAGATCGGCCATGTCGCCCTGCGCCAGGGGACGAACCAGGCCAGCAAGCAGCAGCTCTACCAGGCCCCGCTCGCCGTCTTCGGCGGGATCATGGGGAACGACTCCATGGCGGGGGCGCTGGCGCAGATCGGCGGCGCCTTCGCGGTCAATTCGATCCTGCTCAAGTACTCGCGCGACGACGAGCGGGAGGCGGACCTCATCGGAGCCCAGATCCTCCACGACGCCGGGTACGATCCGCGTGCCATGGCTGCCTTTTTCGAGAAGCTGGGAACGGGGAACCGGGGGACCGATTTTTTCAGCAGCCACCCCAATCCCGACAACCGGATCCGGGGGATCGAACAGGAAATTTCGCGCCTGGGCCGGGTGTCCGCGCGCACGGCGGGCGATTCCAGGGAGTTCCAGGCCATCAAGCGCTACCTGCGTTCACTTCCCGCCGCCCCCAAGGCCGCAGCGGCGCGGCAATCCGGGCAGCCTGCGCCTTCGGGGACGGGGGGGACGGCGTCGCGGCCCGAGCGCCCCTCCAGCCGGCTGAGGAGCTACGATAGCGGCTACGTCCGGTTGCAGCATCCCGAAAACTGGCGCGTCTACGGGGAGGAGCGTGATTTCGCCCTGGCCCCCGACGGCGGCATCGTGACCATCGGGAACGAGAGCGCGCTCGCCTGCGGGGGGATGATGGCGGTGTATGAGCCGGTTTCGCGGCGCGGCGCCCGGGTGAGTTTGCGGAACGCTACCGATCAGCTCGTGGAGGGGTTGCGGCGCTCCAACCCCGGGATGCGCCTCGTGCGCGACCGGGGGCGGATCCGCGTCGACGGCCAGGCGGCCCTTTCGATGGAATTCGTCAATGACTCCCCGTCCGGGGGGCGGGAGACCGACTGGCTGGTTACGGTGCTGCGCCCCGAGGGGCTGGTCTATTTCATCTTCGTCGCCCCGGAGGAGGAGTACGCCTCCTACCGGAACATGTTCCAGCGGATCGTCCAATCGATCCGGTTTTGACCTTGCGCGGGGGCCGGCCGCCGGGCCGGCCCCCGATTCCGGTCAGAGCGCCCGGTCCACGGTCAGGCCGGCGATCAGTTCCCCGAGCTTCCGTTCGGCCGCCGCGCGTTCCGCTTCCAGCTTCTCCCTCTCCCCCTTCATGGCCGTGATCCGGTTTTCCTGGCTGTCAAGCTGGCGGATGTAGCGCAGGCGCAGGGCGGCTTCGTCGGGGCCCTGGCCGAGCCGCTCGAGGTTTTGCCGCACCCGCTCCTGGTCCCTGAAGATGTCGTTCTGTTCCTTTTCCAGCGCGGCGATCCTCTGCCCCAGGTCGACGATTTCCGCCTGGCGGGCTGTGATCGCCCCGAGCTGCCGCTCGGTCTCGGGGTCGATGAAGCGGTCGCGGACCCAGACCTCGACCTGGTCGGGGGTGACGGAGGAAAGGGTGAAGCGCATCTCATGCGGCGACTCCTCCTCCACCACGAAGGTGACTGTGGCCTTTGCCCCCGCCGCCACCTTGAAGCGGTAGAAGTTCGCGCTCGTTTCGTCCGGCTTGGCTCCGACCAGGGTCCAGCCCGCCCGCACCGGGTGCTCCAGGACCACCGAGCGGGCCGTGTCGCTGTTGTTCCGGATCCGGTAGGTCTTTTTTTCAGCCAATTTGGAGATGAGGCGCATCGTCCCCTGCCGGATCACCACCCGTTCCA
>JBMNPV010000122.1:0-3475 GCA_050943775.1 Oscillospiraceae bacterium
TTTAGGCAACTATGGATGGAGCACGTACTATGGACCCGTCTTTTTATCCTGAGTACGGCCTTTGGTCTTCCCGACCTTCAGTTTGTGACAAAAAGGCTATTACAGAATCCTGTCGATTTCGCCAAGGCGCTAAAACCTTTTTATGGTGAACGGGCAGCCATGCAATTCCAGCAACTTCTCACCGACCACCTTCTGATTGCAGCCCAACTGGTCAACGCGGCAAAGGCGGGGGACACCGAACAAGTGGACCAACAGCGCAGGAGATGGTATACAAACGCTGAAGATATTGCAAAATTCCTTTTTTCCATCAATCGCTTCTGGTGTGAATCCGAGTGGATAAAGCTGCTGTTCGATCATCTTCGCATGACAGAAAATGGGGCGGTTTTCACTCTGACATGCCAATATGAAAAAAGTATAACAGAATATGACCTCATTCAGGCAGAAGCCCTGAAGATGGCCGATGTGATGACTTTCGGCACCATCCGACAATTCAGAATCATATAGCAAAAAGATAAAGCCCACACAAAAAATGAATTTGTGTGGGCTTTACTGTTGTGGTTTTTCCTTATTCCGCTGTCGTCTCCGGTTTCCGTCTGCCGACAAGCTCTCCGGCAAGTGTTGCGCCGAGGAGCAGCGCCGCTCCCGCGATCTGCGCCGCGTTCATCGGCTGGCGCAGCAGCCACGCCGAGAGAAGAATGGCCGTCACGGGGTCGATATAGCTCAAAAGTGCCGTCGTCTGCGCCGGAAGCTCTGCCGCCGCGCCAAAAAACAGCAGATAGGCAAGGCCCGTGTGCAACACACCAACGAGCGCGAGCAGCAAAAGCGTCTTAGGCCCCCATACGAGCGCCGCGCCGCTCTGCGTCAGCAGTACATAGGGCAGCATCACAAGCGCCGAGACTGCAAGCTGGCAGAACGTCAGCTCCATGGCGGGCAGGTCGCGGACGCCCTTGTTGAGCAAAACGATCGCGCAGTATAAAAGCGCCGCTCCCAGACCGAGGGCGATCCCGCGCATATCGCCGCCAGACGCACCTGAGATCAGCGCTGTCCCGCAAAGCGCCACCGCGACGCACAGCAGCTTTTGCCATGACAGCTTTTCCTTTAAAACGAACGGGGAGAGCAGAACCACGAATACCGGCGCCGTGTAGTAGCACAGTGTCGCCACCGCCACCGTCGTGTAGCGGTAGGCTTCAAAGAGCAGTATCCAGTTAAAGCCGAGCGCCGCGCCGGCCGGCAGCAAAAAGCGCAGATTTTTCCGGATCGCCGCCCAGTGGGCCGGCCTTTTTCCCGCAAGCATCACAAGCGCAAGCAGCAGCGTGCCGAGCAGCGAGCGCGTAAGCGCGATCACCGCCGACGGCAGCGGGATGCACGAAACAAATATCCCGATACTGCCGAAAATCAGCATGGAGAGGATCATTTTTATTTTTGCCATAGGGCGCCTCCGTTTTTCTTTAACGCACTGCTTCGATTATACGGGCCGCGTTGTGCTCTGTCAATCTTGCGTGCGGCGGAAACGGTATAAAAAGGAAAGTTTTCGTAATTGGACTGTTCACTTTGCCGTCACATCTTTTTTAACGGAATTGTATCCATATTAAATTGATTATATGGTAATAATCCATATATTCCGCTGTTCATGTTGTCCGCACGTGTAATTATCTGGAACCCGTGATATTTGGTTGTACCAGATTTTCCGCGATTGTGAAACATTTTCACCCGTCCGGTTTCAGCACTTTCGCCAAAGATTTCTAAAAAGCGAAAAGATGATTTGACATTGCTCTGGTCGACTATTAAACTGGTCTTACCAGAGTACTATGCATCCATCCGCGCCCGTGGAAAGCGCGGAAAGCCGTTTTGAATCGATATGAGTGAAAGTAAGGAGGAACATCATGCGAGAAAAAATAGCGCAGCTGGTCAACAAGATCCGCGGAAGCGAAGATGCTCCCGTCAAGGAAACGCATCCCGAATACTACGGTCTCGAGAGTGTCGTCACCGATGAGATGGCCGAAGTCGCCCTCGCAATGGACATGCGCCACTATCTTCCGGTCTCGGAGATCGCGGCCCGTCTCAATATGGACGAGGAATACGTCCACAAGCAGCTTCTCGAACTCGAATACGTCGGCGTGATCGAATCCCGTGTCCGCAACGGCAAAGACGAATTCACGCTCGTCATCTACGTTCCCGGCGTATATGAGCTCATGGTCATGAACAAACAGCAGGCCGAGGAGCACCCCGAAGTCGCCCGCGCGTTCGATGAATACACGCTCATCCGCATGGGCAAGCTGGTCCCGAATCTCCCGCGCGGCACCGGCCCGATGCGTGTCATCCCGGTCGCCACGGCAATTGACGGTGAGCAGCGCCGCGCAAGCTTTGAGGAGATCGAATACTGGCTCGATAAGTACGACCCATCCATCGCGGTCGGCGACTGCGAGTGCCGCATCTCCCGCCGTCTCGCAGGAGAGGGCTGCGGCCATCTTGAGCATGACATGTGCATCGCTCTCGGTGATACCGCCGAGAGCTGCATCCGCACCGGCAAGCTCCGCCGCATCACGAAGCAGGAGGCGCTGGATATTATCAAGCACGCCGAGGAGTGCGGCCTCATGCATCAGGTCACGAACATCGACGGCAACGACAAGATCTTCGGCATCTGCAACTGTTGCGAATGTTCCTGCTTTGCCCTGCGTACGGACAAGTATTTCAACACACCGAACTCTTCCAACAACAACTACGTCGCCGAGACGAATCCCGAAAACTGCGTCGCCTGCGGGCAGTGCGTCGAGACCTGTCCGGCAAACGCCCTCAAGCTCGGTCAGAAGATCTGCACGAAAACTCCCATCGAGCAGAAAAAGCGGATTTTGCCGGATGATCACGAGTGGGGCCGCGAAATGTGGAACCCCGATTACCGCGACAACCGCGAGGACACGGTCGCCACGGGCACCGCTCCCTGCAAGGCAGTCTGCCCCGCGCACATCGCCGTTCAGGGCTACATTCAAAAGGCGAAGGAGGGCAAGTACATCGAAGCCCTCGAGCTTATTAAAAAAGAGAACCCCTTCCCGGCTGTCTGCGGACGCATCTGTCCGCACGACTGCGAAAACGCGTGCTCGCGCGGCGAATTTGACGCGCCGGTCGCCATCGACGACATCAAGCGCTTCATCGCGGACATCGACCTCAACGAAAAGGAGCGCTTTGTCCCCAAAAAGCTCCATGACTACTACGACCACAAGATCGCGGTCATCGGCTCCGGCCCGGCCGGTCTCAGCTGTGCCTACTATCTCGCAACATACGGCTACAATGTCACCGTCTTTGAAAAGGAGAAGAAGCTCGGCGGCATGATGACGCTCGGCATTCCTTCCTTCCGTCTTGAAAAGGACGTCGTCGAAGCGGAGATCGACGTTCTGCGCCAGATGGGCGTCAAGTTCAAGACCGGCTATGAGGTCGGCAAGGACGTACACCTCAAGAAGCTCCGCGCGGAAGGCTACAA
>JBMNPV010000123.1:0-3406 GCA_050943775.1 Oscillospiraceae bacterium
GCAAGGTCCGCGACGTATTCCGTCTCAACGTCTCTGACGCTGAGACGGCCTGCAAGATAGCCCTTGAGCAGGCGGTCAAAAAGCTGAATATAGTCCGAGAGCGCCTGCGCAATGCTCTCGGAAGAGAGCTCCCCGCCGCGCGGCATCGCAATTGAGCGCACAAAGCGCGTGTCGTAGAGCGCGTAATCCGGCGGCGTTTCGAGATGGGACGCAAGATAGCGGTCTTCGATCTGTTTCCACAGGCGAAAGAAGTCCGCCATACAGGCGATCAGCTCGGAGGACTGCGTGCGGAAAACGACTGTCAGTTCGCCGAGCGTATCCCCGCCCGAACGGTTGAGTCCGACCTCATACTTCACCGTTGGCCGGTATTTGTATTGCAGACTCGACTTGAGCGACATAGTCAGCGCGTTCGGGGCAAAAAACGGGACCAGTTCGCGCGACGGAGTCAGAATGTTTTCAATGGCCCGAAAGATGTCATTGATGCGCTTTTCCGGCGTTACGACAGAGCAGTATTCGGCAAGGATCTGGTTAACCATGCTCGAGCGGCTCATCCCCGCCTGATGCGCGAGAACATCGACCTCGTTCACCACATCGTCCGATAAAATGAGACTATATAAATTTTTCTTCATGCTGCACCTCCCGGGGAATCTGCTTTGATTATATCATGGACCGCGCAAAATAATTTGTCAAGCATTTTATATAATTTTCTTTGCAAGTTTTATGTAAGATCTTTTGATTTGTGTTCACATCTCTGTGACAGCCAACATAGAATAGTTCTGAAACACGCGGGGTCAAAGGACCATGCGGGCCAGTAGGAGGTGTGCTATGAGCACTTATTCCAGAGGAATTGATGTCTCGGAACATCAAGGAACAATTGATTGGGACAGCGTTTACGGCAGCATCGATTTTGCCATGCTCCGTGCTGGTTACGGACGAGGCAATATTGATAAGCAATTCGTGCGAAACATCACCGAGTGCAACCGGCTGGGCATTCCCTGCGGCGTCTACTGGTTCAGCTACGCGCTTACGGCAACGGACGCAGCACAGGAGGCGCTTTACTGTCTTGCCGCGATTGAACCCTATACGGTAGAATATCCGGTTTGTTTCGATTTTGAGTATGCCAGCGTAGAACACGCGTCAAACGCCGGTGTAACCGTCACCAAAGCGCTTGCCAGCGCAATGGCACAGGCTTTCTGCGGAACTCTCGAAGCAAATTTTTATTATGCCATGCTTTACTCCAATCCGGATTATCTAAAGCGTTATTTTGACAGCGACACAGCGGCGCGCTATGATTTGTGGCTGGCATCGTGGCAGACAAATCCGAACCCGACCAGCCCGCCGCAAAGCTGCGGCATTTGGCAGTATGGAGCGACGACCATCAGCGGTATTGCGGGAAATGTCGACGGAGACATAAGCTACAACGATTACCCGCAGATCCTGCGCGACTACGGTCTCAACAACCTCGCACAGGATGTGCCGGCACCTTGGGCCGCGGAGGCGTGGGAATGGGCCACAGCGGAGGGAATACTCGACGGTTTATACCCGCAAAACAATATGACCCGCGAAATGGGCGCGACCATGCTTTACCGATTTGCGGCAAAGTATGGGATGCTATAAATAAAAACAGCCGGAAACCTTTGTAGTAACAAGGTTTCCGGCTGTTTTTGTCTGGAGCGGATGATGGGAATCGAACCCACGTCTTAAGCTTGGGAAGCTCGCGTTCTACCATTGAACCACACCCGCAGAAAGTAATCATAGTTTACCACATCCCGAAAAAATGCGCAAGCCCTTTTTCGGCCGCATTTTTTTGCAAAAATCACTTGTCTGTGTTATCATCTTCACAATAGCAATTCAAAGGAGGGACACGCATGGCGGCGCTCGATACGGATGTTCGCTATCTGAAAGGCATCGGCGAGAAACGGGCCGAAACGCTTGCCAAGCTCGGCATCCGCACACTGCGCGACCTCGTCGGCTATTTTCCGCGCACCTATGAGGACCGCTCGCAAAGCGTGCCCATCGCGCTCGCCCCACCGGACACGCCCTGCTGCATCCACGCCCTTGTCGCCACCGAACCAACGCTCACGCGCATACGCCGCGGCATGGAGCTTGTCAAGTTCCGTATCGTCGACGACAGCGGCTCCGCCGACGTCACCTACTTCAACCAGAGCTATTTGAGAAACAACATCCGGCGCGGCGGCAGTTACGTCTTTTACGGAAAAGTCTCACGCGACGGGGCACACCGCGCAATGACAAACCCAATCTTTGAAGCGGAGGACGGCCCGCACACCCTCACCGAGCGCATCGTACCGGTCTACCAACTGACCGCCGGCGTGTCGCAAAAACAGCTTCTCTCCGCCGTGCGGCAGGGGCTGGATGCCTGTGCCGGTCGGCTTCCAAACGCGCTGCCCGACGCGGTGGCCGAGCAGGCGGGGCTGTGTCAAAACCGCTTTGCCTATGAAAACATTCACTTTCCAAAGGACTTTGAATCGCTTGCGCTTGCGGAAAACCGTCTCGTTTTTGAGGAGCTTTTTGTCCTCGCCTGTGCGCTGACACGCATGAAAAACGCCCGCGTCACAAAATGCGGGCCGAAAATTCCGAGCAACGGGATCGAAGAATTCTATGCTGCCCTTCCCTTTTCCCCGACCGGCGCGCAGAAACGCGCGGTCGACGACTGCCTGCGCGACATGGCATCGGGCAATGCCATGAACCGGCTCGTGCAGGGCGACGTCGGCAGCGGCAAGACCCTCGTCGCGGCGGCCTGCATCTGGGCGGCGCACCGGGCCGGACTCCAGTGCGCCTTTATGGCGCCGACCGAAATTCTCGCAAGTCAGCATGTTGACACGTTCACGGAGCTGCTCTCTCCCTTCGGCATCCGTGTCGTGAAGCTCACAGGGGCGCTCACAGCCAAGCAGAAGCGTGAAGCTCTCTCCCAAATCGCTTCGGGCGAGGCCGACCTCGCTGTCGGCACGCACGCGCTGCTCAGCGAAGGCGTCGAATTTCAAAATCTCGGTCTCGTTGTCACAGACGAGCAGCACCGCTTCGGCGTCGCTCAGCGCGCCGCACTCGTTTCAAAGGGCGAGCGTCCGCATACGCTCGTCATGTCGGCAACGCCCATTCCGCGCACGCTTGCGCTCATCATCTACGGAGACCTTGATGTCTCGGTCATTGATGAGATGCCGCCGGGACGGCAGACGGTGGACACCTTTGCCGTTGGCGAGGACATGCGTGCACGCATCTTGAAGTTCATCCGGAAGCAGGTCGAGGCAGGACATCAGGTCTTTATTGTCTGCCCCGCCGTTGAGGAGAGCGAAGAGCGGCCGATGGACCTCAAATCGGCAAAGGAATACGCCGCCGAGCTGCAGGCCGGCGTCTTTTCGGACCTACGCGTGGGCTGCGTACACGGGAA
>JBMNPV010000124.1:0-3373 GCA_050943775.1 Oscillospiraceae bacterium
AACATGTTGTGGTATAATAGACGTAGTTATTTCAATCCACGCTCCCCGTGTGGGGAGCGACCTTGCTAATCACGCCCCGGTCAAATTCCGCATAAAATTTCAATCCACGCTCCCCGTGTGGGGAGCGACAGACCCGCACAAATATGACTCGTTGGTTGCCTATATTTCAATCCACGCTCCCCGTGTGGGGAGCGACGGGTTATATGGCGCTAACTGTCCCCACCAATCAGGATTTCAATCCACGCTCCCCGTGTGGGGAGCGACCAAGTTTGGTTCGCTTTGTGTCGTAAGGTTTAGATTTCAATCCACGCTCCCCGTGTGGGGAGCGACAGCAAAAACGCTCAAAATATTCTCTCAATTCTGAGCTTTCTGCACAATTTTTCGCTGGATTTTCCCTCCGTCTACTTGTTATTATAGCATAATGGGCAGTATTTTTCTCGTTTTCCCGGTGCGAAACGGTTGGGAAATCGATGTGCGCTTTCGTTTCGCACTCACACCATCAGCGTACCCTCTGCGTCGTAGCCCGGCTTTGCGCCAAAGTGCTCAATGCGGCTGTTGTAGTGATTGCCGAGATTGTAAAAGCGCAGGCTGTCCTTCTCGGGGTCGATCAGCTTCACCAGTATGTTCTGCACCTTCTTGTACTGGGCCGCGTCCAAATCACACTCAAACACTGAATTCTGCACGCGCTGCCCGTAATTCACACATTGCTTCGCGACCTGGCGCAGCCGTTTTCGCCCGGCCGCCGTTTCCGTGTTCACATCATAGGTTATTAAAACAAGCATCTCAGCCTCCATTGGCAAAAGCTTCCCACAGGGCTTTGCACACGGATACACTTTTTTCTTGAGAAAAGCCGGTCACTTCCAGAGGAATGGCGGGTACGCGTCGAGATCTCCGCGCAGATAGCGTGCCAGCAGCAGGGCCTGCACATAGGGCGCAAGGCCCCACGGCAACTTTTCACCGAGGAACGGATGGGTGATTTGTTCACGCTTTTTCTCCTGATATGCCGCGAGAAACGCCTTGCGGCCCGCGTCGGTCAGCGTCACCGCCCCGCTCTCGCTCTTTTTAAAATGTTCCGGGCGCATAACGCGCGTATTGATACAGGAGAGTACAAAGCGGTCGGCAAAGCAGGGACGCAGTTCCTCCATGAAGTCGAGTGCAAGCGAGGTCCGTCCCGGCCGGTCGCCATGCAAAACGCCGACATACGGATCGAGCCCAACCGATTCCAGCGCGGCGGCGCAGTCATTTCCCAAAATGGAGTACACAAATGAAAGCATCGCGTTCATATTGTCAAGCGGCGGACGGCGGCTACGGCCATGAAAGAAAAATTCGTCCTTGCTCTGCAAAACAAGCTCGTCGAAAACGCCGAAATAGCGGGTCGCCGCCTCCCCCTCGATACCGCGCAGAATATCCGGCTCCGTCGTTACAGCCGCAAGCTTTGCAGCTTCCGCAAGCGTGGCGCTGACAGTCTTGAGTCTTTCAACATCGACGCGCAGCGCGTGGTCCCGCGTGGCGCGCTCCAGGACCCAGCGGGCATTGCTGAGCTTTCCGGCAATCATGTTCCGCGCGATCAGCGTGCTCTCCGTCTTGTTTTCGGAAACCGCGTATTGCTTTTTCCGCAGCAGAACGTTCCCGCGTGTCTCGCCGCAGACGCGAGCGAGAAAGCGGCCGTTCGGCGTCAGAAAGCAAAGACCGATCTGGTTTTTCGCGCAGGCGCCCATGAGCGCGGGACTTGCGCCCTTATAGCCGAAATAGAGTATGCTCTCCAGCGTGTGCAGGGGAAAGCGGCCGAGCGTCTCGTCGTCCCGCAGCACGACCACGTTCTCGCCGTCGAGTGCAAGATAACTGTCCTCCGTGAGGACATAGAGCGTGTTTAAAAGGTGCCTCATGTCTCCTCCGTTTCCAGTGCGGCCTTGAGGTACACCTCTGCCGATGGGTTCTTGCAGAGTTTCGGAAGGCAAAGTTCATTCAGTGAGCAGGCGCGGCAGTGCGCGCCCGTTTTGACCTTCGGCGTATAGCCGCGCTTCTGGTAGCCGTGCATTTCAGTGAGCATGGCATGCACCGCGCTCCGCAGTTCCTCCGTCAACTCCACGCGTTCTCGGCGGCGCGTCTCACCATAAAACAGCGCACCCTCCGAGATTTCACAGCAGAGCATCTCTTCAAGGCACATCGCCTGACAGCAGAGCTGGAGCCGGTCTGCGTCGATCTCCTTCGAGCGCCCACGCTTGTATTCGACAGGATACGGCCGCCAGCGCCCCTCGCGCCCGGCGAGCGAAGCACCGTTCTCGTTGCGGATAAATTCGACCACATCACAGCTTCCCGATACGCCGAGGCTTGGGGACTGTATGCGCAGCCCCCGAACTGTCAGAACATCTCCGCGCTTTTCTAAAAAGGCCTCGTCATGCGCCCGCTCGTGGAGGATGTCCCCCTCAACCGTCCGCAGGTTCTCCGCCCACTGCTGTTCAAGGTGGATGAGTGCCCACTGGCGCCGGCAGAACGAAAAGTGCTGGATTCCGGAGAGTTGGAGGTATTCGTCTTCCGAATAGCTCACCCCATGACCGATACCGTCACGCCGTCTGGGATAGCGGCCTTGTCGATCTCCACTGTGTAGTCGTCAAAGCGGCGCGGAACGGAGACGTCCTGCTTTCTCCGGACCGTCACAGCGTCAAAGAGCTTGTGTGCGGGCGCGTTCCCAAGCTCGCTGTCGTGCTTGAATATGATCAGCTCCCGCACTGACATATTGCCGCGCGCGGCGGAGTGGTCGTTTTCAAACATATTGAGGATAGCCTCCCACAAAAGCTGCAAGTCTTCCTCGGAGAAGCCGGTCGTCTTGCGGGCAAGATTGGCGGAGACGTAGCCCTCGCAGCGATAGAGGCCATAGGGGACAATGAATTTGCGGCCCATCTCGGTGCCCTTTTTCACGGCATCCTCCTCGGTAGTGATGGCAACGCGGGTGATCGTGACCTCCTGCGGCACGACCGGCTCAATGCTGCGGGCAAAGCCGAGCTGCACGGGTCCGCGCACCTGCCCGCAGTTGAGCGCGGCTTTTACGAAGGTCGTCATCACCGCGCCAAACGTGCGGATGTCATAGAAGTTCTCGCACATGAAATTACGGATCTTGCCGTCGAGTTCCTTGTCGTTTTTCTTTGTTTCCTTGACATTTTTCGGGTCTACGCCGAGATAAGCGTAAGCTTCTGCGTCGCTGCGGTTGAGCGGAACGCTG
Organism: Oscillospiraceae bacterium; assembly: GCA_050943775.1. Lineage (GTDB taxonomy): Bacteria > Bacillota > Clostridia > Oscillospirales > Oscillospiraceae > UBA2658. The sequence continues at coordinate 3,221 of JBMNPV010000124.1, forward strand.
TCCTTGATGTAAATGCGGTAGCCGGGTACGCCCTCCTTGACCGTTTCGACATAGTTGCGGATCTTGCGCTTGAGACAGACGTCGGTGACGATGCCGAGGTTCGTCTCTGGGTCGATGCGCGGCATATTGCCCGCGTCGGGATCACCGTTGGGG
>JBMNPV010000125.1:0-3350 GCA_050943775.1 Oscillospiraceae bacterium
TTTCGGCACGCAGTTTTCCACCTATGCAGTGCCGAAGATTTCCGGGGAAATACGCCGCTTTCTGCGCGACGACGGAGCGGTCAAGGTCTCACGCGGCGTCAAGGAAAAAGCCCAGACCATCAAGAGCGCGCGCAACATGCTTGAACAACAGCTCGGACGCGAGCCGACCGTTTCTGAGCTTTCAGAGGAAACGGGGTTCGAGCCGGCCGACATTGCCGCCACCGAGACCGCCGTCGGGCCGACGGAGTCTTTGCAGCGCGAAACGGGAGACGAGGGCTTTACGCTGGAACAGGTCTTAACCGACGGCGCACAGGAGGAATCGCTGGTCGAGCATCTGGCTCTGCGCGAGACCATCCGCGCGCTTCCGGAAAAGGAGAAGCGCGTCATCGCCCTGCGCTATTACCGCTGTCTCACACAGGAGAGCGCCGCGCGTGTGCTCGGCGTGTCGCAGGTACAGGTTTCGAGGCTTGAAAAGAAGGCTGTGGAGCATCTTCGGGAAATGCTCACACAGTAAAGCAAATGAAGGACCGGACTTCCGGCGCTTCATACAAAAACAAAATGAATATTTACCTTGTAATTCGCAGCATTTATTAGTATAATAAAAATGTTGCGAATTCTTTTCATTTTCCCCGTGAAAAGACTTTTTTGCTTTACTCGGATGCTTAATTACACAAATAATCAGACAACTTATCAGGTGAATAAATGACAGACACAGAATTCAAAAAAAGATTTTTACAGGCGAGGAAAACCATCATTGCGCGCGACTTTTCCCGCCTTAACGATAAGCAGGTCGAGGCCGTTATGGCGACCGAGGGCCCGCTGCTTCTGCTTGCGGGCGCAGGAAGCGGTAAAACGACCGTCCTCATCAACCGCATCGCAAATCTTCTCCGCTATGGACGCGGCAGCGACACGGATGAGCTTCCATCAAACGTGGGCGAGGATGAACTCGCGCTCTTAGAAGCGGCGGCGCAGGACAAAAACCATCCGGAGATGGACCGCGCCCGCCGCCTTTGCGCCATTGAGCCTTGTGAGCCGTGGCGCGTGCTGGCGATCACGTTTACGAACAAAGCCGCCGGTGAACTGCGCGAGCGCCTGACGAAAATGCTCGGCGAGAAGGCCGACGACATCTGGGCGCAGACCTTTCACTCCGCCTGCGTGCGCATTCTCCGCAGTCATGCGGACGCGCTGGGCTATGACCGGAGCTTTACGATCTACGATACGAGCGACAGCCTCTCTGTGATGAAGCACGTTTTGCAGGACCTTGATCTCGACGACAAGATGTTCCCGCCCAAAACGGTGCTGGGTTACATATCCCGCGCAAAGGATGCCATGCAGACGCCGGAGGACTTCTCGAAAGCTGCACAAGCGCAGAACGATATCCGCCGCGTTCATATTGGTGAAGCTTACACCGCCTACGCCAAACGCCTCAAGGATGCCAACGCGATGGATTTCGACGACCTCATCTATAACACTGTGCGCCTTCTGGAGAATAACGACGAGGTGCGGGAATACTACCAGCGGAAGTTCCGCTATGTCCTCATTGACGAGTATCAGGACACAAACAATCTCCAGTACCGCCTTGCCGCCGCACTCGCGGGTGACCGGGGCAACATCTGCGTCGTCGGGGACGACGACCAGTCGATCTACAAATTCCGCGGCGCGACGATCGAAAACATTCTCTCCTTTGAACAGTCGTTTAAAAATGCCCGCGTCATCCGGCTTGAGCAGAATTACCGCTCGACCGGCAACATTCTCGGCGCGGCGAATGCCGTCATCCGCAACAACACCGAGCGCAAGGGCAAGGAACTCTGGACCGAGAAGGACATGGGCGAAAAGCTCACGCTCTACATCGCGCAAAACGAAAATGACGAGGCGCAGTATGTCGCGCAGCGTATACTGGACAATTTCGCCGCCGGCGTCAACTGGCGCGAGAATGCCGTCCTCTACCGTATGAATGCCCAGACAAACAAGCTTGAATACGCTTTCAAACGAAACGGCGTCCCTTACCGCATCATTGGCGGTACACGCTTTTTTGACCGCGCCGAGATCAAAGACATTCTGGCCTACCTCTGCGTGATCCTCATGCCGCAGGATGATCTCCGTCTTGCGCGCATCATCAACACCCCCCCGCGCGGGATCGGCGCGAAAACGATCGAGTCGGCACAGGCCATTGCGGCGCAGGAGGGAAGACCCCTTTGCGATGTTATCCGCGACGCCGAAAAATACCCCGAGCTTGCGCGCGCTTCTGTACGCCTGCGGGAATTCATCTATATGCTGGATGAACTGCGGTCACTGGAGGAGACGACGCCGCTTGATCAGTTTTACGACACCCTCCTTGAAAAGACCGGCTACATCAAGGCCCTGCAGCTCAAACCCTCGGACGAGAACAATGCCCGCATCGAAAACGTGGGCGAGCTCAAAACCAATATTTTGAGCTATATGAAGGAGTCCGGCGACGAACACCTTGCAGGCTTCCTCGATGAAGTCGCACTCTATACGGACATTGACAGTCTCGACCAGAATGCCGACAGCGTCGTTTTGATGACGATGCACGCGGCGAAGGGACTTGAATTCGACAACGTCTTTATCGTTGGCGTTGAGGAGGGACTTTTCCCCGGCGTGCGCAGTATCGGCGAGCCGGAGGAGATGGAGGAGGAGCGCAGGCTCTGCTATGTCGGCATCACGCGCGCGCGCAAAAAGCTGACGCTCTCCTGCGCGCGTCAGCGCATGATCTTCGGCAAGTCCGGCAGCAACAATCCCTCCCGCTTCGTCGGTGAAATTCCGGAGGAGTATATCGAACGCTGCGAGTCCCCCCGAAACGACAGCTTCGCTTCCGCAGGGAGCGGACGCTCATGGAGCTGGGACGACGGCGGTCGGGAGCGTGTGCCGTGGAAACCGGCGGGTGAGCGCCCCGCGGCAAAAACATCGCGTCCGCTCTCCGGCAGACAGGAAAGCAGACCTGCCGCCGATTTTAAACTCGGAGACAGGGTGGCGCACACCGCCTTTGGCGAAGGCGTCATCGAAAAAATGTCCCCAATGGGCGGCGACTTTTTAATTGAGATCCGTTTTGACTGCGGCGTTAAGCGGCTGATGCTGCGCGCGGCTTTGCAGAACATGAAAAAACTCTGATACCATAGGGCGGCCTTTGCGCCGCCCGGCCTTCCGGGGCCGCGGTTCGGTGAGAAAGGAAATGCGTATGGTAAAAAAATATAAGGACCGGTATGACATCCTCGGGCGAGCGGCACTTTTTATGATGACGTTCATCTGGGGGACCTCATTCCTGATGCAGAAAAACACCTTGAACGAAGTTCCAACACTTTTTTTGCTGGCGTTCCGCTTCACGGGTGCAG
>JBMNPV010000126.1:0-3345 GCA_050943775.1 Oscillospiraceae bacterium
TTGACTCCATGGGCAGATTCAATGCTCTTGCCATGACGCGGACAGCGGGTCCGGGCAGCGTACCGCTTGCGGATGTTACGCAGGAGTTTTTGCAGCCGCTGACAGAGCTTGTGGGCGAGGAAGAGGCTCTGTCCATCGTGACGCATATCCACGCGCTCATCAACGGCATGGAAGCCTTCCCGCCGCGCGAGATCATGCGAAATCTGGAAACCTTCTGCGCAAATGCCGAAAAATGCGGAATTGGCGCGCCAACGCAGCAAAAAGACCCCAATTCGTTGACGCTCGTAGAGCGGCATCAGCGTATGCTGGAGACTATGTTTGCGGAAAACGGAGACGCACCGCTCTCCGAGGAGCAAAAGGCGCAGGTGCTTGCTGTGGGTTCCATGTATGCGGATGTGGACGCCGCAATTTCGGAGCTCATGAAAATTCGGGATATGGACAGTGACGACCCGATTGTGCCGATCCCCAATGCCTGCTCCGCCAACGGCGAGTTTATTCAAGGCATACGAAGCGCCTGTATGGGCAGCCAGGACAAGTATTTTACCTATCGCACCGGAAAACAGGTCATTGAGAATCCGCTGAAGTTTGTTGAGTACGCATCATCACACATGGACGAGCTTACACTGAGGGACCGGGGCAAGTTCGCCGCTATGATAACCGATCTGAAGCAGCGGCTCACGGCAGATCCCAAGGCTCCCTTGTCCGAAGAAGAGACGGATGCTCTGCTAAGGGAGCTTGTGCATGGTGAAACGGCGCCGACCAAATACAGCTATCATGTGGCGGCAAATCTGGGCGTTACGTCAGACGGTACCACGATGACGAGCGAAGGCTTTGCCGCAGAGACAAAGCAGTATGTCGTGACCCCCTTTACCCGTCAGGGAGCGGTCGGCCTTTACAGATCCTCCGCAAACGTTACCGAGCAATGGAGCGGTAGCGTGACATTAGATACGGTAAACCCCTGCATGGTGAGATACTACCAGCATGATGAATCTCTGCCGGGGGACGATGAGAGGGTCCTTGTTCAAGCCAACCAGAGGCTGCGAGGCGAACAGCTTCCCGGAGACCGATTCTACAAAGCTCCCGTGAAAAAGACGAAATAGAAAGGTGATGCGGCATGATGCATGAAATCGTTCGGGTAAGCCCCAACGCTCCCGGGGCTTACTCTGCGCTGATGGCCGGAGCCGGACAGTCTGCGGGCGGTGAGACGATTGCGCTTGGCTATTCCTTGAGTGGCGTACCCTGCGGCGCTTTGGTTGCCGACTGTCTGGACAGCTCGCTTTTGCTTCGCTGGATATGTGTGGATGCTTCTTTTCAGAATCGGGGGATCGCCGGCCGCCTGCTGGAGGCTCTTCTCGCTCGGGCAAAGCAGGCGGAGATTGTATCCGTGGACGCGGTGGTCTGCCTTGCGGAAAACCAGCACAGTTATGTGGAGGCGCTGCTCCGTCAGCATGGCTTTATGTGCGCGGAAACCCGGCCGGTTTTTCGTCTGCCGCTGTCCTCCGTGCTCTCGGGCCCGCTTGCTGCCGGAATCCGGACGATAAGCGCAAACGTTGCTGCGCTGAATACGCTGCGGAGCTATCAGCTTAGAGATTTTAACCATCACATTGTGAGCTCCGGTTATGAGAAAATACGCCCCGAGGAGCTCCTGCAAGAGAGCCGCGTGTGGCTCGAAAACGACCGTGTGACGGGCTGCATCCTGTTCGCTCCCTGCGGCGGAGATATTGAGCTTCGCTGGATCTACGGAAGCGGGTCGGAGGTCGTTCGCGGCCTGTCGACGGCAGGTGCTGCGGCGCTCGCAGAGCGCTATCCGCCGGAAACCGTCATTCACGCCGCGGCGCTTCTTCCTACCACGGGCAAGCTGTTAAAGCGCATTTCGGGCAAGGACTTGGAGTCTGAAGCAACTGTTGCCCGCTGGCACTTGGGTTTGATTTGAGCTGACCTTTATGAAAAACCCGTCAAACGCTCGATCAGTGCGGAGTTGTTTTCTCAATAGTTTTATGTCACGCCGTCATGGATCCTCCTCCATGACGGCGTTCTTCTTTGTGAGGAGGAAACGCGTGATCGGCCATCCAAATATCCTGAAAGCGCATTCCGCGCAATCCGTTGCATTAGAAAAGGAGAAGTGATATAATCAAACACCCAGTTAAAATTTAGCAGGTCCGGTTGGCAGCTTTGGCAGATCAACTTGTACGCGGAGGATACGCAATGTTCAGTGCGGGCAAAAGAGCGAATCAAATGGATAAAACGATCAACAGCGTTATGGACGCTTTTGACGCAGAGATTGCCATTGTGCGGGGCAGCGACTGCTCCACGCTTGCCTTGAACGCACCCGCACGGGAGCGGATCGATCCCGAGGAGCGCTCGCTGACGAACTGCAAGCGGGGGTATTCCCGCTTTTTCCCGCAATTGTGCGATGTTTGCACCCAGCGCGGAAATGACAAGCTCACTGCCGATATCAAGGACGAGGACGGACGCATCTATGAGGTCACACGCAATGTGGTCGAATGGACGGATGGAAAGAGCGCAACGGCGCTTGTTTTGCGCAATGTCGATGAGGAGCGCAGCGCGAAGCAAAAGATGTACAATCTGGCGTATATCGACCAATTGACCGGCGTCCCGAACCGCACAAAGCTCAAGGAAGACTTTGAGGTGATGGTCAGCGAAATTCGTCAGAAAAAACTGGGCGGACTCGTCGCGATTTTTGATTTGGACAATTTTAAAATCATCAACGATACATACGGCCACAACACCGGCGACGCGATGCTCCAGCGTTTGGCGGCCCATCTTCTCAGTGAGGAAGATTTCAAGGGCCATATTTACCGTCTGGGCGGCGATGAGTTTGTCCTGCTCTATAAACACTCGCCGGGGCGCTTTGCGAATGGGGACGAAATGCGGGAGTACTATCTGGCCCTGCTCGAAAAGTCACTTCTGAACTATACCATGCCGAGCATAGAAGACTGCTGCACGCTGAGCATGGGCGTTTCCTTTTTCCCCGAACACGGCAGCAATCTTTCAGACCTGCTGCGGCGCGCGGATATTGCGCTCTACCGTGCGAAGGCAGGCGGCCGCAACCGGATCGTCTTTTTTGAAGAAGCGTTTGACGCGGCGAAACAGTTCAGAGATATGTATATCAATATCCAGCCGATTCTTCTGAAAAACGGGAACACCTATGGGTACGAACTCGTCGATAGTGATAGGCCGGATGAATCGGATGACGACGTGCTGAGCCTTTCGGAGTTTGACCGCACACTGGATGCACTGGGGCTCAACGATATTCGCGACAGCTCAAAATATTTTATTTCGTTCACAAAGCAGCTGTTTAACCAGGCGGTCCTCAAAAATCTG
>JBMNPV010000127.1:0-2924 GCA_050943775.1 Oscillospiraceae bacterium
GACGGAAACTGCGAGATCGTCGTTTCCTGGGAGGCGGCGTCCGAAATGCAGCTGATGACCGCCTATAAACTCAGCGGCGGAACGGCGTCCGAGCTTCTTCGTGCAAGCTGCATCGACTTTCAAACAGGCGACATGAACGGCGACGGCCGGGATGACGTTGTCACGCTCAGCCTCGGCGAAAACGGCGGCAGAGTGGACTGCTTCTCCGTTTCCCGGCACCGGAATGTACTGCAGAAAACAACGCAGCTCTCTTCTTCGCTCAAAAAGGCGGACCGTTTCCGCATCGGGCAGATCGCGGGAAACGTGCCGGCCGCTTTTGTGGAAGGCCCCTATGACGCGAATGATGACGATTGCCTGCTGACGGATATCGTCGTTTTCAGCGGGGACACACTCAAAAACATCACGCTTGACCCCGAAACCGGCGAGAGCCGCTTTAAACGGCACGGTGGCGCTTACTGCACCGATATTGACGGCGACGGGTCTCTTGATGTGCCGGTCCCCGATACGCAGTACGGCCTGCGCGACAGCACGGAGAGCAGCGTGTTTGACTGGTTTACATGCAGCGCGGACGGGAGCACGAGCATGTGCGCGTCTACGTACCACTGCTACACGGATGGATGGTATCTGACTTTGCCGGAGGACTGGCGCGGGAAGACCACCGCCCGCCGGATGAGCGCCGTTTCGGGAGAACTCGCGGTCATTCTCTCCCTGCAGGATGAAAGCGGCGTGGCAAAGGACGTACTGACGATCTACACGCTCACAGACGAAAACCGCGCTGACCGCGCAAAGCTTGGCGGGCGTTTTGCCCTGTTCGACAGCGGCACCGTCGTATACGCCGCCGAGATCGACGATGCGCGTTTTCTCTCTGCCGGAGGAAACGCGCAGGAAGACGTCAGGGAACGCTTCCATCTCATTACGACGGACTGGATCACCGGCGCGCTTTGACGCACCGAAACGAAAGGAACGGGACCATGAAAAAGGTTTTGGTTTTGGAGGACGAATCGAGTATTCGCAGCTTCGTCGTCATCAACCTCAAACGCTCGGGCTATGAGCCGATCGAGGCGGAGACCGGCGAAGAAGCCTTTGCGGCACTGCGGGACAATCCTGATATTCGCGTTGCGCTGCTGGACGTCATGCTTCCCGATATAGACGGCTTTGAGGTCTGCCGGCGCATCCGCGCATCCGGCTCGAAGATCGGCATTATTATGCTGACGGCGAAAAGCCAGGAAATGGACAAGGTCACCGGCCTGATGACGGGCGCGGACGACTATGTTACAAAGCCGTTTTCACCGGCGGAGCTCACCGCGCGCATTGACGCGCTCTATCGGCGCACCGGCGGCGAGGAGGCTGATGAAGCGGCCAACGGCGACATCGTGAGCGGTCCGTTCCGTCTGAACACCCGCAACCGTACGCTTGAGAAAAACGGGAAACGCATCCGGCTCACGCAGATCGAATACTCCATTATGAAGCTCTTTATCGAGAGCCCCGGAAAGGCGCTCTCGCGCGAGGAGATCCTGGCGGCTGTCTGGGGCCGGGATTATTATGGCGAGCTCAAGATCGTGGACGTCAATATCCGGCGGCTGCGCATCAAAATCGAGGACGACCCGACCATACCGACCTACATCACCACCGTGTGGGGCTATGGCTACAAGTGGGGCTTTTGACAGACGGAAAATTTGAATGGACGGGAGGCGGCGGACCTTGAAGAGCAAAATCAATTTTCGCGGTATCAAGGGCCGCTGGCTTCAAAACGATATCGCGCTGATCATGCTGATCGTGGCGGCGGCAGTGGTCGCGCTCACGTTGGGCCTTTGGAATTACTACTATGCCGCCGTGCGGACCGGCCTTGAAAACAAGGCGCAGACGGCCGCAGAATTTTTTACAAGCTACGTCAGCAAGAGCTATCTGGAATTCTACCAGAGCGCCTACCGCTACACGGAGTCTTTTGAGGACAAAGACCGCGTCGAATTGCAGTTCGTGAACACCAAGGGGAAAGTGGAGGTCTCAAGCTACGGTATCTCTGCAGGCTCCTCACCCGGCACGCCGGATATCGCGGAGGCACTCAAAAACGGCGATATCGAGAGCTTTTCGGGCGTCTCCCCCTCGACGGGGGAACGGATCATGTCCGTTTCCGCGCCGATGAAATACGCGGACGGCTCGACCGTCGGCGTGATGCGCTATGTGACGAGCCTCAAGCTTGTGGATCGGCGTATCCTGCGGCTGGGCGTGGGAGCGTTGGGCGTGGGAGCGCTTGTGGTGCTCTTTGTGCTGCTCTCAAATCTCTACTTTATCCGGACCATAACGGAGCCGATCATTGAGCTTACCGCGGTTGCCAAACGCATCGCCGAGGGCAGCTACGGCGTTCAGGCAGAAAAGAAATATGACGATGAGATCGGCGATCTGACGGACGCCATCAACGAGATGTCACAGAAGATCAGTCAGGCCGAGAAGATGCAGAGCGAATTCATTTCCTCCGTCTCCCATGAGCTGCGCACACCGCTGACCGCCATTACCGGCTGGAGCGAGACGCTGCTCTACGATGCGGAGATCAAGGGCGACTCGCGCAGGGGCGTGCAGATCATCTCCAAGGAGGCGGCGCGGCTCACCAAAATGGTGGAGGAGCTGCTGGAATTCACACGTATTCAGGACGGACGCTTCAATCTCAACATCGAACAGATCGACGTGGAGGCCGAGCTGGAGGACTCCATCTTTGCCTACGGCGAGTTTTTGCGGCAGATGGACATGGACATCGACTACAAACCCTGCCAGACTTCGCTGCCGCTCATTGAGGGAGACCCGGAGCGGCTGCGGCAGGTCTTTTTGAATATCCTCGACAACGCCACGAAGTATGGCAAGGACGGCAAGCTCATCGAAGTCTCCATTGGCGAGGAGGACAGCTTTGTGGTGATCCGCGTGCGGGACCA
>JBMNPV010000128.1:0-2777 GCA_050943775.1 Oscillospiraceae bacterium
CGTCCGCCTCCGTGACGATGCCCAGAAAAGCGGAGAGCTGGCAGAAATAGAGTGCCGCGAGCGGACGGGGCTTGTCATAGACAAAACCGGCCGCATAGTAAAAGGCGAGTATGGTCGCGGAAATATCGAGCAGACGGATGGCAAAGTTCCAGAGGACGGGGTCGTCCGCCGAATATTTGTAGGCGGCGATGAGCCAGAAGCAGAGGAAGAGGACGATCAGCGCGGAGGAGAAGTAGGCCCGTCCCGGCTTGCGACTGCCGGCGTTGAACACAAAGAAAATTGCCGCGATGCCGCAGATGATGGCAAAAATACCGAGGAGCAGATCAAAAACAGGCGTGTAATCGAGCGTACCGATCAGGCCGGCCGTTGCCGCTTTCGTCATGTGCATGGCGTGGGTGATCGTCAACAGGCCGCCGATGGCAAGCAGGATACCCGCGAGAATGGCGACGGGCTTGACAGCGCGCCCCCCGCCGGCATACACAGCGGGGTAGCTCGTCTGGAAGGCGGCGCCTTTGCAGCGGCGGACCAGCACGAGCAGCACCGCCGCAACGACCACAAGGTAGACCGCCATCAGAGTGCTGGAGGGTGCGCCCGGAATAAAGAGGCCGGTGTCTTCTTCGACAGCGCGGCCGAGCTGGACCCAGCGGAAGAAAGCTCCGAAAATGCCGGCGGCAACGGTGAAGCCGCAGAGCGTGCGAGTGGTTTTACGCATATCATCATTCCTGTCAAAATAGTAATAGCAAGGGGGCGGACAGGCCTTGTCCGCCCCGCGAATCATTTTATACTTATTTTACCGAAGCGTCAACCACTACCGACAGGAGGGTAAAGAAAATGAAACGTTTGCTCAGTGTCTCCGTCCTGCTCGCACTTGCAGGGATACTCATGCCGGCGCTGTTTTTGCAAAGCGGCGCCGTTTCCGGACAGCCGCAGGCAGCCTCGCCGCAGAGCTCCGGCGCGCCGGCCTATACGGCGCAGGCCGACGCGAAGCTTTCCTTCACGGTCGCGGACGGCGAGGGCGCGCAGAGCGTTACGATGGCGGACTATCTGCCGCATGCGGTCGCGGCGGAGATGCCGGCGAACTTCGCCCCGGAGGCGCTCAAAGCGCAGGCGATCGCCGCGCGGACCTACATTCTCTACTGCACCGCGCACCAGAACCCGAAGCATCCGCAGGCGGCGATCTGCAAAAGCGCGGGCTGCTGCCTTGCCTATGCCGATGACGAGACGCTGAAAAAGAACTGGGGAGAGAGCTTTGAAACCAATTTGAGCGCGATCAAAAACGCGGTGAGCTCCACTGACGGGCAGGTACTGCTCTATGACGGTGAGCCGATCCTTGCCTCCTTTCATTCGTCCTCAGCAGGAAAAACGGAGGACGGATCCGAGCTTTGGGGCGAGGTGCCGTATTTAAAGAGCGTCAGCAGTCCGGAAAAGGAAGCGGAGATCCCCGATTTTGTAACGACGGTGGAGGTGTCGCCGCAGAACTTTAAGGAAACAGTACTGGGCTACAAGCCGGACGCGCAGTTCGGCGAGGACCCGTCCACGTGGGCCGGTCAGCCGGAACTTGACGAGAGCGGGCGGGTGCGGAGCCTGCCTGTCGGCGGGGTCACGCTGACGGGCACGGAGGTCCGAAAGCTTTTTGCCCTGCGCAGCACCTGCTTTACGCTGTCCTATGCGGACGGGAAATTCGTCTTTACGGTGAAAGGCTACGGACACGGGCTCGGCATGTCGCAGTACGGCGCGAACGCAATGGCGAAAAGCGGCTTTAGCTGCGCCGAGATTCTGGCGCATTACTATCCGAACACGAAACTCACCTAAAAATCGCGCGGTATTGGGGAGAGAGAAAAAAACTGCCGCGGCGCGCAGCGCCGCGGCAAAGCGGTTTCCGGTTTAAGCTTTTGTATAAGGGCCTGCGCGAAACTCGCTCTCGCCGCGCAGAATGACGGCCCGGCCCGCACTCTCGTCTGTGAGTGCGGCTTCAAAGCGGTCCGCCTGTTCCGTGCGGATGAGCGCTTCGATCTGGACATCCGTGCCGAAGTCCACGCTTTCCGTCACAGCCCCATAGGCCGCAAGCAGACGCTGCGTGCGCTCATAAAAGGGATAGGGGAGCGCCAGCGTGAAGCGCGTGAACAGAGCCATCTGGGCGATCCCGGCGGCTTCCAGCGCAAGCTGGGCCGCCTTTGTATAGGCGCGGACAAGGCCGCCTGTGCCCAGCAGCGTGCCGCCGAAATAGCGCGTCACGACACAGCAGACGTTTGTGACCTCCGCGCCGGTGAATACGCCGAGTGTCGGCAGACCGGAGGTGCCTGCCGGCTCGCCGTCGTCCGAATAGCGGGTGAGATTGTTTTCCCAAATGCGGTAGGCAAAGACATTGTGCGTCGCGTCGCGGTGGGCTTCGCGGATCTCGCGCAGCATGGAGAGCGCATCCTCCTCGGTGTCTGTCCGCCGGACGCGGCCGATGAAACGTGAATGTTTTTCCGTGAACTCCGCCTCGCCGTCCCCGGCGGGCACCAGATAGGAATCCATGGCGGCTCCTTTCCGTGAAATCTATGTATTCTCAGACCGACATACAGGGACCCCGCGAAGCCTTTCGGCTTCGCGGGGAGCGGAAAAGGAAATCCGTTCGCGCAGGGCGAAGGCTTTCCTTTCGATGCGGCCCGCGGCGGGCTGCATGCTCAGTTTTTGATCTCGTAATCCCGCACACGGGGCCAGAGCTCGGGCCGGACGACGGCTTCGACAAAAATCCCGTCCTCCCGGTAGTCGCTCGTTTCGATCGCCCCGGC